>JBBRHF010000053.1:0-23348 GCA_038223055.1 Actinomycetes bacterium | reverse complement strand
CGGGCCGGGCACGAACCGCATCAGCGCGTCGAGGGACGCCCCCGGGTGGGTGATCAGGTGCCGGGCCGCGGAGATGACCTCGACCAGGTTGTGCGGAGGCATGTTCGTGGCCATGCCGACCGCGATGCCGGCCGCGCCGTTGACCAGCAGGTTGGGGAACGCCGACGGCAGCACCGAGGGCTCGTAGGTCTGGTCGTCGTAGTTGGGTCGCAGGTCGACGACGTTCTCGTCCAGGCTGGTCGTCATCAGCAGCGCCGCGGGCGCCAGGCGGCACTCGGTGTAGCGGTACGCCGCGGGCGGGTCGTCGTTGCCCAGCGACCCGAAGTTCCCGTGCCCGTCGACCAACGGCAGCCGCATCGACCACGGCTGGGCCAGGCGCACCAGCGCGTCGTAGATCGCGCCGTCGCCGTGGGGGTGCAACTTGCCCATCACGTCGCCGACCACCCGGGCGCACTTCACGTGGCCGCGATCGGGCCGTAGCCCCATCTCCGCCATCTGGAACAGGATCCGCCGGTGCACCGGCTTGAGCCCGTCCCGGGCGTCGGGCAGTGCGCGCGCGTAGATGACCGAGTAGGCGTACTCCAGGAAGGAGCCCTCCATCTCCGCGGCCACGTCGATGTCGATGATGCGCTCGGTGAAGTCGGCATCGTCCGGTGCTGCGGGCGGGGTGCTGCGGCGAGCCACGAGTCGTGCTCCAGGTCGTCGGTCGAGGTGTCGGTCGGGGAAGCGGGCGGTCGGTGCGGCTGGGCGGGGGGTCCGGCGGCGTGGTCGGCCGGTCAGGTTCGGTCGGGTCAGCCGCGCCGGTCGAGATCGCTCTCGAGCAGCGCCGCCAGGGCGTCCATCGCCTGCTCTGCCGCCGCGCCCTCGGCGGCGAGGACGACTTCCTCGCCCGGGCGTACGTCGAGGGCCAGCACCAGCAGCACCGAGGTCGCATCTACGGGCGCGCCGCCGGGGCGGGCCACGGTCACCGAGATCCGCTGCGCGGCCGCCGCCTGCGCGAACATCATCGCCGGACGCGCATGAAGACCGATCGAGGAGGCCACCCGGACACGACGCTCAGGCATGGAGGTCCTCTCCCTCGCGGTCGGTCGGCCGGTGGGGCGGTCGGTTGGCGGGTGGGATTGACGTCGTTCGGGGCCGGCCGGTCCGGGAGGCGAGGTCCGGTCCTCACGCCCTCAGGTCGGGAAAGTCCTCCTCGCGGAACTCCGCGACGGCGCGGCCCTCGCGCTCCTGCTCGGCCGAGCGCAGCTCGACCCGGCGGATCTTGCCCGAGATCGTCTTGGGCAGCTCGGCGAACTCGAGCCGGCGGATGCGCTTGTACGGCGCGAGGTGCGCCCGGGTGTAGGCGAAGATGGCGTAGGCCGTGTCGCCATCGGGTTCGTAGCCGGCGGCCAGGACGACGAAGGCCTTGGGCACGGCCAGGCGCAGCGCGTCCACGGCCGGCACGACGGCGGCCTCCGCGACGGCCGGGTGCTCGATCAGGACGCTCTCCAACTCGAAGGGGGAGATGCGGTAGTCCGAGGCCTTGAACACGTCGTCCGAGCGCCCGACATAGGTGATGTAGCCCTCGGTGTCGCGGCTGGCGACGTCCCCGGTGTGGTAGTGCCCGCCGCGGGTCGCGTCCTCGGTCAGGGTGGCGTCGTCGCGGTAGCCCGCCATCAGTCCCATCGGCGGGTCGTCCAGGTCGAGGCACAGCTCGCCCTCGTCGCCGGGCTGGGCCGTGATCAGGTCGACCAGCGCGATCGTGTAGCCGGGCAACGCGCGGCCCATCGACCCCAGCTTGAGCACGGCGCCGGGGGAGTTGCCGACCTGGGCGGTCGTCTCGGTCTGCCCGTAGCCATCCCGGACGGTGAGGCCCCAGGCGGTCCGCACCTGCTCGATCACCTCGGGGTTGAGTGGCTCGCCGGCACCGACGACCTCGCGCAGCGACGGCACCGGATGCGCTCGCAGGTCGCTCTGCACCAGCATCCGCCTCACCGTCGGCGGCGCGCAGAACGTGGTGACCCCGCAGCGGGCCATCGTGTCCAGCAGCGGACTTGCGGCGAACCGGGCCTGGTGCACGATCAGCACGGTGGCGCCCGCGTTCCACGGCGCAAAGACGTTGCTCCAGGCGTGCTTGGCCCACCCCGGCGACGACACGTTGAGGTGCACGTCGCCGGGCAGCAGCCCGATCCAGAACATCGTGGACAGATGCCCCACCGGATAGGACACATGGGTGTGCTCGACCAGCTTGGGCGCGGCCGTCGTACCGCTGGTGAAATAGAGCAACAGCGTCTCGTCCGGGCGGGTCGCCACCTCGGCGGTGAAGGTCTCCAGCCAGCGGTCCGAGTCGCCGTAGCGCAGCCAGCCCGGCACCGGTTCTCCCACAGCGATGCGGGTCCAATCGCCGGGGACGTCGTCGAACTTGGCCGTCTCGGCGCTGGCGGCCACGACGTGGCGAACCTGGCCGCGCTCGACCCGGTCGGCCAGGTCGCGCGGCCCGAGCAGCGTGGTCGCCGGGATGACGACGGCACCGAGCTTGATCGCCGCGAGCATGACCTCCCATAGCGGCACGACGTTGCCCAGCACGAGCAGGACCCGGTCGCCACGATCGACGCCGTGGTGCTGCAGCCAGGACGCGACCTGCGCGGACCGGGCCGACATCTCGCCGTAACTGACCTTCTCCTCGGGCCGGGTCGGGTCGTCCCCGACGATCCACAGCGCCGGGGTGTCGGGCTGTTCGGCGGCCAGCGTGTCGAACCAGTCCAGCCCCCAGTTGAACGTCTCGAACGTGGGCCAGCGGAACGAGTCGTAGGCGACCTGGTAGTCCTCGCGGTGGGTCAGCAGCAGGTTCCGTGCCGCGCGGAAAGACTCGGTTTCGGTCGACCCCATCGCGTCCTCCCTCGGTTCTGTCGCCCCCGATCATGCCCCACCGGGAAGACCCCTGCCGCGACCCGGCAACGATGGCCGCCCGGAGGCGTGAGCGACCTGCCTCACGGATGGTGTGCGACCTGCCTCAGGGACGTGCGCCGAGGCGGCGGACGGCCCGAGCAGCTAGGCGGTTTCCCGCGGCGAGCGCCGACTCGGGCTCCGGGTGCAGCAGCCAGGTCGCGAGGAACCCCGCCACGAACGCGTCCCCGGCGCCGGTGCTGTCCACCACATCAAGGCCCCGCTCGGCCGGCCCGCGCGCCGAGATGAAGCCGCCTTGCCACAATGCCCCCTCGGCGCCGAGGGTGACCACCACCTCGCCGTACGACGAGGACAGCGCGCCCGCCGCCTCGACGGGGTCGGCCCGGCCGGTCAGCGCCGTGGCCTCATCCCCGTTGGGCAGCAACAGGTTCGCGCCCCGGGTCCAGCCCAGGAACCCCTCGGCGGTGACCGCCTGGAGCAGGGCGGCGGAGGACGGGTCGACGGACACGGTCATGCCAGCCGCGCGGGCCATCGCCAGCGCGCGCAGGCCGGCGGCACGCGAACCCTCACGCAGCAGCGTGTAGCCCGACAGGTGCAGATGGCTTCCCGGCCGGAACACCTCGCGCGGGACGTCCTCGGGCCGCAGCGCCGCGTTGGCCCCCGGGTCGGGCAGCATCGAGCGCTCGCCACCGGGCTCGACCAGCACGACGCAGGTTCCGGTCGGGCGGTCGGGGCTGACGGCGGCCCGAACGCTGACGCCCTGGCCGGCCAGCGTCGTGAGCGCCGACCGCCCGAGGGCGTCGTCGCCGACGCACCCGACGTACGTTGTGGGGACGCCGTCGGACGCCAGCCAGGCGGCCACATTCGCCGCCGCCCCGCCGCCGTGGGTCGACACCCGCGCCGGCGTGTCGCTGCCGCGGGCCAGGGGCGCGGACATGACCGCGAGCACGTCCACCATCAGGTCGCCGAGCACCACCACCCGCAGGGTCTGCACTCCGGAGGGCTCGCTCATTGCGGCCATGTTGGCATGGTTGTGGCTAGCGGGCGGGGTGGCTCGCGGCAACCGAGATCCGGGCGGCGAGCGCGGCGTTGCGCAGCACGATAGCGATGTTGGCGCTGAGGCTGACCCCGCCGCTCTCCCGGTGGAAGTAGTCCAGCAGGAACGGCGTCACCGCCTTGCCGGTGACCCCGGCCGCGGTCGCCGCGGCGAGGCCGCCGTGCAGCAGCAGGTCGTGCATCGAGGGATCCAGCGCTTCGGAGGCGGGCAGGGGGTTGGCGACGACGAGGGCGCCGCGCCCGGTCCCCAGCGCGGACCGGGCTGCCATCACCGCGGCGACCTCCTCGGGCGAGTCGACCCGCCAGTCCAGGCGGTGGCCCGAGTCGGCGAGATAGAAGCCGGGGAACGTGTCGGTGCGGTAGCCCAGAACGGCGACCCCGAGGGACTCGAGACGTTCCAGCGTGGCGGCCACGTCGAGGATCGACTTGACCCCGGCGCACACGACCGTGACGGGCGTGGTGGCCAGGCCGTAGAGGTCGGCCGACTCGTCCCAGGTGTCGCGGGCGGCCCGGTGCACGCCGCCGAGCCCGCCGGTCGCGAACACCGAGATCCCGGCCCGGGCCGACAGGTGGGACGTCGCGGCCACCGTCGTCGCGCCGTCGCCGCCGCGGGCGGCGACCACGGCCAGGTCGCGGGTGCTGACCTTGACGACCCGGTCGCTGGTGGCGATGCGGGTGAGCGCGTCGTCGTCGAGCCCGACCAGCGCCCGGCCGGAGACGACAGCGACCGTGGCGGGCACGGCGCCGTTTCGGCGTACGGCAGCCTCGATCTCGCGCGCGATGCGCAGGTTGTCCGGTCGAGGCAGCCCGTGGCTGATGATCGTGGACTCCAGCGCGACGACGGCCCGGCCGCCGGCGAGGGCGTCGGACACCTCGGGGAGCACGTCCAGCACGCCCCGCAGGCTAGCGCTAGCCTCGGAGCCATGGCGCAGCCCTATCCGGCCCATTGGGAGGCTGACGTCGTCCTGCGCGACGGCGGCACCGCCCACATACGGCCCATGTCACCGGACGACCGCGATCGGCTGGTGCGGATGCACGCCCGGCTGTCCGACCAGACCATCTACTTCCGCTTCTTCGCCTTTCATCGGCTCCTGTCCGACAAGGAGGTCGAGCGGTTCACCCGGGTGGACCACGTTGACCGCATCGCCCTGATCGCCGTCGTCGGCGAGGAGATGATCGGCGTCGTGCGCTGCGAACGGGTCTCGCCGGGCGAGGCCGAGGTCGCGTTCGTCATCGAGGACGCCCACCAGGCCCGGGGGCTCGGCTCGGTCTTCCTCGAGCACCTCGCGGCCGCGGCCCGCGAGCGCGGCATCGGCCGGTTCGTGGCCGACGTGCTGCCCAACAACCGCAAGATGATCAACGTCTTCCAGGAGGCGGGCTATGTCGTCAAGCGTGACTACGACGACGGCGTCACCCGCCTCGAGTTCTCCCTCGCTCCGACCGAGACGTCGACCGCCGTGACCCAGACCCGGGAGCATCGTGCCGAGGCCCGCTCGGTGGAGCGGCTGCTGCGGCCGCGGTCGGTGGCGGTCGTCGGCGCCAGCCGTACGACCAGATCCGTCGGCAACACCGTGCTGCGCCATGTCGTCGCGGGCGGCTTCACCGGGGCGATCCACCCGGTCAACCCGCATGCCACCGAGGTCAACGGCATGGCCTGCTTCCCGTCGGTGGGTGAGATTCCCGGCGACGTCGACCTCGCCGTGATCGCGGTGCCAGCGGAGCAGGTGGATGCCGTCGTGGTCAGCTGCGCGGCCAAGAACGTGCGTGGGCTGGTGGTGATGTCCGCCGGCTTCGCCGAGACCGGGCCGGCGGGACGCGACCGCCAACTGCGCCTGGTGCGTGCGGCGCGGGCCAACGGGATGCGTGTCGTCGGGCCCAGCTCGTTCGGCCTGATCAACACCGAGCCGGACGTGTCGCTGAACGCCTCGCTCTCGCCCACCATGCCGGACACGGGTCGGGTCGGGTTCTTCTCCCAGTCCGGGGGCCTGGGCATCGCCCTGCTCGAACGCGTCGTACGCCGGGGCCTCGGCCTGTCCACCTTCGTCTCAGCCGGCAACCGGGTCGACCTGAGCGGCAACGACCTCATGCAGTTTTGGGAGGACGATGCGGGCACCGACGCGGTCATGCTCTATCTCGAGTCGGTCGGCAACGCGCGCAAGTTCAGCCGGATCGCCCGCCGGCTAGCCCGAGCCAAGCCAGTGATCGTGGTGAAGTCGGGCCGGTTCCACGGTGCCCCGCCGCAGGGGCATGTCGTGCGCGAGACCCGGGCGCCGGCGGCGGCCATCGACGCGCTGTTCACTCAGGCGGGGGTGATCCGGGTCGACACGATCCACGACATGTTCGACGTCGGCCAGCTGGTCGCCCACCAGCCGCTGCCGGCCGGGCCACGAGTCGCCATCCTGGGCAACAGCGACTCCCTCGGCCTGCTCGCCGCCGAGGCCTGCGAGCAGGCCGGTCTGGACCTGGTCGGCAACGTGGTCGACCTCGGGGTCGCCGCCCTGCCGGCGGACTTCGATGCGGCGTTGACCCGCGCGCTGGCCGACGACCGGGTCGACTCGGTGCTCGTTCAGATCATCCCGTCGCTGGTGGCCGAGGACGAGGACGTCGCCCGGGTGCTCGCCACGGCGGCGCGGCTGGGCACCAAGACGGTGGTGGCCACCTTTCTGGGGATGGGAGGGGTGCCAGCGGTGCTCCGCGCCACCGAGGGGTTTCTGGCGGTGCCGTCCTACTCCACGCCGGAGGACGCGGTTCGCGCGCTGGCCCGCGTCACGGACTACGCAAAGTGGCGGGCCACCCCGCCCGGCGCGCTCGTCGAGCCAGCCGGCGTCGACCCGGTCGCCGCCCGCGCCGTGGTCACCGAGGCGCTCGCCGCGATGCCCGAGGGCGCTCCGGGGGTCGAGCTCGACCACGCGACCACCGCCGCGATCCTGGTGGCCTACGGGATCGAGCTGTGGGAGAGCGAGCCGGCCCAGCAGGTCGAGCTGGCCGTGTCCGCCGCGGCCCGGCTGGGCTACCCGGTGGCGCTCAAGACGCTGGCGCCGCACCTGCGCCACCGCCGCGACCTCGGTGGCGTGCGCCTCGACATCACCGATGAGGGGGAGATGCGCAACGCCCACGCCGTGATGACCGAGCGTCTCGGTCCGGAGGCCGCCGCGCACCTGATCGTCCAGCGGATGGCCCCGACCGGGGTCGCCTGCGTCGTGGGGTCGGTGGAGGACCTCTTGTTCGGCCCCGTCGTGTCCTTCGGCCTCGGGGGCGTGGCGACCGAGCTGATGGGCGACCGGGCTTATCTCATCCCGCCGCTCACCGACGCCGACGTCTCGGCCCTGGTCCGGTCGGTCGCGACCGCGCCCTTGCTGTTCGGTCATCGAGGCGCCGAGCCGGTCGATGTGGCGGCTCTGGAGGATCTGCTGGCCAGGATGACGCGCCTTGCCGACGACCTGCCTGAGGTCGCCGAGCTGGAGCTCAACCCGGTGGTCGTGGGCGTCTCCGGGGTTGCCGTCCTCTCCGCGTCCGGTCGGCTGGCCCACCCGCGGGTCCGCGCGGACCGCGGTCCGCGGGCGCTCTCGGGGTAGCGCCGGGCTGGCGGTCGGCGAGCGGCTGGGCGAGCGGCTGGGCGAGCGGCTGGGCGAGCGCGGGGGTGGCGCCGGGCTGGCGCCGGTTGGGGCCGGGCTGGCGCCGGGCTGGCGCCGGTTGGGGACGTGGGCGGTCCCTGACCCGCTCCCGGTGAAAGGATGGTGCCCATGGCGGACACAAGCGCGACGCTGGCAGACCTGCGGGCAGCGATCAACCACGCGGGCTACTACCCCGAGCTGGTCTCCGACACGGTCGACGCGGCAGTGGCCGGTGAGCGCATGGAAACGTTCGTCGTGCACCAGGAGACGACGTTTGACTCCGATGAGGTGCGTCGCCACATCACCGTTCTGGTGCTGACCCCGACCCGGCTGGTGCTGGGCCACGCCGACGACCACCCGGCCGACCCGCTGACCCCTGCGCCGTTCGTCACCGCGTCCACCGAGACGGTGCCGCTGTCGGCGGTCCGCTCCGTGGTCATCAACCGGGTGGTGGTCAACCCGCGCCGCTACGCCGTGGGCCGCACTCCCGACGAGGTGACCGTCACGATCGGCTGGGGGGCGGTCAGCCGGATTGACCTCGAGCCCGCGGCCTGCTCGGACCCGGACTGCGACGCCGACCACGGCTACACCGGCTCGGCGTCCGCCGACGACATCGCACTGCGGGTCAGCGCCGCCGCCGAGGGTGCGGCGGCGGTCGAGCGCATGCTCGGCTTCGCGGCCGGCCTCTCCCGCGCCACGGCCCGGTGACGGCGCTGCCGGTCGACTCCGCGCCGGTCGACTCCGCGCCGACCCTGCCGCGCTACGGCGTTGCGTCGCTCTCGGACCTGCTGCCCTCGGTGCTCGCTGGCCTGGGTCTCTTCGGTGCGCGTGACCCACGCGGGGCACCTGACCAACCCGGGGCACCTGACCAACCTGGCGCACCTGACCAACCCGGCGCACCTGACCAACCCGGCGCACCTGACCAAACCGGCGTGCTCGACCTGCCGACGGCGCCGCGGGTCTGCGTGCTGATGGTCGACGGCCTCGGCGCCGGGCTGCTGGATCGCTTCGCCGCCCATGCGCCGTTCCTGGCCGGGCTGCGCGCTACCGGTGCCGAGCTGACCGCCGGCTTCCCGTCGACAACGGCGACCAGCCTCGCGTCGCTGGGGACCGGGCTTACCCCGGGGGAGCACGGGCTGCTGGGCTTCGAGATCTACCTGCCTGCGCTGGGCCGGCCGATGAACTGTTTGGCCTGGAACCCTGCGGTGGACCCGCTGACCCTTCAGCCGCAGGCCACCACGTTCGAGCGGGCCGTGGCGGGCGGGGTGTCGGTGAGCCGGATTGGTCCCCGCTCGTTCAACGGCAGCGGGCTGACCGAGGCGGCTCTACGCGGGGGCCGCTACCTCGCCGCGGAGACACCGGGACAGCGGGTGGCCGCCGCGGCCGGCGCGCTGCGAGAGGGCGACCGGTCCCTCGTCTATGTCTATTTCGGGGACCTCGACCGGACCGGTCACGCGTCCGGGTGCGAGTCGCCCGCGTGGCGCTACCAGCTCGAGCATGTTGACCGGCTGGCAGAGCAGCTCGCCGACGCCCTGCCTCCGGACGGGTTGCTGCTGGTGACCGGGGACCACGGCATGGTCGACGTGCCCGACCACGCCCGCTACGACGTAGCGCGCACGCCGGCTCTGGACGCCGGGGTGGAGTTGGTCGCCGGTGAGCCCCGCGCGGTCTACGTCCACACCCGGGCGGGCGCGGCGGCCGACGTACTCGCCGCCTGGCAGCAGCGGCTGTCCCACCTGGCCTGGGTCGTCAGCCGGGACGAGGCGATCGGGCAGGGGTGGTTCGGCCCGTCGGTGTCCGCGCAGATGGCGGCCCGCATCGGCGACGTCGTCGTGGCGGCCCGCGAGCCGGTCGCCGTGGTCGACTCGCGCCGGATGAGCCCCGAGCTGCTCTCGCTGGTCGGCATGCACGGCTCGCTCACCGCCGCCGAGCAGCTCGTCCCCCTGCTCTCGGTGACCCGCTGACGCTGGCGAGACGACCAGAGCCGCAGTGGACCGGCTGCGCGCGGCGATTCGCGCCCCCCAACCGGTCCACATGCACGACGTCGCCAGCGTGGTTGCGGAGGCCGCATGCGCCGCGGGCGGACGATACCGGTCCACCCATTGACAAAACCGGCCGGCACGGGCTGAGGTGTCCCCCGGGGCGCACCACCCGTGCGACCGGCGTCGGGGTCCCTCGCAACCCCGACGGCTGCTCGTCACTGGAGGTCGGGTCATGCCCGCTGGACACCCCCGCCGTAGCCGATCCGTCGTCGTCGTGGCCCTGGCTGCGGGTGCGCTCGCCGCCGGCGGCCTGTCGCTTCCCTCGGCGCAAGCCGCAACCCCGTCGGCGGCGCCCGGCGCACCCGGCGCGCTGTCGCACTTCGACCTGGCCCGCAAGGACTGCCTCGGTACGTCGCGCACCAGCGGCTCGAAGGTCTGGTTCACAGTCGCCGGTGGCGTGCTCTCCGACGTCTACTACCCGACCATCGACAACACCAACGTCGAAACGATGCAGTTCGTGGTCACCGACGGGCGCACCTTCACCGACCTGCAGACCCGCGACACCACCTACACCGTGCGCGCGCTGGACCGCAGCGGCATGTCCTGCGAGGTGACCAGCACGGCCAAGAGCGGCCGCTACACCATCGTCACCGACTACCTCACCGACCCGGCGCGCAACAGCGTCGTGGTCCGCACCCGCCTGCGGGACCTGGCCCGCGACCGCTCCGGGGACCTGAAGCTCTATGTCCGCCTCGACGCGACCGCCAACGGCAACGGCGGCGGCGGCGCCGACAACGCGGGCGAGGACGACGCGGTCATCGACACCTCGACCGGCTCGCCGGTGCCGGTCTCCAGCGACGTCGACACCGCGACCATCGCCGCCAACCGCGACTATGCCCAGCCAGTCTTCGCCGCGCTGCGCGCCGACCGACCGTTCCTCGACGCATCGAGCGGGTTCGCGGGCACGGCCAGCGACGGCCTCACCCAGCTCGACGCCGACCACCGCCTCGCCACGACATACGACGTCGCCTTGAAGGGCAACGTCGCGCAGACGGCGTTGGTGGACACCCGGCACAACGCAACCGCGACTCTCGCACTCGGGTTCGGCCCGACGCAGGCGCGGGCGGTCTCGGTCGCCGGGGCCACCGCCCGCACCGGGTTCGGGGACCTGGCGCGGGGCTACGCCAAGGGCTGGCGAGCCTACGACGCGAGGCTGCACGGCCCGGTGTCACCGCGCGGCGCTGACCGCGCCACCCGCGCCCGCCTCGCCGCGGCCTACTGGGTGTCGGCGAACGTGCTCAAGACTAGCGAGGACAAGACGTTCTCCGGTGCCGTGGTCGCGTCGATGGCCAGCCCGTGGGGGCAGGCCGTCAGCGCCGGCGATCCGGCGAACGACTACTTCGGCTCCTACCGGGAGGTGTTCGCGCGCGACCTCTATGAGACCTTCACCGGTTTGGTGTCCACCGGTGACCTGGCCACCGCCCGGGCGACAGTTCGGTTCCTGTTCGAGCGCCAACAGCAGGCCGACGGTTCGATGCCGCGCAACTCCTTGGTCAACGGCAAGACTGCTCCGGACTCGTTCGGCACCCAGCTCGACGAGGTCGCCTACCCGATCCTGATGGCGCGCACGGTGGGCCTGACCGACGCCGCCTTCTACCGCGACCACATCAAGCGGGCGGCCGACTTCGTTGTCGCGCACGGCCCGTCGTTCGGCTCGGAGCGCTGGGAGGAGCAGAGCGGCTTCTCCCCGTCCACGATCGCTGCGGAGATCGCGGGGCTCACCGCTGCAGGCGCGATCGCCCGGGACAACGCAGACCCGGCGGGCGCCCGCATCTACCTCGCCACCGCGGACCACTACCAGCGCAACATCAAGACCTGGACCCGTACGACGACGGGCCCCTTGTCGGCGGCGCCCTACTTCATCCGGCTGTCCAAGAACGCCGACCCCGACTCGGCGTTCAGCTACAACCTGGGCAACGGCGGCCCTGACGCCGACCAGAAATCCGTTGTGGACGCCGGGTTCCTCGAGCTCACCCGCCTCGGCGTGCTGGCGCAGGACGACGCGGACGTCGCGAACTCGGTGGGCGTGGTGGATCGGGTCATCTCCCGCGACACCGGCAGCGGCACCGGCTTCTACCGCTATGGCACGACTGGAGCCGGCACCGAGGACGGATACGGCGACTGCAACGTCGCCGACGGCACCGACTGCACCGTGCAGGGCAAGCCGTGGGCCGGTGTCTGCGCCGCCCAGCCGCAGAACAAGGGCTCGGGACACCTCTGGCCGGCCCTGTCCGGCGAGCGCGCCGAGCACGATCTGGTCACCGGCAACCCGGCCACGGCGGTGGCGCTGTTCGACTCCATGGCACGGTCGTCCTCGGGAGTGGGCCTGATCCCGGAACAGTTCTGGGAGAACCCCGACCTGCCCGCCTCACCCTTCGGCGCCCGGCCCGAGTGCGCCTCGATCGGGTTCACCAACGGCAAGGCCGTCGGCAGCGCATCCCCGCTGACCTGGTCCGCCGCGTCGTACGTCCGGCTCTCGGCCGACCTCAAGGCGGGGCGCATCCTCGAGCGGCCGGCCGACACGGTGGCGCGATACATCACCAACGCACAGAAGGGGATCGCGGTCACCCTCACCTCCCCGGTCGACAACTCCCTCGTGGTCGACGCGACAACTGTCGCCGGCACAACGGCCCCTGGCTCGACCGTCGACGTGACCGCGATCAACGTCGACATCGCCGGGGCGTCGACGACGGCCACGACGACGGCGGGCACTGACGGCGCCTTCTCGGTGCGGCTGCCGGTGCCGCCTGGCACCGACTCGATCACCGCGGCGGCCACCGCACCCGACGGCGCGACCGGGTTCGCCCAACGCACCGTCGTGTTCGACGTGGTGCCGGGGCCGCTGCTGTTCGAGACGACCGATCCCGACGGCGACGACAACGGGCCGGGCACCTACGCCTACCCCAGTGCCCCGGACTTCCAGCCCGGCGCCTACGACCTCCAGCGGTTTCAGGTCTTCGACAGCGGCGCGGACACGGTGACGTTCCGGGTGCAAACCCGCAACCTCGCGCCCACCTTCGGCAGCCCGCTCGGTGCGCAACTGGTCGATGTCTACGCGGCAGTCCCCGGTGGCGGGACGACCTCGACGGCAGCGTCGTTCCCCGGGCGCAACTACACGATCGACCCGGCCTCGGCGTGGAACCGGCTGATCGAGGTGCAAGGCTTCGGGCAGCGGTTCATCGACGGTGGCGGTCGCACGCTGGGCACCGTCGCGATCCGGGCCAACGCCGTGACCCGGTTCGTCACGTTCACGGTGAGCAAGCCGGCGCTGGGTGGGACGCCGTCCGCGGGCTGGCGGTTCGCGGTGGTCCTGACCGGGCAGGACGGGTTCAGCCCCGACCAGGCCCGCGGCTTCACCCAGCTCGGTGAGGCGTTCCAGTTCGGGGTGTGCACGGCGGCCGCGGTCACCGCCGGCAACCCGATGTGCGCGGCCGCCCCGGGCAGCGTGGCGAAGTCAGTCGACGTGCTCACTTCCGTCGGTGTGGACCAGGCCGTGGAGCTGGACCGCTCGCGGGGGCAAGTCGTCATCGCCGGGGTTGCGGTGCCCTAGCGGGGGTCCAGGCGCCTGCGGCGGCGGTGGCGGCCTGACGCCCGTGTGACGCCCGTGACGCCCGTGACGCCTGTGGCGCTGCCGACATTGTTGCCGGCAGCGCCAGCGGTTACGTCCGAACAAGCGTGGGCTATGCCGCACGCTTGTTCGGACGTTACGGCTGCCCGGGAACCCCCGGACTACGTCGGCGTCCCGCCCGGCGGGTCCGGATTCGGCGGCTCGCCTGCGCCGGCGAAGAGCGCGACCAGGTCGGTTCCCACCGGGACGCCCAGGCCTGTGCAGGCGTCCCAGCCAGGACCGGCCGGATAGGCACCGTTGTCACCGTCGGTGATGTCGCGCAACCCGATGGCGGCGCCGTAGAGCGTCGGCTGCAGCAGACCGAGTGGACGGCCGCTCGCCTGCACCAGGCGGGTGACCAGCGCGGCCCACAGCGGCGCGACCGCGCTGGTCCCGCCGATGACCTGCGCCGACCCGTCCACGAGCACCTGGTAGCCGGTGGCGGGGTCGGCGTCGGCCGAGACGTCGGGCACTCCCCGGCCGGCGCCGCCCCCGGCCCTGGCTGGAACGCCGGCTCCGGACTGGTAGGACGGCTGGTCGAAGACGGTGCTGACGCCGCCGCCGGTGGCGCCGCCCGTGCCGTCGTTCCACACCGTCTCCGACCTGACCCGTCCCGTGCCCGGGTCGGCGTGCAGGCTGGTGCCCCCGCAACCCAGGACGAATGGGCTCGCGGCGGGAAAGTCGACGTGCGCGGCGCCGTCGGTCACGCCGTCGCTGCTGCCGCCGTCTCCGGATGCCGCGCAGACCGTGACCCCGAGCGCTGCGGCGTCGGTGAACGCCCCGTTGAGCGACGTCCGGCCCTGCGCCGTCCAGGCATCCTCGGCCAAGCCCCAGCTGATGGACACTGCGGCCGGCGTGGGGTCGGCATGGACGGCGGTCGCGACGGCGTCGAGGAAACCGCGGTCGGTGTTGGGCGCGAAATAGACGACGAGCTCGGCGCCCGGGGCGAGGCCGCCGGCGACCTCGATGTCCAGCAGGACCTCGCCGTCGGCACCGCCGGGATCCCCGCCCGGCCTGTTGCGTGCGCCGTCGACACCGACCGCCCGCACAGTGACCGGGCCGACCCCGAGATCGGCGAAGTAGGTCGCGACCTCCGCCGACGCGAAGCCGCCGCCAAGCTCGATGATCGCGATCGTCTGGCCGGCGCCGTCGGTGCCGGGTGGGAACGCGTAGATCTCGCCGAGCTGGACCGGGGTGTAGGACACCCGAGCGCCCGCCCGGGCGATCCGGAACCGGGTCTGCGCCTGCGGTCGGTCGTCCAGGCCGAGGACCGCCACGACGACCCCGTCGAGCTCGGCCGGCACCCGAAGGCCGGACTCCCGCTGGCGGTGGCTGACCTCGGCCCCGGACGCCCCGTCGCGGGTGGTCACCTGGGCCATCCGGGCACCAAACGTGTGGCGCAGCGCCCACGCGGGGCCGGTGACCCCCACGCGGCGCTGACCCTCGTCGACTTCGGTGACGGTGAGGCCTTGCCCGGTCAGCACCCGGCGCACCTGCTCGACGTCGGCCGGGTCGGCACCGAACCGGCGGGTCAGCTCGTTGCGGGAGACGGTGCCCGCACCGGTCACCAACTCGTCGGGCAGCTCGGCGCGCCGCCGCAGCACCACCGTCACAGCGATCGGCTCGTCGTCCTGCACCGGGCGAGTGGTGCGGGTGTCCGCCGTCGAGTGGCGTTCGCTGCCAGGAAGGGGCCGGAACTCGTTGTCGCTCATCCGCACATCGTGCCGTCCGCCGCCGACAGAGGCGACCGGCCGCGCCGTACGGCGTCAGGTTCGGGGTGTGACAGGCTGCGTCCATGGTTCTCGAGGTTGCGCTCATCGACACGACTCCTGGCTCGGGGGCGGGCTTCCGGGCTGCCTACGCCGAGGCGCGCGCGCTGGTCGCGCAGACGCCGGGCTGCCTTACGATGCGGATGACCCAGGGGATCGAGACGCCGGAGCGCTTCGTGCTGCTGATTGAGTGGACCTCGGTCGAGGCGCACGACGGGTTTCGCAACAGCGACCGGTTCGCGGAGTGGCGGGCGCTGCTCGGACCACATTTCGCTGGCCCCCCGCACGTCGAGCACTTCGCCGACGTCTGATCTGAGCGGGTGTTCCCCAGCAGAACGCCCCGCCGCGCCCCGCTGTGTCGCCGGCGCACTGTTCGCCCCGCTCGCGGCCCTTTGCGCCGCGATCCAGCAGGGTTGGTTCGCGATGCGGGCTCATGTGGTGCACGAGTTGGGGTGATCGTGGCCCAAGGGATTGCGGCTACGCGCTACGCGCTGTGGTCGTGGCGCCCGAGCCGCCGGCCGTCCCACCGGAGTCATCGGTCCCACCCGGCAATCCGGGCGGCACTGCACCGACGCCACCCTCGCCGCCAAAGTCCGGTATCCGACCCACGAAGATGCGCTCGACCATCGTGGTGCCGCCCTGCGGGTAGACCTGCACCGGGGCGGCGTCACCCGACTGGACATCGGCGAGGTTTGCCCCCGCGCCGTCCTTCACGATGAGCGTGCGGCCATCGACGGCGTAGGTCCCCGTCGTACCGTCACTGGCCCGGAAGGTCACCGACGACGCGCTCACCGCGGTGATCGTCCCGGTCAGGCGTAGCTCGTCAGGCAGGCCGCCCGGGCCACCGCCATCTCGGCCACGGCCGGTCCCGGGGTCGGGCTGCCGCAGACCCCCCGTTCCGCCCGGCCCGAGGGGTTGGCCGCGACGGGCCGTCGCCGCAGCCTTGACGGTCGCTGGCGGGGCGACCGCCCGGTCCCACTCGTAGCCGTGGATGTCGTCGCCGCTGGACTCCGGGTGCTTTGAGTCACTCATCGTTTGCTGTTCCTTTTTGCACAGGCCGACCCCATTCCGCGCGGTTGGTCACGGCTGCTCGGCTGCCTGGTCATGATGCCGCCAATCTGCGGCGCCACCCTGGGGATTGGCTGCGGACTACCTGTGCCTGCGCTGTGCTGGGCCCGGTCCACTGATCCGCCGCAGGTCCCTCCAGCGCCCCCCGCGATGATGTACGTCGTGAAGCCGCGCACCAAGCCGCACAAGCCTCTCAGCACCGACGCGGCCCGCGCGCTGGAACGGTTGCGAGATCTCAGCGGCGACCTCGGACCCCGGGCCGCCCGGCACGGCCGAGCGCAGTTGCGGGCCCGGCTTGACCGGCTGCGCCAGCGCTCGTTCCTGATCGCCCAGGTCTCGGTGGCGGCCGCGACTGCGTGGTGGATCGCTCACGAGGCGTTAGACCATCCCCAGCCGTTCTTTGCGCCGGTTGCCGCGATCGTGGCCCTCGGTGTTTCCTACAACGCCCGGCTTCGGCGCGTATTCGAGGTGACTGCGGGTGTCGCCGTCGGCGTCGGCGTCGGCGACCTGTTCGTCAGCATCGCCGGGACCGGGGTCTGGCAGATCACGCTCGTGGTCATGCTGTCGATGGCGGTCGCGGTCCTGCTCGATGCGGGCGCGCTCATCGTCACCCAGGCCGGGGTGCAGTCGGTGATCGTCACCACTTTGCTGCCCGCGCCGGGCGCCGGCCTGAGCCGCTGGCTGGACGCCGTGGTGGGCGGCGGGGTCGCCTTGCTGGCCGCCGTGGTGGCCCCCGCGACCCCGCTGCGCCGACCGCGTCAGCAGGCAGCGAGAGTCCTGCACGAGTTGGCCCTGCTGCTGCACGAGGCTGCTCGCAGCGCCGTCGACGGTGACGTTGAGCGTGCGGCGCGCACCCTGGAACGTGCCCGGGACACTGAGTCGGGGCTCGACGATCTCCGGCAGGCGGCGTCCGAGGGGCTGGACATCATCCGATTGTCGCCGCTGCGCCGCGGCCACCGCGACAGCGTGCAGGCAGTCGCCGACCTCGCCGAACCGCTGGACCGGGCCATCCGCAACGGGCGCGTGCTGATCCGCCGCGTGACGGCCGCAGCCAACCGCGACGAGCCGGTTCCCGCGGCGTACGCCGAGCTCGTGGACCGGCTGGGGACGATCGTCGAGAGGATGGCGGCCGACCTCGGACAGCGCACCCTGCCCGTGTCGGTTCGGGACGATCTCTATCTGCTCGCCGCTGACTCGTCGAGGGTGGAGCGCTCGAGCGAGCTGTCCCCGATGGTGGTTCTGGCGCAGGTCCGCTCGATGATCGTCGACGCGCTGCAAATTACCGGTCTCGATGACGACGAGGCGCTGCGGGGTCTTCCGCCACCCACGCCGTCTAGGGGCTAAACCGGGAGCTAGACGACGACCCAGGACGTCACGATCGGGGCGTGCGGGGCATCCGTGAAGGTGCATCGCAGGCTCACCGGCCCCGCCAGGACGTCGTCGACACGGAACCGACCGTATTCGTCGGTGTAAGCATCGATCGTCCCGCCGCTGTGCCGGATGAGCAGGTGCGCGGCGCGGTCGGCCTGACCCATGATCCCGCGGCGCTCGCCGGCCGGGGTGACCTCGAAGACCAGCACGCCGGTGCTGCACTCGAACGTGAGCACTCGAGGCGTGGCGAGCGCGGGAGCCGACCGGACGCTGGAACCGAGCAGGGCGCTGTCCTCCGCCAGCGTGGCCAGCTCCGCGTCGATGGTGAGCCAGGTGAGGCTCGCGCGGGCGGCCGTGAGCACAGCCGCGGGAACGGGTTCCGTCTGGTCCAGAGCTGTCCGCAGCTGGTCGAGCAGGTGGCGGTCCCGGGGGTCCAGCGAGGGCATGGACGAGTCAGGCATGGACGAGTCAGGCATGATCCCCTCCGTCACTCGGGCTCCACGGCGCCGCCGGCCACGAGTTCACGGCGTAGTTGCTGGAGGCAGCGCGACCGGGTCGGGCCGATGCTGCCGACGGGCATGTCCAGGGCCGCCGAGATGTCGGCGTAGCTGGCGTCGGGGGTGTAGGCGAGAGCACAAAGAAGGGTGCGGCAGCGTATCGGGAGGCGGTCGAGAGCGAGGCGGACCAACGCCCGCTGCTCGCCGCGTTCGGCGAGCGCTTCGGGCGAGGCGTCCGCCGCCGTGGGGCGCTCGGCCAACCGGGTCGAGTCGTCCGGGATCTCCCGGCCGGACCGGCGGATGACGCGCAGGCACTCGTGGCGGGTCGTCGTGACGATCCAGCCGGGGACGGCTGCGGGCTCACGCAGCCGGGGGAGCGACTCGACCAGGCGCAGCCAGACGGTCTGCGACACGTCCGCTGCATCGGCGGCGTCGAGACGGTGCGCTCGGGCGACGTGCCAGACGAGGCCCGCAAACCGCTCGACCAGCGCGTTCCAGGCCGATTGATCGCCACCCGCGGCGGCGCGGACCAGGGCAGCGACGTCAAGCCGGTCCACAGCGACCTCTCCGGTCGGCACGCAGACCCCGGTCGGGTGACCGGCGCCGCGGCCAGCAGGATAGTGCTCCGGATACAGCGCGGATGCGCCGGCACCGACCTCACTCGCCCGCGGCGTGGTCGCGACCACCCCTGTCGCGGCGCTCTCATGGCCTGTCTCCTCGTCGTGGGCTCGATGGCGGCCAGCGAGGTGCCGGCTCGGGATGTCTCATAGGTCGACCGGGTCGACCGGGTCGTGGTGTAGCGGTCGGCGAGACGGACGAGGCCGGAGCGATCCCCCGTGCCGCTCCGGCCTCGTCCCCCGATCCGTTCATCGGCACCATCGAAGGACCGGTCGCCGCCGGGCCGTGCGCTGGTGCTCCCGTCGGACGAGTCCGACGATCAAGTCCCGCTCGGCGGCGGCGTCACGCGTCCTGTCACTGGGTGCGATCAGGTGGCTCCAGGAACTGCCCGGAGCCCGCATGCCCCCCACACCGACTGCGTCCGCCTCGTCGCCCCCGAAGAAGAGAACGCGCGGCCCGCCGCCACGTCGCAGGTCATCGGCAACCCTGTCGCGGGTGAGCCGGCTACGCCGGGCGCCCACTGCCCCGTAACTCGTGCCTTCCACGGCGTCCCCCTCGCTCTGTCGGCTCCTCACGGATGACCGGGCTCCGATGTCCTTCGCGACTCCGCTTGCGCGGCGTCACGCAGACAAGGAGCGGCGGGCGGGGCGGGTGATACGCGGGGCCGACAAAGTTCTCCGAGAACTCTCAACTCAGAACCGTGCTGGGAAGGGGTCTAGGCCGAGGTGCCGCGCGCGGCGGGAACGTCTGGCAGCCTCAGTCGCGCTTGCGGGCGCCGAACATGATGTCGTCCCACGACGGCACCGTCGGCCGCCGGGAACCCCGGCCGGCGTGGGCGACCTGCCCGGCCTGGGCGACCTGCCCGGTCTGGGCGACCTGCCCGGTCTGGGCCACCTCGTCGGCTTGAGCAGCCTGGTCGGGCTGAGCCGCCTGATCTGCCTGCACCTGACCGGCCGCACGGGCCTGCGCGGCCCGGCGCAGGTCTGCCTCGTGGTCATAGACCTGATCGGCGGACCCTTGGCCGGCAACGTCTTGGCCGGCAACGTCTTGGCCGGCAACGTCCTGGCCGGCAACGTCCTGGCCGGCAACGGCAGGCTCGACCTGGGGCACGCTGGAGAGTCGACGCACTCGGGCCGCTGGCTCCTCGCCGGTGCGTTCGACCACCAGGTCGTCCACGACCCAGCGGGCTTCGTCGTTGGCCGGGGACAGTACGCGGCCCCGAGGGTCGAACACCCACTCGGCGAGGCGCTCCCGGGCGCTGGCGAGATAGACCAAGCGCACAGTCCAGCGATCGTCCTCAACCCGCCAGGCGTCCCACGTCACGGCGTCGTCGGAAACGTTCTGCTCGGCCAGCCGGGCGTCGACGACCTCGCCGAGGGTCGAGGAGGGTCCGCCAGCGTGCTGGCGGGACATCGTGGCCCGCGCCTGGATCACGATGTGCTCGCGCTCGGCGAGCACGGGGCTGGCAAAGCGCTCGACCCTGGCCAGCGGCATGCCGGAGGCCTCGGCCACCTCCGCAGCGCTTTGGCCGGCTCGGATGCGCGCCTGGATGTCGCGGGGTGTGAGCGAACTGTCCACAGGGCTCTCCAGCTGACGGGACCGGACACGGTCGGTGCGCAGGACGGCGGCGAGCCGGTCGTCCTTGCGCAGGCGGAACTGCTCCTGGTCGCCGTCCTCGAGGATGAGGTGAGTGCCCTCCTGGGATACGGCGACGAGCCGCAGATCGCGCATCGACATGCCTCCTGGTCGGACGAGACGGCTTCGTGGAGCGGGGTTCGACCAGACATTACGCGCCGCGCCCACCCGAGGCCGCCAGGCGCGCCCGGCCGACGACCCGAAGTCCACAAGGCGGCAGTCGACCCGTCCGGCGCACTCCCGTCGCCACGGCCCTCACCCGGATGCCGCCAGCGCGTCCTCGGTGTCGCCGCCATGGCGGTGCAGCAGGCGGTAGCCCAAGGCGGCGACCAGCACGGCTGCCGCTCCCGAGGAAACCCCGACGGTGAAGGCGCGCTGCGCGTCCACCTCGTCGACCAGCCACCCCGACAGCGACGATGCCGCGGCGAAGCCGACCACAATGCCGGTGGTCGCCCAGGTCAGCCCCTCGGTGAGCGAGCGCGCGGAGACCATCCGCTCGACCAGGGACAGGCCGCTGATCAGTGTCGGGGCGATGCCCAACCCGGCGACGAACAGGCAGGGCGCCAGCACCGCGGGGTGTGCGACGAACGGCAGCGCGGCGACGGTCACCGTCATGACCCCGGTCCCGACGAGGAACCGCCGCACGACCGGCACCCGCCATTGGATCGCGCCGTAGGCCAGCCCGGCGACCATGCTGCCCGCGGCGTAGCAGGCCAGCAGCGGGCCCGCGAGGGTGGCCTGCCCGTCCTGGTCGGCGAAGGCCACGGTGCTGATCTCGACCCCGCCGAAGACCCCGCCGATGAACCCCATAGTGAGCACCAGCACCCACATGCCGGGGGCGCGCAGCGGCGAGGGCACGCGCTGATCGTGCGCGGCGGCGGCCGGCGGCTCCGTCGCCCGGTTGGCGACGAAGATGGCGGTGCCGGCCACGAGTAGGGCGACCGCGGCCAGCACGCCGGCTTGGTCGGCCACGCGGGTGGCGAGCAGGGTCACCAGCAGTGGCCCGACGATGAAGATCAGCTCGTCGAGGACCGACTCGAAGGAGTAGGCGGTTTGCAGCCGGGCGTCCGGCCCGAGGACGTGACTCCACCGCGCCCGCACCATCGACCCGAGCGACGGTGACGTGAGCCCGCCGGCGACCGCCATCACGAACCACGACCAGGTCGGGGCATCGACCGACACGACCACGACCAGCGCGAGCAGGCAGGTCGCGTTCAGGGCCACCACCGGGACGAGAACGGCGCGCTGGCCGAGCCGGTCGACCAACCTGGCGATCGGCGGGGCGGCCACGGCGGCGAGTAGGGCGATTGTGGCCGAGAGGGCACCCGCCACGCCGTAACGCCCCGTCCGGCCCGCCACGAGGAGCACGACGCCTAGCCCGACCATGGAGATCGGCATCCGGGCGACGAACCCGGCCGCGGAGAACGCCAGACCACCCGGGGTCGAGAGCAGGTCACGGTAGGGGCGCAGCACGTCACCGACGCTACGGCAGCGCTCCGACAGAGCGCCTGCGAGTATTCACTCCGTGAGCGAAATTGCCAGGACCGCAGACGACAGGACCGCAGACGACAGGACCGCAGACGGCAGGGCCGCAGACGACAGGGCCACCGAAGACAAGAGCACCGAAGACACGAGCGCCGAAGACCCAGACCTCACGCCGTACGACGCGTTGCTGCTCGTGTCCTTCGGTGGCCCCGAGGGGCCCGACGACGTGCTGCCGTTCCTCCAGAATGTCACCCGCGGCCGCGGCATCCCTCAGGAACGGCTGCTCGAGGTGGGCCAGCACTACCTGGGCTTCGGTGGTGTCAGTCCCATCAACGCGCAGAACCGGGCGCTGGTCGCCGCGATCGAGGCCGATCTGGCCGCGCACGGCATCGACCTGCCGATCTACTGGGGCAACCGCAACTGGGACCCCTACCTGACCGAGGCGGTGGCCGCGATGGCCGACGACGGGGTCACCCGGGCGCTGGCGCTACTGACCTCGGCCTACTCGTCCTACTCGGGCTGCCGGCAGTACCGCGAGAACCTGGCCGCCGCGGCGGCGCCGCTGGGGGACCGCGCCCCGGTGGTCGACCGGATCCGGCACTACTTCAACCACCCGGGGTTCGTCGAGACCATGATCGCGACCACGGTGGCCGCCATCGAGACGCTTCCGGCCCAGGTCCGAGGCGGCGCCGCGCTGGTGTTCGTGACCCATTCGGTGCCGGTCGCGATGGACGCTGCGAGCGGGCCAGAGGGCGGCGCGTACGCCGCACAGCACCGGGAGGTGGCCCGGCTGGTCGCCACCGGTGTCACTGCGGCGACGGGGGTGACCCGCGACACCGCGCTGGTTTACTGCAGCCGCAGCGGGCCACCCACCCAGCCCTGGCTCGAGCCCGACGTCAACGACCACCTCGCCACGATCGCGGTCGCCGGTGCGCCCGCGGCAGTGCTCGTCCCGATCGGCTTCGTCTCCGACCACATGGAGGTGAAGTTCGACCTGGACACCGAGGCGCTCGCGACGGCCCGACGGCTGGGGCTGCCCTGTGCGCGGGCCGGCACCGTCGGGGCCGATCCGAGGTTCGTGGCGGCGGTGCGCGACCTGGTCCTCGAGCGGGCCGCGGCCGTCCGCGGCGAGCAGCCGGCCCGACCGGCTTGCGGCGCCCTGGGCCCCAGCTACGACAGGTGCCCGGCCGGCTGCTGTCCCAACCCCCGCGGTGAGCTGCCTGCGCTGTGCGGCGCATGAGCGCCGTCGACGTTGCCGGGCTGCTGGCCCTGGCCGAGGAGGCCGCGCTCGCCGCCGGCCGCTTTCTGGTCGACCGCCGACCTCCCGGCGCCCTCGAGGTGACGGCCACCAAGAGCAGCGCCACCGACATCGTCACGGTGATGGACCAGGCCTCCGAGCGGTTGCTGGTCGAGCACATCCGTGCGGCTCGCCCCGACGACGGGTTCCTCGGCGAGGAGGGGTCGGCGGTCCCCGGGACCAGCGGGGTCACCTGGGTGCTCGACCCCGTGGACGGCACGGTCAACTACCTCTACAACATCCCGACGTACGCCGTGAGCGTCGCAGCTCGGGTGGGCGACGAGGTCGTCGCGGGCGCCGTCTGCAACCCGGCGACGGGGGAGATGTGGACGGCGCGACGGGGGCATGGCGCGTTCCTCGACGGGTCGCCGGTCCGGGTCAACGATGCGCCCGACCTCGC
>JBBRHF010000052.1:0-23383 GCA_038223055.1 Actinomycetes bacterium | reverse complement strand
AGCTCAACGGGACCATGCGCGCGGTAGAGGTCAAGCTGAAGAAGGACGCGCTGGCCCGACTGGACGAGATCTTCCCCGGTCCCGGCGGCACCGCCCCGGAGGCCTACGCCTGGTAGCCGGCCCCGTCACCGCAGCGCTGCGGCCACGACGAGGACGACGAAGAGCGCCAAGGCACCGAGTACGACGATGCGGCGCGTCCTCGGGTCCACCCCGCCACCTTGTCACGACTCGGCGTCCACCCCGCAACCATCAGGCGCGCATCGTCGTCCGCCACCGACACCCGCGCCCGAGACACCCCGAGCGCCCGCGACATCTGCATACCGACGTGTGGGCTCACCGGGCCAATCCCGACCCCTCTGCCCCACGCGCGAGCGAGGACAGCCGGCTTCCCCTTCTCGGTGGGCGTGGGCCGGCCCCCGCCGATCGAACGCATCGGATCTGCGTCAGCAAAGCGGCCAGGTGACGACCGTCTCGTAGCGGGGTCGCGCACCCCGGTGCGAGCGCACCAGGTGCACGCTCTGCGCCAACCAGTCCGGGCCCTCGTAGCCGGCGAGCGCGGCGAGCGCGCCGCGTAGCGCAGCACCCTCGCCCAGGCCGGCACGGGCGAGGGTCAGGTGCGGCCGGTAGGGCCGGTCGAGCCGCTCGGCCGACTCGTCGACCAGCCCCACCCGCTCGGCCGACTCGTGGCCGAGCCCCACCCGGTCGGCCAGCTCATGGAGCGGGCCGACGTCACCCGACACCCCCATCCACAGGACCTGCGGCCCGAACCGGTCAGCCCCGCACAGGCGCAACTGCAAGGACGCCCGGTCGGACAGCCGCACCTGGAGCCGTGACCGCAGCGCGGGGAGTCGATCCTCGGCGACCTCGCCGAAGAAGGCAAGCGTGAGGTGCCACCGCTCGGGCGCGACCCAACGCGGGGCTTGCGCCCCGCGACGAACCGGCGCCAGCGCCGCCTCGAGGTCGGCGACTGCCTCCCCCGGCAGCGTCAACGCCGCGAACAGCCTCATCAGGCTGGGTGTGTCAACCCGCCCTGGCCCCAGCCTGACCAGGCGGATCGTCGTCGCGGGTCAAGCAGCGTCGGGCCGGCTGCCGTGGCCCCGTCGACGGCCGGGAGGGGAGACACGGCCAGCATCACGGCGTACGGCGGCATGGTAGAAGTTTCATGCTCGATCGTCGCGGCCCCCGCATCACTGTGTGACGATCTCCAGCCGACGACGCAGGGCCGCCACGAGATCGGCGTCGCCCTCGATCGTCACCGACGAGTCGGGGCGCCGGCCCCACAGCCACAGCAACAGCTCGGATGGCTCGCCGCTCACGACCGCATCGGCGGCACCAGGTTGCCGGGACAGCTCGACGTCGCCGGGGGTGAGCCGGGTGCGCCAGATGTGGTCGCCGGTGCGGACCGCGACCGTGCCCGCGCCGGGCCCATCGGGGCCGACGTCCGCGGCCTGGTGGGCGAGGAACAGGTCAAGCACCTCGTCGATGCCGTCGACGGCGATCTCATGGTCCACCGGGGAGACCACGCCGAACGCGCTCTCCACGTCGACCCGGTGCACGACGGTCTCCTGGGCCATCCGCCGGTGCCAAAAGCCGACCGTCTGATCCTTGTCGTACCACGTGTACGACGGTGCGTCGGGGCCGCGCGCCTCCAGCTCACCCGTCAGCTCGTCCAACCGAGCGGTGAACCACGCCATCGGGTCCTCACCGTCAGCGGGTCCGTGGTTCCAGTCGGTTTCCTTCTCCGGGCGGCCGATGCGCATGCAGGCGACCTTGTGGGAGTAGACCTCCCCTGTGTGGAAGACGACGTCGCGCACGGTCCAGCCAGGACACGGCGGCACGGCTGCGTCAAGATCTCGAGGGGCGAGGTCACGGATCCGGGCTGCGGCGTTGCGAAGCTGGGCGAGGAACGTCTCGGGCGTCATGGGCTCATCCTGACCGGGACCGCACGAGAGCGCCACAGGAATGTGGGTTGGGGACGGTCAGCGGGCTGGCGGCGCCGTCATCGCGCCCGCCGCACCTTCGTCGCCCGTGAGGAGATCGCCGCGCCGGCAACAGCCGCCATTCGAATCGATCGCGACCAGTTTCGGGCCGACGTCGCTCACCTGGTCGGCCACCCAACCGCGCGCCTGCACCCTCAACGGGTGCGGATCCATGGGAGTACGTGAAGCGCACTTTGACCTTGGTACGTGGGCGAATCTCATCTGTCGGAAGCAGATTCGCTCACCATGTGGGCGGCATCGGGGGGGCAGCCAACACCGTAGGCGTGATGGGGGTCGTGGCCGATGTCGAGGGCTGACCGCTCGGGTGGTTGCCAGTCGGGGATAAGCACACGGCCCGATGAGGCGCTCACAGTAGGTCCATAAGCCGTCGTCGCTCCTACCCAGGTTCAGGAGGTTCCGCCTGCTTGGCAGTCGCGTCAGCGGGTAGGAACGATGCATGCAACCGAGTTCAGCCGCAAGCCGGGGCGAGTGCTAGCCGTGCTTTTCCTTGCCCTGGCTAGTCCCGTCGTCGGCCTCTGTTTTCTTTTGCTGATGGATGGCTATGAGCGGTGGACCTTGGTGAAAAACGGCTGCCGTCCGGCTCGACTCCTAGGCGAAGCCATCCCGACTCCGGTTGTTGAGCGTCGCGTAAGCGGCTGAGCCACCGCGTCTGCAGTCGCGTGACGAGCGCGCCCCGTCACGTCTGATCGGCAACCAGGAGGACCCCGGCGATGGCCACCAAGGTTGCCCGCAAGACCGAGCAGGCCGGGGACAGCAAGTCCCTTCAGGCGCTTGCCCGTTTTGGGTTGATCGCGTATGCCGCCGTCCATCTGCTGATCGGCTGGCTCGCGCTACGGCTCGCTTGGGGCGCCTCGGGCAGTAAGAGCGCCGACAGCTCTGGGGCGTTGCGGACTCTGGCTGCCCAGCCCTTCGGCAAGTTCCTGCTCTGGGTGGTGGCCTTTGGCTTGGTGGCGCTCGCGCTGTGGCAGGGCAGTGCAGCCATCTGGGGCTATCGCGACTGCGCGGGTAGCGAGTGGGTTCGTAAGCGGCTCGCCAGCGGCGCGAAGGCCGCGATCTACGTTGCGCTGGGGGTCAGCGCGGCGTCGGTTTCGCTGGGTTCGAGATCGTCGAGCGCGCAGTCCCAGGAGCACACCACCTCGGGCGTGTTGGCGTGGCCCGGTGGACAGGTGATCGTGGTGGTGGCGGGGCTGATCATCATCGGCGTCGGGGTGACGTCGGTGGTCAAGGGCGTGACGGCATCCTTCGATGAGGAGATCGACAGCGCGTCGATGCCGCCGGTCGCCCGGCAGGGTGTGGCCTGGCTGGGCCAGGTCGGGTACGTCACCAAGGGAGCGGCGTTGGGCGTCGTGGGTGGCCTGCTCGGCTTTGCGGCCTTGACCTTCCAGCAGAGCAAGGCGCGTGGGCTGGACGGCGCGATGCAGACGATCCTGGCGCAGCCGTTCGGGCGGTTTCTGCTCACGGCCGTGGGGATCGGGTTCGCGGCCTTCGGTCTTTTCGCGGCGCTCCAGTCGCGATACCGCCCCATGTAACCGACGCCGGACCGTGAACACCCTGTCCGCGGCGGGTCGGCAGGGATTGGCGGAATCGAGGGCGTCGACCTGAGTGAGGTCGATCGAGCCGGTCGCGAAGACCTCAACAGCGTTGGCGAGGACATGCTGTGCGATCCGCCGACCAGAATCCCGGCGGCGTCGAGCACGTCGATCGCTCGCGCTACCAGAAGGTTTCTCACCCCTTCTACGACGGACTTCCCGGGCCGATTCAGCGACCCGAGCCGATCCCGTCCACGTAGGCGACGACGCGGTTGAGCAAACCGGTCGCGTTCAGGAGCTCGACCGGCGGGGCAGGTGGATTCTCTGCAAGCTCGTAGAGGAGCGGTGCCGCATCCCGGTGGTCGAGCTGAAGCGCCACCTGAGCACAGGTGCGTGCCGCGTCACGAACGGCGCCGGGCTGGACGGTCCAGATCGCCTCGAACAGCCGCTGCCGGTCCGGAACCGTTGACTGGCCCGGCAGCTCCCACGCGGTCAGCAGCGCGGGGAAGTCCGTAGCGTCGCACACGACAGCCCATTCCCTCCGCATCGGCGCGTCTGCCGGCAGGTGGACCAGACTCGTTCCCCCGCGCGGCTCGGCCCCGTCGGCGAACGCGGCAAAGGCAATGGCGGATCGAGAGATCCTCGCAAGCTCGCTCCACCGCTCCTCCGCTGCCCGGAAGTAGCGCTCGCGCTGGAACGAGCCGAAAATCGTCGGCTGCTCCGCCCGCGCACAGCACTCGTCCTCAATGGCCCAGGAGAGTGCCAGGAGCGTGGACTTCTTCAACCGCTGAGGACCCAGGGCGGGATGCCTGCGGCGGAGGACGGCATAGACCGTGGGGGCACCCGGAGGGTCGTCGACGCGGGCCTGCAGCAACGCCAGCTCAGCGATGGCGACCTCCAGGCGCGCGCCCGCATCCTGCCGCCGGACGATCTGGAGCACCAGCTCGACGTCGATCTCGGAATAGCGGCGGTGGCCGCTCTCCCGGCGCTCCGCGCGGGGAAAGCCGTGTCGGGACTCCCACATCCGTAGGGTCGCCGGCTTCACGCCGGTCCGTTGCGCAAGATCGCCGATGGACAGCGTGGCCGGGGAGGTCGCCGATGGGGTGAGGGGTTGCGTTGACAGGGAGTCCGTGGGCATGATGCCATCCTAAACCTAGACAGACTGTTAAGGAAAGTGTTCAACTTTTCTCGGCCACGACGTTGGGAGACAGCATGCCTCAGAACAGCACCGAGACTGCGGACGGTACGGACCGGCACCGAACCGACGAGTCCCTCATGTCGCAGATCGTTCTTCCCCGTCAGGGCACCGGGCCGCAGACCCCTTCATTCGCTGAAGGCGGGGTGTCCCGACGCTCCCTGCTCCATTTGGCGCTCGCCGGGGCGGGTGTGCTGGCGTCGGGCCCGGCGCTGGCGAAGACGGGCCTGATCGGTGGCCAGTCGGGCGCCGCGCAGCAGGCGCTCACGCCCGGTGTCATCAGCGCCAGCGCGCCGATGAAGGGCCCCAGCGTCCCGAAGTTCCGGCGCGAGACGCTGCTCATGCCGCAGATCCAGCCGGTCCGGACGGTCACGGAGACGGTCCTCGGCAAGTCGGCGACCGTGAAGTACTACGACGTCACGCAGAAGATCGGCTCGGCCGACCTGCTGCCCTCGCCGTTCCCACGCACCGAGATCTGGGGCTACAACGGCATCTACCCGGGCCCGCTCTTCCGCCAGACCGAGAACGGCGCCTACACGGTCGTGTCGCAGACCAACGAGCTGCCGAACCCGACCAGCACCCACCTGCACTCCGCGCCGACGCAGCCGGCGCACGACGGCCACCCGGACGACCTGACCTACAAGAAGGGCACTGCGCCGCCCGGCAAGCTTTCGGAGTTCGACGGCGGCGCGGTGTACGACGGGACGCACGTGTACCGCTACCCGAACCGCCCGGAGGCCCGCACTCTCTGGTACCACGACCACGCGATGCACCAGACGGCGGAGAACGTCTACAAGGGCCTCGTGGGCATGTTCATCCAGGACCCCGACGCCGCCCGCATCGCGAAGTTCGGCCTGGACAAGCTGCCGAAGGGCAAGTACGACGTGCCGATGGTCATCGCTGACATGCAGTTCAATCAGGACGGCACGGTCGCCTACGACGACAAGGGCCACGACAGCCTGTGGGGCAACGTGATCCTCGTCAACGGGCGGGCGTGGCCGAAGATGACGGTCGACCGGACCCGCTACCGATTCCGCATCCTCGTGGCCGACATGAGAAGGGCTGGAAGGACGTCGTCTACGTCGGCGCGAACGAGACCATCGAACTGGTCATGCGTTTCACCGCGGCCGACAGGGTCGACCCGTCCAAGCCGGTCACGGGGCACTACGTCATGCACTGCCACAACCTCATCCACGAGGACCACGACATGATGACGCAGTTCTCCACCGACTCGGCCGACGCCACGCTGGCGACCAACGCCTCGATGGACACGGGCAAGAGCATGATGGTCCAGTGGACGCTCGGCGCCTGACGTCGATCCCGGTTGACGCAGGCGAGTTGACACGAGCGCCCTCCGCCCCCGTCCGGCAGCACGGCGCGTCCGAGGACGTCCGCGTCCTGCTCGTCGCCACCCTGCTGGGCGGCGCCGCCGTGCATGCCGCCGTCGTGCGCGAGCACCTCGACCACTGGCCGGCCGCCGGGCTGTTCTTTGTCCTGCTCGCCGTCGCCGGGCTCGTCGTAGGCATGGCGCTCCTGCGCCGGGTCGACCGCGTGTGGCTGCTCGCCGCCCTGGCGCTCGCGGTCGGGCCGCTGCTGGTCTGGCTTGTCTCCCGCACCGCCGGCCTGCCGTTCGGGCCGGAGGCCGGTGAGCCGGAGCAGGTCGCCTGGATGGACGCCGCCGCCTGCCTGCTCGCACTGGCCGGCGCCGGCGCCGCCCTGCTCCTGCTGCACGCCGCCCCCCGGCTACGGGGCCGCGCGCTGCCTGCCGCCGCGCAGCGCGTCGGCCTCGGCCTGGTCGCCGTCGTCACCGTCGTGGGGCTGACGAGCGCGGCCGTCGCCGAGCCCGGGCACGCCGAGGACGCGCCAGCCGGACACGTGGACAGCGGGCAGAGCGCCGGCGTCGAGGTCGGGGAGCACCTGACGACGCCCGCGGGCGGGAGCGCACCGTGATCCCCGTCCAGGTGTCGGCGCCGCCGACGACGCGCCGGCCGGTCGTGACAGTCGGACTGGTCGCGATGCTGGTCGTCGTCTTCGTGCACGCGCTGCGGCTCGACCAGGCCCCGCCCGTGCCGTACTGCACCGACCTCACCGAGTCGGCGCGGGCTCTGCGCGCCAGCGCCTCCACCCTGCAGGGCTTCGTCTGCCGCTGGGGTGCGATCCCCGACGACCTGCACGAGGGCCGAGGGCTGGACACGCTGGTCACCTCGGTGTTCGTCCACACGTCCTGGCTGCACCTGGTGTTCAACCTGGCGTTCCTCGGGGCCTTCGCGCCGCGGGTCGAGGAGGACCTCGGACCCCTCGGCCTGCTCGGCGTGTTCCTCGGCAGCGCCGTGCTCGGCGGTGCCGCACACGTGTGGCTCGTGCCCAACCTGACCGTGCCGAGCATCGGCGCGAGCGGCGGGGTCGCGGGCGTCCTGGGGGCGCACCTCCTGCTCGCCCCCCGCGCGCAGGTGCGCGTTCTGGTCGGGCCGGTGCCGGTGCGCCTGCCTACGTGGTTCGTCCTCGTCCTGTGGGCTGGGCCGCAGTTGTTCCTCACCGGCGTGGTCCTGCGGCGGGCCGAGTACCCGGGCGGGGTGTCCTTCGAGGTGCACTCGGTCGGCTTCCTGCTGGGCCTGCTCGTCGCGGGGGCCGTCCTGCTCGTGCGGCCCGACCTGCGCCGGTGGCGCGGAGTTCATGGCCGAGCTGGAAGCGGATCCGAGTGGGGCCTCTGCCCGGGATGCGAGAGCACGTCAGGATCAGCTCGACGAGACGGGGGTCCAGCGGATCCGCGCACTCGGCGACGTACGGGCGATTGCGGCGAGCCACCCGCATATGTACGGCGTGCAGGTGCAATGGAGCCGGGCGCTCGGTGACCCCCCGGAAGCACTGCGGCGCACTGGGCCGCCGGCGCCAAAAGCCGCGGTGCTACGGCAACTTCACCAACGTGATCGACACCGGCGCGAGCGATTGCGTCCGGCGGTCGGCCGATGGCCACATCGCCTGGATCCGAGGCAACCACGGCGACCTGACCTGACCCCGCCCGTCATCGCTGACGCGGGTGTGCTGCCGGATCGGCGCCATCCGGGGCCAGGGCGAGTGCGATCCGGCGCCGTTCCCTGCGGCGGCTGGCGAGCTCCGCGCCCACCTGCAGGCCGGCCCGGCGGGCCAAGATGGCGGCGGCGATGAGTGCGGCGCCGGCGGAGACGATGCCCCCGAGGATGAGGCTCCAGCGCGGCCCGAACGCCTCGGCTACCGCGCCGACGAGGGGTGCTCCGAAGGGAGTTCCACCCATGAGCACGGCCATGTAGAGCGCCATCACCCGGCCCCGCATCATCGGGTCGACACCGAGCTGCATGGTCGCGTTGGCTGAGTTGAGCAGGGTCATCTGGGCCAGGCCCATGGGGATGAGGAGGGCGAGGAAGGTGAGGTAGGTCGGCATCAGACCGGCGGCGATCTCGATGACGCCGAAAACCACGGCTGAGCCGATGACCAGCCGCAGGCGGGGCCGGCCGCGCCGGGCCGCGAGCAGTGCCCCGGACAGCGAGCCCAGGGCCAGCACGGAACCGAGCAGGCCGTAGGCGCCGGCTCCCTTGTCGAAGACCTGGGTGGCCATCAAGGCCGAGGTCAGCTGGAAGTTGAGGCCGAACGTGCCGACGAAGAACACCACGATCATGACCATCAGCAGGTCGGGGCGCGAGCGCACGTAGCGGAATCCCTCGAGCACCTTTCCACCCCCGCGGCCGGCCCGCGGCGGCGTCTGCAGCTCGTCGACGTGCATCGCGTGCAGAGCCAGGATGATGGCGCCGTACGACGCGGCGTTGATGAGAAACACCGGCGCGGTTCCTGCCACGGCGATCAGCAGGCCGGCCAGCGAGGGGCCGATCACCCGCCCGAGGTTGAACGATGCGCTGTTGAGCCCGACCGCGTTGGGCAGGTCGTCGCGCCCCACGATCTCGACCACGAACGACTGCCGCGTGGGCGCGTCGACGGCCGCCGCGATGCCGAGCAGCAGCGCGAGCAGGTAGACGTGCCAGACGACCACGACGCCGGTCAGGTCGAGCAGCCCGAGGACGGCGGCGACCAGTCCCATCGCCGCCTGCGTGGCCACCAGGATGGTGCGCTTGGAGTAGCGATCGGCGAGGGTCCCGCCGAAGGGGCCGACGAGCAGCATCGGGAGGAACTGCAGGCCGGTGGTCACGCCGAGGGCCACGCCGCTGCCTCCGGACAGGTGCAGCACCAGCCAGTCCTGCGCGACGCGTTGCATCCAGGTGCCGATGTTGGAGACCACACCACCGGCCGCGTAGATGCGGTAGTTGCGGATGCGCAGCGACCGGAAGGTGGGGCTCACCCGCGGGTGATCCGCTCGATCACGGGCACCGCCCGGCGCAGGATCTCGCGCTCGTCGGGGGTGAGCTCGGCCAGACGAAGCGTCAGCCAGGCCTCGCGACGCCGGCGGTCCTCGCGCAGCAGGTCGCGGGCGGGCCCGGTCAGCGACACCAGATGCTGGCGACCGTCGCTCGGGTGCGGCGTGCGCTCGACCAGGCCGCCGTCGGCGAGGACCCGCAGGACGCGGGTCATCGACGGCGGTTGCACGTGCTCGCGAGCGGCCAGCTCGCTGGGAGTGAGGGGGCCGTGCTGGTCCAGCGAGGCCAGGGTGGAGATCTGGGTCAGGGTCAGGGTGTGGCCGGCCCGCTCGGCTCGCAGCCGGCGGGCGAGGCGCATGATCGACACCCTCAACTCACTGGCGAGCGCAGCGGTCCCGGTCATGGTCGGCATATCGTGAGCGTATCTCATTACCTCTGCTAACGATATTCCGACGATGGTGATTCCGTCCTGCGGAAGGGGCCGCCGGCTCGACTACGTGACGCCGAGAAGCTGTTCCAACGGGTTGATGGCGAAGTAGACGACGAACAGGCCCGACACGACCCACAGCAGCGGGTGCACCTGCTCGGTCTTGCCGCGGACCAGCTTGATCAGGGCGTAGGAGACGAACCCGGCGCCGATGCCGACGCTGATCGAGTAGGCGAAGGGCATCAGCACGATCGTGAGGAACGAGGGGATGGCGATCTCCATGTCGTCCCAGTCGATGCCCTTGACCTGGGTCATCATCAGGAATCCGACCACGACCAGCGCCGGCGTGGCGGCCTCGAACGGCACGATCGAGACCAGCGGCGCGAGGAACGTCGCGAACAAGAACAGCACCCCCGTGACGACGCTGGCCAGCCCGGTGCGGGCGCCCTCGCCGACACCGGCCGCGCTCTCGATGTACGACGTGTTGCTCGACACCGAAGCGGCACCCCCTGCGACCGCCGCGATCGAGTCGACGACAAGGATCCGCTGCGCGTTGGGCGGAGTCCCCGCCTCGTCCAGCAGACCGGCCTCCGCCGCGATCGCGGTCATCGTGCCCATCGTGTCGAAGAAGTCGGCGAGCATCAGGGTGAACACCAGCAGGACCCCGGCGACGAACCCGACCCGGTCCCAGGACCCCAGCAGGCTGAACCGGCCCAGCAACCCGAAGTCGGGGGTCGCCGCGACCGAGTCCGGCCAGGTGGGGACGTTGAGTCCCCATCCGTGCAGGTTGACGTTTCCCGGCGCCACGAACGACGGCCCGATCTGGGCGATCGACTCGATGACGGCGGCCAGCAGGGTCGCCCCGACGATGCCGATGAGGATCGCGCCGGTGACCCGCTCGACCATCATGACCACGATCGCGAGCAGGCCGACGACGAACACCAGCGTCGGCCAGCCCGCCAGCTCCCCGCCTGCCCCGAAGCCGACCGGCACCGTCGTACCGACGGAGTCCGGGTTACGCCGGACGATGCCTGCGTCGACCAGGCCGATGAAGGTGATGAACAGCCCGATACCCACGCTGATGGCGACCTTGAGCGAGGACGGCACGGCCCGGAAGACCGCGACCCGGAAACCGGTCAGGACCAGGGCCAGGATGAGCAGGCCCTCGATCACGACCAGGCCCATGGCGTCGGCCCAGCTCATTCTCGACGCGATCGAGAATGCCACGAAGGCGTTGAGGCCCAGCCCTGTCGCGAGCGCCAGCGGGAAGTTGGCGACGACCCCCATCAGGATGGTCACGACGCCGGCCACCAGCGCTGTCGCCGCCGCGACGAGGGCCAGGTCGGGCGCGACCCCGCCGCCGAGGAAGTTTCCGTCGGCGTCTTTGACCGTGCCGATGATGAGGGGGTTGAGCACGACGATGTAGGCCATCGTGAAGAACGTCACCGCGCCGCCGCGGACCTCGCGCGCGACCGTGGAGCCGCGGGCCGAGATCTGAAAATAGCGGTCCAGCACGGCGCACAGTCTCCCCCACGCGCTCGGCCGCTGCGACAGCCGGCCGGGGCACATAGCCTGGGCAGATGCCCGTGCCGCGCCGACCCGATCCCGCCCCGCTCGAGACCGACGACGTGGCGTTCGTCACCGCCGGGACCGTCGTCTGGGCCGTGGCCCTGGTCGCCACCATCGTCTGGCGCGACGCGCTCGCCGACCGTGGACACGACAGCTGGGCGTGGGTGTGCCTCGCGGGCGTCTTCCTAGGTCTGCTGGGCGTGCGCAAAGTCCGGCGCCGGCGGGCCGAGCGGCGCCACGCGGTCCCGAAGCAACCCGTTCGCTGAGGAGCGAACGCCGAGAGTCAGCCAGACTCAGCCCTCCAGCCGCGCCTCGGCCACGAGCTCGTCCACCCGAGCCGGGTCGGCCAGCACCGCAGCCACCACCAGCCGCGCCTCCCACCTGCCCGCAGCCCACGCCAGCGCACGGGCGAGGCCGTCGATCGTGCAGGCGTGCGGCGTGCTATCCGCCGAGACCCACCAGTCGAGCGCGCCGTCGCCCACCATCAGCTCGTCGTGCTCCCACCAGGTCGCCGGGGTCGCGCCCCCCAGCAGCCGGGCGACCACGGCGGGCACCGGCCGATCCACTCCCTCGTCGATGCCGCCGACGGCCACCTCGGCCAGCAACTCTCCGGAGGTGGCCACGTCCAGGACCACCGCCAGCGCGCCGGCCACCGACAGCGGCACGACCAGGGGCGGCGTGGTCCAGTTGGCCTGCAGGTGGTGCGGCGCGATGACGACCATGGCCTGGCTGGCCTCCACGCTGGTCGTCTCGTCGACCCGCACGCGGTCCGGCGGCGACACCAAGTCCGGGTCGACCGCAGCGAGGGCGCGGTAGATGCGGGACAGCTGGTCGGCACTCACGACTCGACGTACGTCGGCGAGGCGCGCCAGCAGGTCGTCCGGCCCGCCCGGCGCATCCAGCAGCGATCGAAGCGAGGGCTGCACCCCGATGGCGGCCAGGAAGGCGGTGTCTAGACCCGGCGGCACCACGTCGTAGACGCCGAACAGGTCGACCGCCTCCGGCGTGACCAGGGACGACACCGTCCGCCCGTCCAGCAGCGCATGGCGACCGAGCCACCAGGCGGTGTACGACGGTGCGTCCGCGAGCCGACCGTCGCCCAGCAGCACCCGCGCCGGACGGAGCACGGCTGCCCGCAGCGCCGGGTCGCGCGCCAAGGCGTCCAGCGCCACCGGCCACGCGTCGGCGCGCACGAGGTCGAGGTCGCGTACGGCGACGAGCTCGGGCAGAAGGGGCGGCAGGTCGCCCGCCGGGACCGCGTCGAGGACCGCGTCGACCCAGTCGAGCTCGTCGGGCAGGTCGTGCTCGCACGAGTCGTCGACCGAAACGTCCTCCTCCCGCAGCAGGCCGAAGTTCGAGAGCACTCCCACCGCGGTGAGGACCGACGCCGGCCAGCGCGCCAGCAGCCGCGGGTCCGGGCGGCCCAGCGCGTCCGGCTCGGCGACCCGGTCGACCAGAGAGCCCGGCAGGACCAGGTCCCGCGCGGCCGCCAGCTCGCCCTGGTCATCGCGCAGCAGCAGATCGCCGAGCCAGGGCAGTTCCTGGGGCTCCGCGCCGGCAGCTGCGACCAGACCCAGGACGGCGGCTGCTACGTCATCGAGCCGGGCGGGCTCGTCGAGGTCGCCGAGGTCGCCCTGGTCGTCCTGGTTCTCGACGGCGGCCCGAACGGCCGGGTCCGCCAGGATGCTGCGCGGGGTTGCCTCGGCGGCACCGAGGCGGCGCAGCAAGGGGTGAACCGCCGCCGGGTGCACGAGCCGAAGGCCCAGGACGGACAGGTCGGCAGCCACGCCGTCGCTGCGTGGATCTTGGGGTTGGTCGTCGCGCCGTTCGTCGGGCCGGTCATCGAGCCAGGCAGGCAGCAAAGCTCCCCGCGGCCCCCGCACCAGTCGCCCGTCGGCCAGCGGCACCGGCAGGGCTCCGAGTGCGTCGAGCCCGACGCCGGACCCGGACAGCGCGTCGTAGAGCCGGCGCCACCACGACGGCTGACGGCGCAGCTCGGACATCAGGTCCACGACATCGGCCAGCTCGAGGCGGCGTATGCCCAGCCGGGCCAGGGCCGGGTGGTCGGCCACCAGACCGGACAGAACCTCGGCCAGCACGGCCCGCAGCGAGGCGTCGGCACCGACCACGGCAACGGCGTCGGCAGGCCGCAACCGGGAGCCGTCATCCGCGCACAGCACCGGCGCCTCGGCCAGCGCCGCGACAACGGCCGTGCGCAGCGCCGAGTCCAGCGCCCCGACGACAGCAGGCGGCGGAACCACGGCGAGTCCGTCACCGCTCTCGACGGCCAGCTCGGCGTAGGCACCCGCCGCGGCGGCGACCAGGAAGTCGGTCAGCCGTCCCGGCGCGACCCGACGCCGGGACGGGTCGAGCGGGAAGGAGGCAATCAACATGGCCGGCAGCTCGAGCGGCTCGTCGGTCGGAGTCGGCGCGTGCAGCGTCGTCGGCGCCGGCTGCCCGGCCAGCGGCAGCGCCCAGGCTACGGACCAGGCGAGGGACCCGCGTTCCTCGACCGGGCGGTCGGCCAGCAGCGCCGGGTCGAGGCCGCCCGAGCGCCGCACAACCAGCCACCGCGACGGGTCGCCCAGCACCCGTCGTACGCCATCGACGTCGATGGCCACCTCGGTCAGCGCGGGCCGGCTGATCAGGAGGGCGTCGTCAACCTCTTCGAGCAGCCGGCGGGTCAGGTCGCGGGCAACCTCGTCGCGCAGCGGCAGGCGCACGGTCGTGTCAAAGCCCGGCTCGGGGCTGGCGTCGTCGGGCCACGGCAGGCGCAGCGAGGGCACCTGACCCTGGCGCCCGATGAGCTCCTCCGCGAGGGACGGCAGGCCGAGGACGCTGGCCCGGGCGCCGTTCACCGACCAGCGCACGGCACCCGTCGAGGAGGCGATGGATGGGTCGTCGGACACCGCGAGCACCGCGGCGAAGCCGACCCCGAACCGGCCGACCGTCCCTGCGGCGTCGGCACGCTTGGCTGAGGCCCGCAGCGTCGAGAGCGACTCGACGGCAGCCGCGTCGAGGGGGGCGCCGGTGTTGGACGCCACCAGGACGTCGCCGGCGAGCCGCAGTGACAGCCGGCCCGGCCCGCCGGCCCGCAGGGCGGCGTCGGCGCCGTTCTGAGCGAGCTCCACGACCACCCGGTCGCGATAGCCGCCGCGCACGAGGTCCTCCTCGGCGTTGGCGTCCTCGCGGAAACGGGCCGGCGACGCGGCCCAGCCCGCTAGCACGCGCGCGCGGATCGCAGCCGTCCCGAACGGGTCAGCCACGACGGCAACCCCTGCGCTCAGGAGTGGCCGAGGTCCTCGGCGGCCTCGGCGTCGTCCACCGAGCCGGGCGCGTGCACGATGGGATGCAGCGCCACGACGTCGTAGGCCGCCTCGTCGACGTACGGCGCGGTGATCTCGACGGGGCCGGGCAGCACGGCGACTTCGGAGTGCGCCCCGCAGCCGTGGTCGTAGGAGACGACGCGCCCGTCGCTGGGCGAGAACTCGTTGGCGCAGACCCCGAAGACCTGGCGCATCGTGCCGGCCATCAGCAGCAGGAAACCGCAGGTGGAGCAGTGCGCCGGAGCCGCCTCGGCCAGCGGCGCGGTCGGGCCGTGTTCGCCGGAGTACCACCGGTCGATCGCGTCGTCCCGGCCGATCGAGGACAGCACCCTCACCCGGCCCAGCCCGAGCTCCCAGCGGGCGACCCGGTCCACGGCCTCGTCGAGCAGCGCCTCGGTCGACAGCTCAGAGTCCTCAGATCCGTTCGAGCCGGCGTCGTCCTGGGACCGACCGGTCTGGCCGTAGCCCGGCTCGAGCCGCTCGTCGTCAGCGTCGGTGGGCAGCAGGTCTCCGACCCCGAGGTCACCCGCCTGCAGGCGCGCGCTCCACGGCAGCCACGCGGGCGGGAGCAAGGCATCAGGTCCCGGCAGCAGCACGACCTCGACGACCGTGACCCGCTTGCTGCGCGCGATCCGGGCGACCGTGACCGCCCACTGCCAGCCGCGGTAGGCCGGGGTCGGGCACGCGAACAGGTGGGTCAGCAGCCGCTCACCCTCGACCTGGACGCCCAGGTGTTCCCCGACCGGGTCCGGGAAGGCGACCTCGGCCGCGGCTCGAAGCGCGATGTCCTGCGCAGCGGAGAGCACGGCGTCGGTGGCGGGGCGGCGTGCGGTCGACGTACTCACGAGCGGTGATTCTCCCCCACGCCGGGCCCGGGCGCTAACCGACGGCAAGATGGACCCATGAGCGGCACCGAGCAGGAGCGTACGACGCGCACCGAGCGGCTCTCCGCGCTCTCCCGCGGTGCCGCCCGAGGCGGGCGCAGCGCTGCCGTCCACACCCGCTCGGCGGCCCTCGGCACGGCCCGTCGGGTGCGGCGCATCACCCACGCGGGCGGGGCTGGCGAGTCGGGCCTGGGTCGGCTGATCGAGCTGCACGCCGTCAACACCGCGGGCGACGCGCTGATCACCGTCGCGCTGGCCAACACGCTGTTCTTCTCGGTGCCGACCGGGGAGGCCCGCGGCCGGGTCGCCCTCTACCTGCTGATCACCATGGCCCCGTTCGCCGTGATGGCCCCGCTCATCGGCCCGCTGCTCGACCGGGTCCGCCACGGCCGCCGCTACGCCATCGGGGCGACGTTCCTGGCCCGCTGCTTCTGTGCCTGGGTGCTCGCCGGCGCGGTCTCCGGGGAGGGCCTGAGCCTCTATCCCGCCGCCTTCGGCTGCCTGGTCGCCTCCAAGTCCTACGGCGTCACTCGCTCGGCGACCGTCCCGCGGCTGCTGCCCCGCGACGGGACACTCGTCGCCGCGAACTCGCGGATCTCGCTGGCCGGGATCGTGGCTGGCGCGCTCGGCGCCGGCCTCGGTGCGGGCCTGGCGCTCATCGGTCCGGCGTGGACATTGCGAGCGGCCTTCCTGGTGTTCGGCGCCGGCATGGTCCTCGCGCTGCGGCTCCCGGCCCGGGTCGACTCGACCGTGGGAGAGACGCCGACCACGCTGTCCCTGGACGACACAGCCCCGATCCCACGCAAGGCCGACGTTGGCTCCGCCGTGGTCACCGCACTGCGAGCGAACGCCGCGCTACGGGCCTTCTCCGGGTTCCTCACCATGTTCCTCGCCTTCTTGCTTCGCGAGCACCCGATCGGAGGCCTGACCAACACCGCGGCCCTGGCGCTGGTGGCCGGCAGTGCGGGGCTGGGCAACCTGCTGGGTACGACGATCGGCTCCCGGCTTCGCACCCGCGGGCCCGAGGCGGTCGTCGTCGTCGTACTCGCCATCGCGACCGCAGCCGCTGTGGCCGGCGCGTCGGTCTATGGCCTGGCCACGGTCCTGTCCGTGGCCGCCGCTGCAGGTCTGTCCCAGTCGCTGGGCAAGCTGTCCCTGGACGCGATCGTGCAGCGCGACGTTCCCGAAGCGGTGCGCACCTCGGCGTTCGCCCGGTCCGAGACCCTGCTCCAGCTCGGCTGGGTGCTCGGCGGCGGGCTGGGCATCGCGCTGCCCCTGGACGGGCGGCTCGGGCTCAGCGTCGCCGCCGCCGGGTTGGTCGTCACGCTGACGATCACGGTCCGCACGATGGTCCGCAGCCGCCGCGACGGCCAGGATCGTCGGCCGGCCAATCGCTGACCACCTACGTTCCCGCGAGGCGCCCAGCCTGTCGCGGTGCCCTGCCAGTCGCGGCCCGGTCAGGCCTCGAGGTCGTCGGCGACGGCGCGCAGGACGGACCCGATCTTCTTCGCCGAGGCCTTGTCGGGGTACTTCCCCCGCCGCAGCGTGTTGCTGAGCCCGTCGAGCAGCTTGATCAGGTCCTCGACGATGACGGCCGTGTCGTCGGCCGGTTTGCGCTTGGCGGCCACCACCGACGGCAGCGCGTCCAGCACGCTCACCTGCAGCGCCTGCTCACCGCGACGCCCGGCGGCGACACCGAACTCCACCCGCGAGCCCGGCTTGAGACCTGGGACACCTTCGGCCAGGGCGGAGGAGTGCACATAAACGTCGCCGCCGTCGTCGCGGGTGAGAAAGCCGAAGCCCTTCTCGATGTCATACCACTTGACCTTGCCGGTGGGCACGGGGTGTCCTTCGCTCGTTCGTGGGGAGGGCGGATTCGTCGCGGCGGGCGCGGTCGTACAGGGTAACTCCGGGCGCGGCGATCGGCACACTCCTCGACGAGCCGCACCTCATGTGCTCGCGAAGTGTGGCGCGTGCCTCACGGGAGAATGCTCGCGAACCTGGGTCCAGATCCGGGCACTGGTGGACTCCGGGGATGGGTCCTGGACTGTCGATGTCAGCTCGCAAAGAGATCACCAAGAAGTACGCCCGGGAGTACGCCGCGGCCGGCAAGAAAGACAAGGGCCGGCTGCTCGACGAGTGCGTGGCGGTCACCGGCTGGTCGCGGGCCAACGCCCGGCGGGCGATCGCGGCGGCTGGGCGGCGTCGCGGCCCACCGGGACCGATGTGTACCTGGGCTGGACGGAGAACATCGCCATCCGCAGCCGGGCCCACACCCGGGTGGTCGCCGCGATCGAGGAGGTCACCGCCCGGCTGCCGTACCCGATGGTCGGGCTGGACTGCGACAACGCGCACGTGGAGCAACACGGGGACATCGTGCGCCGGTCCGCGTTCCGGTGCCGCTACGACACCCCCGCCGACCTCGCCCTGCTCAACGAGTTGTGGGGGTACGTGAACCGTCGCAAGAACGTGTTCCTGCCCACCAAGAAGTCCAACGGGTGGCGCACCACCAAGGCCGGGCGCAACACCCGCACCTACGACAAGCCCAGAACCCCGTTCCAGCGCCTGAGGGACGCAGGAGTCCTCGACCAGACCGCTCAGCAGCGACTACGGGCCCTCGAGGAGCAGACCAACCCTGCGGACGTGACCCGCAACATCAACCGCATCCAGCAAGCCCAGCAGCTCGTTCATCGCCCCCGACCGGAACCCGCGCGGGTCGACCTCGACGGTGTCGAACCCCGCCGCCAGCACGGCTGCCAGCGCAGGGGGGCAGGCCTCGAGCGCGCTCACGAGGTCACGGTCGACCTCGATCCTCGCCCTGCTCCCGACGTCAAGACTCCCGGCCGCCCCGCCCCCGAGATCTCGCACCCGCAGGTCGACCACGTCCAGGCCGGCCGTGTGCAGGGCATGGCGCAGCCCGACCTCAGCGCGCTCCACCCGCGCCAGCCGCTCGGGGCTGATCACGATGCCGTAGGCGATCCGGCTGGACAGGCAGGCCGCCGCCGGCTTGTCCCACGTCGGCAGGCCCCATCGGCGGCTCGCCGCGCGGATCTGGGCCTTGGTCAGCCCGGCGTCGCGCAGCGGGGTGGCCGCGCCCCGCTCGGCCGCGGCCCGGATGCCCGGCCGGAACTTGGCCAGCGCGTCGTCCTGGTTGGTGCCGGTGGCGACATGGGCCAGGCCGTGCCCCGCCGCGACCGGACGCAGTACGTCGAGCAGCTCGGCCTTGCAGAAATAGCACCGGTCGCCCGCATTGGCCCGGTAGCCCGGCCGGCCCATCTCCGCCGTTCGGGGCGTCAGGTGCCGCACACCCAGATCGGCGGCGAACCGCCGCGCGCCATCCAGCTCGGCGCCGGGCAGGCTGCTCGACACGGCCGTGGCAGCCACAACCCGGTCGGCGCCCAGGACGCGCACGGCCGCCGCCAGCAAGAACGCGGAGTCGGCGCCACCGGAGAAGGCCACCAGCACGGACCCCAGCTCGCGCAGCCGCTCGTCGAGGTCGTCCAGCCGCCGGTCGATCAGCTCCTGCTCGCGGACGTGGTCGTCCAGCCACGGCGGGAACTCGAGCAGGCCCCCGAGGACCACGTCGGCGCCGCCGGCCGCCAGCGCGGCGGCACTGATCGGGCCGGTCGGCACCGCGACGCTGACGGCGCCCGCAGCGCGGGCGCCGGTGATGTCGCCGAGGTGGTCCCCGACGTACACGCTCGCCCCGTGCTCGCGAAGCGCGTCGCCCTTGGCCGACGCCCACAGCGAGCCGGCCACGTCGTCGGCCTCGATGCCGAGGTGGTCGAGGTGCAGGCGGGCGTTCGGTTCGTATTTGCCGGTGACGACGAGGACCCGCCCGCCGTGGGCGTGGACCGCGTCGACTGCCTCCCGGGCGCCTGGCAAGGCGAGGACCGGCGCCACGGCGAGGTCCGGGTAGAGCGCCCGAAACCGCTCCCCCATCGCCGGGATCCGCTCGGCGGGGAACCACATCGCCAACTCGTCCCCCAGCGGCGGCCCGAGCCGGCTCACCGCGGCGGCGCTGTCGATCACGACACCCGTCTCGGCCGCGAGCGCGTCCCAAACCGCCGCGATCCCCGGTCGGGTGTCGATCAAGGTCATATCAAGATCGAATCCGACAACGAGTGCGCGCATCCCGCCAGCGTAGGCGCGCCCACGCGTTCGCCGCCGGTCCGGGTCGAGCCCCGTCCCGGTCGAACGCTGCGGCGGTCAGCCCCTGCGCCGGTCAGCCCTGGTCGCCTTCTGGCCTGGTGCGATCCCTCTCGGTCGGGTCAATCGGCGCGCCCTCGACATAGCCGTTGCCGTTGCCGTTGCCGTTGCCGTTGCGCAGCGCGGTCTCCCCCGCCGCCCGGTCACCGTCGTCCTGTTGGACCTGGCGCTGCCCGTCCTGCGGGACCTGGCGCTGCCCGTCGCCGGCCGGCCCGTCTGCCGCCACGTGGGACCTATCCGTGGCAAGGTGGCGACCCTCGGCCGACGGCTCGCCGTCGCGTCCATCGGTCCGGCGGTCGCCCACGGCCTCGGCGTCGCGCCGGTCCGCCGCATCGTGGCGGTCCACTGCTTCGTCGTGCCGGTCCGCCACGTCGATCTGGCCGCTCCCGCCCTGGTGGCCGTCGCCGAGCAGTTCGCCGAACAAGGACCGGTAGTGCATGAACGCCTGGCGCAGATCCTCGGTGGTGCCGGCCTCGCCGGCCTTGCGACGTACGGCGATCTCGTGGGCCGCTCGGTAGTCCGACGCGATCCGGGGGTGGTCGACCGCCACCATGTCGATCTTGCTGTCGAAGTCGTCGACGGGGTAGCCGCGGTCGCGCATGACCTTGCCGACCAGCCGGTCGGCCCGGAACACAGCCTCGTCGGGCGCGTCGACGAACCCGGCCTGCACCTCGGTCCACTCGGTGGAGTAACGCTGCCGCTCGGCCGGGTCGAGTGCCCTGATCTCGAGCTTGTCGCGCTGGTCCGCGACCTCCTTGAGCCGACGCTCGGCCGCTCGCTGGCCGCCGTCGGACTCGACGGCTCGGTCGTACTCCGGCCCGAACCGCTCCTTGAGCGCCGCCCGCTGGCGCTTTCGGCGCGACGACGCGACCGCGGCACCGACCGCGAGCACGATCAGGACCAGCAGGACGATGGTGGCTGTGGTGCCCATGGCACGACCTCCTCAGGTTCGAGGTCGCCACTACCCCAAACCGGTGGACCTCAAGCCGCCCACATCCGGTCGGTCGAGTCGCCCACACAGCCCACAACGAGGTTGGGCTTCGGTAGCGACGGCTCTGGGCGGGTAACTTACCGAGCGAAAAGCACCCGACCTAGGTGTCGACGCCTGGTGCAGCGCCCTTTACGCCTTGCAAGGTAGGCGAATCTCACCTATCGGACGCGCCCTGGTTCACCATGTGGACGGTTCTGGGCGCTGGCGGGCGCTGGCGGGCGCTGGCGGGCGCTAGCGGCGTCAGTCAACAGCCAACGGCGCCGTGCTGGGGGTCGGCGGGATGTCGAGGGCTGACTGCTCGGTGGTCGCCAGTCGGGGATGACGTCGCGAGGGTTGCCGGGAACGTCCCCCGGGCAGAGCCGCACCCGTATCGCCATGCACATCTCCGCGACACGTTCCGTAAAGTGAGGAGTTTCCGGCTTGGTCCAGAACTAGTAAGTCGACTGAAGCAGGCGGCCGCGGCCCGAGGTGAGTCGCTGCCGGAGTTCATCCGCCGGGCCGCTGCCGAACGTGCCGACGCCACGTTGTCTGGCGACCACGGGCCGGACTTCGACGACATCCTCGGCGTGGTGCACGGCGGAGGCGGGCAGGCTCGCCGGACCGGGAAGGTGTTCACCGAGACCGTCGTCGCGCGTGATACGCACACGTGACCCTCACCGATGCCGGTCCGCTCGTCGCGTTGATCGACGCGGACGAGGAGGACCATGTGCCGTGCCGGCTCGCCCTCGCCAGTCTGCGGATGCCGCTGCTCACGACGTGGCCGGCGTTCACCGAGGCGATGTCCCTCCTCGCGCACGCCGGCAGGAGAGGACCAGATGCCTTGTGGACGCTGACGTTGAGCGGGCGTTTGAACGTCGCCGACTTGTCCCGCGCCGCCCTCGAACGAAGTTCCGGCTGATGGCGAAGCACGCCGACCTGCCGATGGACCTCGCGGATGCGACCCTGGTCGCTCTCGCCGACGAGCGCGCTGACCGGCTCATCCTCACCCTAGACTCGGACTTTTCCATCTACCGACTGCACGGGCGGCAACGGTTCACGATCGTGCCGGATAGACGCGGATGGACGACAGCTAGATGACGGTGAGGCGCGCGTCGAGCACCCGCCGCCGCCACAGGTAGACCGCCATCAGCACAACCCCGGCGAGAAACGTGACGAGCAGGACAGGCCCTACCCACATGGGCGGGCCGCCGGACGTGCACGTTGTCGTCGCCACGATCCCGGATCCGCTTGATGTCGAGCAAGATGGCGAAAACGCGGCGGGCCCGCCTACGGCCACGACTGCGACATAACCGAACGGCCAGACCAGCGTGCCGACCAGCCGATCCCGCAGCCGCCAGGAGTCCGAGGTCCAGAGCAGTCCCGCACCGACGAACCAGCCGATGCCGAACAGAAACCCGCCCGAACATCAGCAGGAAGATCGTGATCGAGTCACGGTTGCCCTGGAAGTTGCTCTGCCTCTTCGGCAGGGCGTTCAGGGCGGAGCCAGTCCCGTCATCGGCGTAGGCAGCCTCCGCCCGCACGATCTCCTCCGGCGGTCCCAGCCGGTCCAACATGTTGCGCACGGTCGCTTCCGAGAGCGCGCCCACTGACTTCGGCGCGGCGTCGACCGAGTCCCCGCCGGGCGCCTCGGCCTGCAGCGCCTGCGCGATGTGCTCACGCACCTCGGCGACCAGCTCGGCCCGCCGCTCGGGGGTCAGGCTCGACGCGGAAGCGTCCAGCCGGCCGAGATATTCACCCACGAGCCGGGCGCCCGCCTGGTCAGTGCTCACGTCGGTCATCCTGTCCTCCTTGCTGCTGCCACGGCCCGGGCGCCGATGCGTCCAGATCCGGTGCTGTTCGGGGCTGACCAGTGCCGGCCTGGTCCAGCAGCTCGTCGACTGAGTCGCGGAACCGGCTCCACTCGCCGGCGAAGCTGTCCAGGGCACGACGGCCGGCGACGGTCAGGCGGTAGTACTTGCGCGGCGGCCCCACATCGGACTCCTGCCAGGTGGTGGCGACCAGCCCGTCCCGCTTCAGCCGCGCCAGCAACGGGTAGATCGTGCCTTCGCTGGTGACGAGCCCGTCGAGCGCCGCGAGACGACGGACGAGCTCGAAGGCGTATTCCTGCGAGCCGGACAGCACGGCGAGCACGCAGTATTCGATCGTGCCGCGACGGAGCTGGGTGACTACGTGACTTGCGGCACCGGGTTCCATGCCTCGCATAGTAGCCAATGCCGATGTGCGAGGACGGCGACGGGGAGATGCGCAGAAAGGGGATGAAGGTCGGGTAGCCGGGGGGAATATCACCCCGGGTGTCGGTGGTGACCCGCCGGCGCCGCTGCGGGAAAGTCACTCCGAGCCGCACAGGAGCTGCTGTCCACAGTTGCGGTTTCGGGTCTTCCGGCGGACGCGGCGGTGCGGTAAGATTCGAAGATGCGTTCGAACGGACGGTCACCGGAAGTGGGTGGCGGACGCCTGGTGGAACGCCTGGAGAATGTTCACGCTGCGATCGACGCGCTGGCCGCCGAACTCGTCGCGGGGGTGCGGTCGGGCACCCAAGAACAACTCACCCACACCGCGATCGAGGTCCGCGCCGCCCAAGCCCGGTGCGAGTCCGTCCTGTCCCGGGTGGTCCGCGAGGTCGACACCCGCGGCTCCTACTCCCTGGATTCGGCGTTGAGCCCGGTGTCCTGGCTGCGGATGCACACCGCGATGACCCCCCGGGAAGCATCGGGCTGCGTGAAGACCGCCCGCGCCCTCGCGTCGGGGCGCCTGGACGCGACCGCCGCCGCGCTGGCCGGCGGGCTGATCGACCCCGCCCACGCCCGGCTGATCGCGGCCGGCACCCAGGGCGCCCCCGCCGGGGCGGTCGCCCTGATCGAACCCGAAGCCCTCGCCGTCGCCAAGGCGGCAGACCCGCGCGCGGTCGCC
>JBBRHF010000051.1:0-23813 GCA_038223055.1 Actinomycetes bacterium | reverse complement strand
AGCAACCGGCCGCTGCCCAGCTCGACCAGCGCGGCCTTGGTGAAGGTGGACCCGAAGTCGACGCAGACGACGCGCGGCGACTCCGGGTTCACCCCAGGGCCTGGGCGAGGTCCTCGAGCAGGTCGTCGACAGCCTCGATGCCGACGGAGAGCCGCACGAGGTCGCCCGGCACCTCCAAGGGCGAGCCCGCGACCGAGGCGTGGGTCATCCGGCCGGGGTGCTCGATCAGCGACTCGACGCCGCCGAGGGACTCCCCGAGGGTGAACAGACGGGCCCGGTTGCAGACGGCGACGGCCTCGTCCTCGCTCCCGAGCCGGAAGGACACGATGCCGCCGAAGGACTTCATCTGCTTGGCGGCGACCCCGTGGCCGGGGTGGTCGGGCAGCCCGGGATAGAGGACCCGGGTGACCTTGGGGTGCGCGACGAGAAGCTCCACGACGCGCTCGGCGTTGGCGCTGTGCCGGTCCATGCGCACTCCAAGGGTCTTGATCCCCCGCAGCACCAGCCACGCGTCGAACGGCCCGGCGACGGCTCCCATCGCGTTCTGGTGGTAGGCGACCCGCTCAGCGAGCTCGCTCTCGCGCAGCACCAGGGCACCCCCGACGACGTCGGAATGTCCGCCCATGTACTTCGTCGTGGAGTGCACCACCACGTCGGCGCCCAGCACGAGGGGCTGCTGAAGGTAGGGCGAGGCGAACGTGTTGTCGACGACGAGGACGGCTCCCGCCGCGTGTGCCACCTGGGCCAGCGCCTCGATGTCGGCGATGCCCAGCAGCGGGTTGGTCGGCGTCTCGACCCACACGACCTTGGTCTGGCCGGGCCGCACGGCCCGCCGGAACGCGTCGACGTCGTCGCCGGCCGAGGGCGTGAACTCCAGCCCCCACCGGTGCAGCACCTGGGCGAACAGCCGGTAGGTGCCGCCGTAGGCGTCGCCCGGGATGACGACGTGGTCACCGGGCACACACAGGGCGCGCAGCAGGGTGTCCTCGGCGGCGAGCCCGGACGCGAACGCCAGCCCTCGCCGGCCGCCCTCCAGCGCGGCCAGACACTCCTCCAGCGCGGTGCGGGTGGGGTTGGCGCTGCGGCTGTACTCGTAGCCGCCGCGCAGTCCCCCGACCCCGTCCTGCTTGTACGTCGAGGTCTGGTAGATCGGCGGGACCACCGCGCCGGTCGTCGGGTCCGGCTCCTGGCCGGCATGGATCGCGAGCGTCTCGAAGTGCATGGCCGCAGCGTAGGCCGCTCACCACGTCGAGGGTGGACCCGCACGCGACGGCGGACCCGCCTGGTGCGGAATCGAGGCGGTCCCCCGCTCGTTGTCCCCCGTCAGGAGGTCCAACACCATGCTCTTTGCCCGCTTCAAGCGTCAGCTGCCGTCCGCCGACGAGGCCCTGCCCGGCCGGCCGGTCCGTCCCTATCCCGTCCCCGCCCGCCACGCCGTCCTCGGCAACCCGATCGAGGGCCCCTACCCGCGGGGCCTGCAGACCGCCGTCTTCGGGCTTGGCTGCTTCTGGGGCGCCGAGCGGATGTTCTGGTCGCTGCCGGGGGTCTGGTCCACCGCCGTGGGATACGCCGGGGGCGTGACGCCCAACCCGACGTACGACGAGGTCTGTTCCGGGCGCACCGGCCACAACGAGGTCGTGCAGGTCGTCTTCGACCCCGCCACGATGTCCTACGCCGACCTGCTCAAGGTCTTCTGGGAGGGCCACGACCCGACCCAGGGTTTCCGCCAGGGCAACGACGTGGGCACCAACTACCGCTCCGGCATCTATGTGAGCGACGCGGACCAGCGTGCCGCCGCCATCAGGACGCGGGAAGCGTTCGAGCCGGTGCTCGAGGCCGGCGGGTTCGGCGAGATCACCACCGAGATCGTCCCGCTGAGCGAGTTCTTCTTCGCCGAGGACTACCACCAGCAGTACCTGCACAAGAACCCGGGCGGCTACTGCGGCATCGGCGGGACCGGCATGTCCTGCCCCATCGGTGTCGCCCGCACCAGCGAGTAGCCGCGCCCTCCGGCCCAACCACCGCAACGTCCGAACAAGCGGAGTCCGGGGCCCCCGCGTGTTCGGACGTTACGCGGGTGGGGGGCGGGTGGGGGGGCGGGGGCGGGTGGGGGGGCGGGGGTGAACGGCGTCGATGACGAAGGCCGGCGGGTGCGCCAGGTGCGTTGCCGCGCAGGTCAGCAGGGCGGCCGGCCCGGCAGGCACCGACCGCACGGTGACGACCAGGTCGTGCGGGCGGTGCGCCAGGCGGACCCGCCACGTGCCCCGCCCGGCGATGGCCAGCGCGACCGGGGCCAACGCGTTGATGCCCCACTCCCCCAACAGCGCCCGTGCGTGCTGCTGAGCCGCCTGCTCGACCGGCACGTACGTCGTACGACCGCGCAGCAGGCCGGGCGTGACCTGGCCGCGCTCGTGGGTGGCCGCGACCTGCGCGACATTGGCCTCGTCGACCCGGCCGTAGTAGAGACCGTGCGGCAGGGCGAGCAGGTTGGCGGCGAACCGGTCACCACCCACGTGGGAGCACTCCCACACCTGGTCGGGTCGCCAGGCGGCGAGCGCCGAAGCGACCGGGCGACCTCTCATCGCGCAGCACGCGTCGTGGCGGCCGTGGGTGCAGACCAGGAAGCAGGGATCGTCGGAAGGCGCGCCGGCGGTGCCGTCCAGCGGCAGGTCGAGCAGCTCGGCGTCCACCCCGAACGTCCCCCACCGCATCGATTCCCGCCCGGGCGTGCAGTCGACGAGCGCCCAGCGGCGGCGCCCGGGCGCCGGGTGGCGCCCCGGGCGGCGGATCAGCAGCGCGCGCAGGTCCTCGCCGACCGCCCGGGTGCTCAGCGCGGCCCCGACCGCCGGGTCGAGCCGGGACTGGATCAGTGCCAGGCGACCCCAGGGTCCGGGCTGCTCGACGAGCAGCAGGCCGGTCGCAGGCGCCGCCGTCCCCGTCAGCGGGTCGCCGCGCATTTCGGCCGCGAACGAGCACCGCAGCCCACGTGTGGTCACGCGTCGGAGGCGGCCGGTGCGGCGTATGGGCGGGAGTCCTCGGGCACAGGCCCGGTCACGACCACGACCACACCCTCGCGAACCAGCCGCCGCACCAGCGTGACCGCGTCGGCCAGGTCGAGACCGGGCAGGGCATCGATGCGGCACGAGGCGCCGTCGAGGAGCACGGCCACGGCCCGCGCGCTCGTCGCGGGCAACCGGAGCGTGCGGTCGCCCAGGCTCACGACGACCTCGTCGCCGTCGCGGCGGAGGGCGCGGCGCAGATGCCGGCGCGCCGCGACCGTGGTAGTGGCATCGATCCGGGTCAGCGCGGCGGTCTGGGCGATCGGGGCGATGGGGGCGGGACGGTTGCTGGGCAAGACCCGGCGGGCCAGCGCCCTGGCCACGTGCATGGGGTCGACCGAGGCGAGCCGGGCGGTGACCGCTTCAACCGTTGCCGTGACGTCGGCCCTGATCTCGTCCGGACTGGCCACGTCGACACCCAGCGCCAGCGAGGTGCGCAGCACCGGGTCCTCGAGGACCAGGCCGGCCAGGGCCTCCACGATCGCCTGCCGGGTCACCGGGTGCACGCCGACGGTGAGGTGGGCCGACACCTCGCCCAGCGCCTCGGCCGCGTGCAGATAGCCGCGCGGCAGATACAGGGCATCGCCAGGCGCAAGCACCTCGTCGATGAGGGGCGGCTCCGCGGCCCGCGACGCGACCGCCGCCCGGCGCGACTCCCACGGCTCGTTGCGCAGCGGGTCGACGAGCACCGGCTCGTGGATCCGCCACCGCTTCGTGCCGGCGACCTGGAGGACGAAGACGTCATGGACGTCGTAGTGGGCCGAGAAGCCCTGTGACCCGCTGGGCGTGACGTAGGCGTTGACCTGGACCGGGTGCCCGAGCTCGGTAGCCAGCGCGCCGGCAAACTCGATCAACGGCGGCCAGATGCGGTGCAGCCCCTGTAGCACGATGGTGTGCCCGTCGACGAACAGCTCGAGCACACGGTCATCGGCAACCTGGTCCGGCACCAACGCTCCCGCGCCCCCCGACCGCGTGTAGCGCGACGGGTCGACGACCACGCCGCCCTTGGCCATCCGGATGAACGGCGTCCGCAGGCCGCGGCGGGACAGCAGCTCGTCCACGGCGTCCAGGGAGAGCAGGTCAGCGAAGCCCTGGTACGTCGACGCCGGATCAGTCGACGCCGGATCAGTCGACGCCGGATCAGTCGAAGTCGGGACCGGCGAAGCAGGATCAGTCGACGCCGGGACACCCGAAGCGGGGACACCGGAGGCCGCGTCGCCTTTCGGCACGCGCAGCGAGTCGGCCTTGCTCAGCAGCGGCCGGCGACCCCAGTAGCCGGCGGCGAACTCCGCGACCGGCACGCTCAGGCAACGACTCAGGGCCGGGTGTTCGGCGCTCCCGATCACCCGGCCCCGGCTGAGGTCAGGCGGGCTCAGAGATTGCTCCCCGCGCCGCTGTCGGCACCGCCGTCCGCGCCACCATCAGCGCCGCCGTCGCCACCAGCACCCGCGCCACCATCGGCGCCGCCGTCACCACCAGCACCGGCACCCGCGCCACCATCGGCGCCGCCGTCGCCACCAGCACCGGCACCCGCGCCACCATCGGCACCGCCGTCGCCACCAGCACCGCCGTCCGCGGGGGCAGTCGTCATGTCGTCATCATCGAGAGCCATGTTTTCCTCCAGTTGGGGGGATGGTGCGGCCCGGTGACTGCCGGACCGTCGGGGCCGTTCTACCCGAACTGACCGGGAGGAATCTCCGCGGCAACGGGGGCATCGCGGACTCTAGCGACCGGCCGTCACGCCAGCCGACCCGGTCAGGGCTCGTCCGGCGCGCACTCGCTGATGGCAAGCTCCACATGCCGGTAAGCGATGAGGTCGGCGCCCTCGTCGCAGGCGCGCGCGAGCGCCGTGTGCGCAACGTAGAGAACCCGACGGCGCAGGTCGCGGGTCCGCCCGCGCAGGTAGTGGGCCATCAGCGAGTCAATCGCGCGATCGGTGACCAGTTCGGCGAAGGACCCCTCGACCGAACCCCCGGCGCGGTGCGCGAGCAGCCGCGCCAGCCCGCCCCTGTCGGGCACCGGCGGCACGTGCACCGTGGTCTCCAGGAACCCCGCGCTCTCCCGGTAGGCGGGCTGGCGAAGGTACTGGTCATGTACGGCGAGCACGGCGGACACCGCCAGGGTCTCGGCAAGCAGCCGGGGCACCTGACTGAAGAAGCCGGCCAGGTAGGCGGCGGGATCGGGCAGGCCCGGCACCCGCAGCCACTTGTCGGTGTCGTCGAGCACGACCACGGGCTGCAGCCCGTGTGACGCCACGACGGCCAGGATCGCTTGTGCCTCCTCGAGAATCTGGGCACCCGGCCGGTCCATGGCGGCGTGCTCGCTCACCGACCTCAGCTCGGTCGTGAGCTCCACCCGCACCCCCATCCAGCTGGGTGCCACCGACAGGCGCCCGGCGCGCTCGCGTCGGGGCTGCTGCACCAGCGGACTGGAGCGACGGGCGCGCTCCCTGGCCTCCTCGGCCGAGTCGGGGTGCGCATGCTCGACGTAGCGCGCGACGGTGCGCACGAGATGCCCCGCGAAGGCGACAGGGGAGGTCGCGACCTGGGGGTCCTCGATCGCCACCGGCACCGGCAGCGGGGCGAGCCCCTCGGCGAGCGGGTTGAGCACCGCGGAGATCACGCTGGACTTTCCGGCACCGCTGCCCCCCACGAGGGCGACCCGCTCGCCGCGGCGCAGGGCGGCGTCCAGTGCGCTCTCGCAACCCGCACTGCCGGTGAGCTCGTCGAACGGCACGTGCAGCAGGTAGAGGTCGTCGTGTCGCGGCGCGGGGTCGAAGACGTGGGCGTCACGCAGGGTCAGCAGGGCCTCGACGCTCACCCACTCAACCGACCCGTCGGCCGGTAGACCCGGCGCGGCCGGCCCGGCCCGTCGCGCACGTCGGTCGCCTCGGCCAGACCGTCCCGCTCCAGCTGGTGCAGGACCTGGGTGGCGCGCGAGCGAGTCCAGCCCAGCCGGCGGAGCAGCCCCGCGTCGGAGGCGCTCGCCCCACCGCTGGCCACGAGCTCGTCGAGCAGCATCGCGGCCGGACGACCCAGGCGCCCCAGCACCTCGGCCCGCCGGGCCCGACCCTTGACCATCCCGTCGCCGGCCTCCGGGTCCAGGGCGAGGACCCGGGCGGCATCGAGTGCCTCGCGAGGGTTGCCCCGGGCGAGCTCGACGACAAGGTCCAGCGCCGGGTCGGGGAGCTCCTCGATGCTCGCCCGGCGACGTACGAGCTCGCGCAGCACGTCCGGCGCGATCGCCTCGATCCGCACCACCGTGTCGAAGAACGCGTCCGCCGGCGGACGCCGGAACGCCGCCTCGTCGGCGTCGGCGCAGGTGACGACCCAGCCGAAGGGCAGCGACCACAGATCGTCGCGCAACTGACCGAACATGGGATGGGCCAGGTCGGGCACCAGGTTGTCCACCACCACGACGAACCGCTCCTCGCGTGCCTCGGCCTGGGTCCGGCACAGCTTGAGCAGGTCGAGCAGGTCGAGCACCGATGACTCGCCGTCGACGGGACCGATGCGAGCCCTCGGGGCGGGCGCGATGGCCCCTGTGACGGCGCGCAATAGCCCGCCGACGGAACCGACCGACCCTGCATCGAGGAGTACGACGTCGAGCCCGACCGCGGACGTCCTCGCGGCCAGGGCGAGCTGGCGAATGATCGAGGACTTCCCCGCGCCCCGGGCTCCCACGAGCAGCACGTTGAGGTCTTCCCGCACGGCCCGCCCCAACCGGGGCAACACGGTGTCCGGGTCGAGGAACAACGCCGCGTCCACCGCGATGTCCAGCAGAGGTCTACCGCTCAGGCGCATGACTTAACAATACGTAAAGTACGTTGTGTGAGCAAGGGTGTTGGGTGAACAAGGTCATTCTGTGTGCACGGTCGTCGGGTGCGAAGAGGATCGGGTGAGCGCCGAAGCATCTGAGCGTGCGGGCTACGCAGGGGCGGCGTCGGCGGGCGCGTGGGTCACCAGGTAGCCGAGCAGGTCCTGGCGAGTGATGATGCCCACCGGCTTGCCGTCGTCGAGCACCACAGCGGCACCGGCCGTCTCGAGCGCCGTCACGGCCTCGTCGACGGCTTCCCCGGCGCCGATCATTGGCAGCGGGCCGGCCATGTGCTTGTCGAGCCGGTCCGCGAGCCGGGCGCGTCCGGTGAACAGTCCGTCCAGCAGGTCTTTCTCGGCCACCGACCCCACGACCTCAGCCGCCATCACCGGCGGCTCGGCCTTGACGACAGGCATCTGCGACACGCCGTACTCACGGAGGATGTTGATCGCCTCGCGCACCGTCTCGGCCGGGTGCACGTGCACGAAGGAGGGGATCCCGCCGTCCTGCTTGCGGCGCAGAACGTCGCCCACGGTCGTGCCGCCCGGGGAGGCGAGGAAGCCGAAGTCGGCCATCCACTCGTCGTTGAAGATCTTGGAAAGGTAGCCGCGGCCGGAGTCGGGCAGCAGCACGACAACCACGTCGTCGGGACCGCAGCGCTCGGCGACCCGCAGCGCGGCGACCACCGCCATGCCGCAAGACCCGCCGACGAGCAGGCCCTCCTCGCGGGCGAGTCGGCGGGTCATCTCGAATGAGTCGCGGTCGGACACGGCGATGATCTCGTCGGCCACGGTCCGGTCGTAGGCATCCGGCCAGAAGTCCTCACCCACGCCCTCGACGAGGTAAGGCCGCCCCGAGCCGCCGGAGTAGACCGAGCCCTCGGGGTCGGCACCGATGATGCGCACCGCCCCAGACGAGGCCTCCTTGAGAAAGCGTCCCGTGCCGCTGATCGTGCCGCCGGTGCCGACTCCCGCGACGAAGTGGGTGATCCGCCCGTCGGTCTGCTCCCAGAGCTCGGGACCCGTCGTCTCGTAGTGCGACCGGGCGTTGTGCGGGTTGGAGTACTGATCGGGCTTCCAGGCGTCCGGGATCTCGCGGACCAACCGGTCGCTGACGTTGTAGTAGGAGTCGGGATGCTCCGGGGCCACGGCCGTCGGGCAGACCACGACCTCAGCGCCGTAGGCCTTGAGGACGTTGATCTTGTCCGTCGAGACCTTGTCCGGACAGACGAACACGCACCGGTAGCCGCGGCGCTGGGCAACGATCGCAAGTCCGACGCCGGTGTTGCCGGACGTCGGCTCGACGATGGTGCCGCCGGGCTTGAGCTCGCCCGAGGCCTCTGCGGCCTCGATCATGCGAACCGCGATGCGGTCCTTGACCGAGCCACCGGGGTTGAAGAACTCCACCTTTGCCAGCACTGTCGCGGTGATGTCCCCGGTGACCTGCGAGAGCTTGACGAGGGGCGTGTTGCCGATCAGGTCGACCATGGACTCGAAGTACTTCATGAGCCTCAGCCTAGAGGTCCGGTAGATTCTGCTGGTGACAGTGACCGCCCATGGGAAGCGCGCAACGTGAGCAGGGCGTCCCGGGCCCGCCGGCTGGCGATGGCCGCGGCTTATGGCGGTGGCGGCATGGGACTGCTCACCGCCGGGGCGCTGGGGCTCGTGCGGGCCGAGGCCGGCATCGCCCGGCGAGCGATCGGCGAGCCCGAGGGCGAGCCGGCGCGAGCGGACGGCCTGCACGGCACGAACGTGCTGGGTCCGCCGATCTCGCTGGCGATGCTGGGCGACTCCAGCGCCTGCGGGTTCGGCGTGGAGCACCCGCACGAGACTCCGGCGGTGATGCTCGCCGCCGGCCTGGTCGAGCGGGCCGGCCGCCCCGTGCACCTCACCTGCGTTGCCGAGGTGGGGGCGCAGAGCAGCGCTCTCGACGCCCAGGTCACCCTCGCGCTCGAGGCCAACCCCGACGTTGCCGTGATCATGATCGGCGCTAACGACGTGACCCATCGGGTGCGCCCGTCCACCGCCGTACGATCCCTGGACCAGGCCGTTCGACGGCTGCGCGCCGCCGGCGCGGAGGTCGTCATGGGCACCTGCCCCGATCTCGGCACGGTCGAGCCGGTCCCGCAGCCGCTGCGCTACATCGCCCGCCGTTGGAGCCGCCAGCTCGCGGCGGCGCAGACCATCGTGGTGGTCGAGGCGGGCGGTCGGACGGTCTCGCTGGGCGACATTCTCGGGCCGGAGTTCGCGGCGTCGCCGAGCGAGATGTTCGGGCCGGACCGGTTCCACCCCTCGGTCGTGGGCTACGGCAAGGCTGCGGCCGCCCTGCTGCCCTCCGTGTGCGCGGCCATCGGCGTGCCTGCGGTCGGCGAGGGTAACGACCGACCCGACCTGGCCCGGGGAGAGGGCGTGCGCCCCATCGCGCACGCCGCCGTCGAGGCCGCCGACGAGGCCGGCACCGAGGTGGCGGCGGCCCAGGTCGGGGGTCGCGACCGGGGGCCGCGGGGGCGGTGGGCGCTGTTGCGCCGCCGGCAAGGGCAGTCCGGCCGCGAGATGCAGGCGACCGCCGAGCACGAGGCCGAGGAGCACGCCGCCGCCGAGGAGCCGAGCGGCGGGGGGGAGCCGAGCGATGGCGAACGGTGACGTGGCCCGTTCCGGCATACTCCGGCCTGGTCGTAAGTTCGGCCTGGTCGACTGAGGAGACCCGTCATGCCTGAGGCTGTTGTCGTCGCCACCGCACGCACTCCAATAGGCCGAGCAGTCAAGGGGTCGTTGAAGGACGTTCGCCCCGACGACCTCGCCGTCGCCGTCGTACGAGGGGTCCTGGACCGAATCCCGGGGCTTGACCCGGCCACGATCGATGACCTGATGCTCGGGTGCGCCGAGCCGCACAGCGAGCAGGGCGTGAACATCGCCCGCCGGGTCGCGGTGATGCTGGGCTACGACGGGTTGCCGGGGACGACGGTCAACAGGTTCTGCGCCTCGTCGCTGCAGACATCGCGGATGGCCTTCCACGCGATCAAGGCCGGCGAAGGCCACGCGTTCGTCTCCGCCGGGGTTGAGTGCGTCTCCCGATACCCGAAGTTCGAGGGCGCCGGACGCGGGCGGGAGGCGTTCTACCACCCTGGATCGGTCGTGGCGATCGCCCGGTCCGAGGCCATGGCCGCAGCCAACGAGGCTTGGCACGACCCGCGTGAGGACGGGTTGATGCCCGATGTCTACATCGCCATGGGCCAGACCGCCGAGAACCTCGCCACGTCCCGGGGAATCTGCCGGCAAGAGCAGGACGAGTTCGGGGTGCGGTCGCAAAACCTTGCCGAGAAGGCCATCGCCAACGGGTTCTTCGACCGCGAGATCGTGCCGGTCACCACGCCGGACGGCACCGTGGTGGCCCGCGACGACGGCCCTCGCCCGGGGGTCACGCTGGAGGGCGTAGCGGGCCTGCGCACCGTGTTCCGCGCGAACGGGACCGTAACGGCCGGCAACTGCTGTCCGCTCAACGACGGCGCGGCGGCGGTCGTGATCATGTCGGACGCCCGGACGGCGGAACTTGGCCTCACGCCGCTGGCCCGCATCGTGGCGACGGGCGTCTCGGGGCTGTCCCCGGAGATCATGGGACTCGGCCCGGTCGAGGCCACGTGGCGCGCGCTGGCGCTGGCCGGCATGGGCATCGGCGACATCGACCTGGTCGAGATCAACGAGGCTTTTGCTGCCCAGGTCATCCCGTCCTACCAGGACCTGGGCGTCGACCTCGACCGTCTGAACGTCAACGGTGGCGCGATCGCCCTGGGCCACCCGTTCGGCTCGACGGGAGCCCGGATCACGACGACCTTGATCAACTCACTGCAGACCCACGACAAGGAGTGGGGCCTCGAGACGATGTGCGTTGGCGGCGGCCAGGGAATGGCGATGGTCCTGCAGCGACTGAGCTGAAGGCGCCTGGCGCCGTGATCGGGGAAGCGGGGAGCGGGAAGCGGGGAGCGGGAAGCGGGGAGCGGGGAGCGGGGAGCGGGCTGCGGGGAGCGGGGAGCGGGGCTACAGCAGGCGACGGGTCGCCGCGAGCTCGGCGGCGACCGCCGCCATGGACACCTGTGCCGGCGTCGGCCCGGCCGCACGGTCCCAAACCACGTCCTCCGGCTGTACGTCGCCGAGCCCGGCCGTCGCGTCCGCACCGGTCACCGCGACCTGGTCACCCACGGCAAGATCGGGCAGGTGGGGCAGCACCCGCCAAACCGGCGCAACTGACGCCGCGCGAGCCTCGACGCCCGCCGCGAGGTCGGCCAGACGCTGGGCCACGGCGCGCCCGGCGCCAGCCCGGGACCGATGACCGGGCACCTCACCGGCCAGCCGCGCCTCGGAGAGGATCCGCAGCCGGTCCGACACCCTGCGCACGTCGCTCGACATCGCGCTCTTCGCGGTCGCCCAAGGCGTCGGCGTCCCAGGGTCCACCACACGTGAACCCTACCGACGAGGGAACCCTACCGACGAGGGAACCCTACCGACGCGGGAACCCGACCAGACGCGTGAACCCGACCGACGCGGGAACCCGACCGACGCCGCGCGACCCGAGCCGACCGCTCGGGGTCGCTGACGACGGACCTCTCTTGCATGATCGTGAGTTGGGGATCGCAGGCGACTCGAGCGTCCCCCTGCCGCTCACTTCGGCCCGAGCGGGCTGACAGCGCCGCCGACCACGGTGAAAAGCCCCCTGCCGAGGCGTCGACCCCTCGGGAGGCTCACTTTCACCTCGTTTGCGTGGGGAAATCTCGTCTGTCGAGATGGCTCCATCTCACCAGGTGTACGCCATCGTCGCCACTACCGTGAAGAACCATTTTGCCGCAAAGTGGACCAGCTGGATGGCGCGAATCGGCGCGCACAGCCGGTCTACGTCGCCCCTGGTCCTCGGCGGCATCCCTTTGCGCGACAGCCTCGATCGTGGCGTGGGGAAGACTGGGAGCGGCGCAGGGCTTGTGCGTCCACCCGCCGTCGGGCAGTCTCACCTCATGGTCCGATGACCCATGACCCTGGAGGCGCCCGATGCCCTTGAACCACTCCGACGAAACTCATCTTCAACTGGTCGAACGGGTGCCCAAGGCCACCGGTCGCGACCTCGCCGAGTGGTTCAAGGCTCTGGACGACGGTCCCGCCCTGCTCCGCTTCGACGAGCGGGTCAACTGGCTGCGCGACGAGCACGATCTCTCTCACGGGCACGCAACGGCGATCGTGCACGAGCACGACAAGCGCCGGGCGCAGCGCAAGACGTAGGTTCGCCCCGGTGCTGGCGCCGTGACTCACAGTCGTGAGGGTCGAGGGCGCGGCCGAGATCGTGCGAGCAGCCCGAGGCGATCGAGGTGCTCGCCAACCACGAAGGCCGCCACCCGGTACGTCGGGTGGCGGCCAACCGGTCGTGCAGTTTCGCGCCGCTCAGTCGCTGCCCCGCAAGATCGAGATCAGCCGCAGCAGCTCGATGTAGAGCCACACCAGCGTCACGACCAGCCCGAACGCGGCGAGCCAGGCGAACCTGGTCGGGAGCCCGTTCTTGACTCCCTGGTCGGCGAAGTCGAAGTCCAGGATCAGCATCGCCGCAGCGAGGACCACGGCGAACGCACCGACCGCGAGACCCAGCGGGCCTGAGCGCAGGCTGCTGTCGGTGAACATGCTCACACCCAGGTTGACGAGGATGAAGACGAGGTAGCCGCCCATCGCAATCATCACCGTGCGCTGGAACTTGGGCGTGACGCGCACCCGCCCGCTCTTGTAGGCGAACAGCGCCACCCCGAAGACCGACAGGGTCGCCAGCACGGCCTGGGCGATGATGCCGTTGTAGGAGTTCTCGAAGAGCCGGCTGATGCCGCCGACGAACAGCCCCTCCAGCCCGGCGTAGGACAAGATCAGGGCGGCGTTGGTCGACTGCTTGAACGAGACCACCAAGCCGACCACCAGTCCGACGATCATGCCGCCGAAGGTGAGCAGTGAGTTGTTGAGCACGTAGTTGAGCGCGGCTGCGGGCAGCAGCACCGCGAACATCAGACCGGTCTTGATGACGACGTCGTCCATCGTCATCCGGCCGGTCTGCACGCGGGTGGCCGTCGGTGAGTTGAACAGGTCCTGCAGTTGCTGAGCACTCATCACGGGAGCATCGCTCGCCGCTGCCTGCCCCGTGTTCGAGAAGGCCTTGCTTTTGCTGAAGACCGGGTTCCGGCTTTCCATGTCTCCCCTCCGGGAATCGCCCGCGCTGTTGCGGGGTCTTAAACAGCCTAACGCGACGAGCCCGAGCGGGGTTCCCTCCCGGTGAGCGCCATCGCCGAGCCGGAGTGCCGCGACCAAATCGCCGAAAAACTGTTCTGCGGGTGCCCCCGGTGGGACTCGAACCCACACTATGACCTCGTTTTTAAGACGAGCGCCTCGGCCAGTTGGGCTACGGGGGCAGGCGGCGCGAGCCTACTGCCGTGATGGACGGAGACCGCCGGTGACAGACCGTGACTGCGCCAGTGAGCCACCGAGACCGCCGGTAACCAACCGGCTCACAGATAGACCTGGCGGGCGTGCAGGGCGTGGGCACCGGCAACCCGGTCGAGGAAGAGCAGGCCGTCAAGGTGGTCGATCTCGTGCTGAAACGCCCTGGCCTCGAAGGCGTCGGTCTCGACCTCGACCTCGACACCCGTGCCGGGGACGACACCCCGGAGCCGCAGCCGGGTGGCGCGCTTGACGTCGCCGGTCAGGTCGGGAACCGACAGGCAGCCCTCGCGGGCGCGCTCCCACCGCGAGGCGGTCAGGATGCTGGCGTTGGCCAGAACCAGCGGGCCGTGGCAGGTGCGGGTCTTGGCGTGCCCGGTGACATCGAGGGAGAAAAGCCGCACGCCGACCCCTACTTGGGGAGCAGCGAGCCCGACGCACCCCGGCGAGGACCGCTGGGTCGCGAGCAGGTCGGCGGCGAGCGCGACGACCTCCGGGTCCACCGGGTCTACCTCCTCCGATCGCCGTGACAGGGCGCCGGCCGGGGCCTCCACGACCGGGCGTACCCGGCCGACCGGCAACGGGGGGAGCAGACCCGAGGTCACACCAAGTCCCCGAGGGTCACATCAGGTCGCTGTCGAGAGGGGTGAAGGAGGCATCGACGCCCAGCTGCCCGGCGACGTGATCGACCTGATGACCGAGCTGCGCCGCGTCGGCGTACGCCGGCAGGTCGACCTCGGCGAGCAGCACGTACAGCCGGCCGGTCAGCCGGGTCGACAGATCGGTGATATTCCCCCCGGCTGCCGCGACCACCGCCGTCATGGTCGAGACGATGCCGGGACGGTCGGCGCCGTGCACCGAGAGCAGGTACGTCGACCCGTGCGCGCCGACACCCTCATGGTCGTCGGGAACCTCGCGCACCACGACCTGCAACGTCCCGTCGGCAGTGAGGACCGACAGGCCCGCTTCGACGGCCGCAGGCGAGGCGCGCGTCGACACCAGCAGGACCATGGCGAAATGGCCCCGCAGGATCGTCATGGTGGAGTCCTCGAGGTTGCCCTCGAGATCGGCCAGGACGGCGGTGGTCTGCGCGATGATGCCCGGCCGGTCGTGGCCGATGACCGTGACCGCCAGGAGACTCATCGGTCCAGCGCCGTCACCGAGCGCTGGTCCAGCGCCCACACCAAGCGTCGGTCCAGCGCCATCACCGAGCGGCCTCCTTGAACTCCTCGCGCGGCGTCTGCAGGGACCCCAGCGAGACGACGTCGCGCCGGAAGAACAGCGCCAGCGTCCAGTCCAGGATGACCCGTACCTTGCGGTTCAGGGTGGGAACCCGGCTGACGTGGTAGCTGCGGTGCATGAACCAGGCGGGAAAGCCGCGCAACTTCACGCCGTAGACCTGGGCCACGCCCTTGTAGAGGCCCAGGGAGGCGACCGATCCGGCGTGCTTGTGCACGTAATCCTCCGGCGTGGCGCCGTGCAAGACCAGCGCGATGTTGTCTCCGAGTCGGCGGGCCTGGCGGACGGCGTGCTGCGCGCTCGGGCTGCAGGTCGCACCGGGCGGCCCGGTCAGGTCGGGGACCGCCGCGCAGTCCCCCGCCGCCCAGGCGCCATCGACCCCAGTCAGGCGCAGGTCGGCGCGAGCCGTGAGCCGGCCCTTGTCGTCGAGCTCGAAGTCGGTGCGGGTCAGCATCGGGTTGGCCTTGACCCCTGCCGTCCACACCAGAGTCTCGGCCCGGAACTCCTCGCCGTCGGAGAGCACGATGTGCCCGCCGACGCAGGACTCGAGCCGGGTGTCCAGGCGTATGTCGATGCCACGCCGGCGCAGCTCCCCGACCGTGTAGCGGCCCAGCTCCTCGCCGACCTCGGGCAGGATGCGGCTGGTGGCCTCGATCAGCACGAACCGCAGGTCGTCCTTGGACAGGCCGGGGTAGTAGCGCGTGGCGTATGCCGCCATGTCCTCCAGTTCGGCGAGCGCCTCGATCCCGGCGTAGCCGCCGCCGACGAACACGAACGTGAGCATCGGCCGGCGGGCCTCCGGGTCGGTGAGACCCGCGGCGATGTCGAGCTTCTCGAGCACCTGGTTGCGCAGGCCGATGGCCTCCTCGACCTGCTTGAAACCGATCCCGACGTCCGCGAGTCCGGGGATGGGCAGGGTGCGCGCGATCGAGCCGGGCGCGAGGACGATGACGTCGTAACCGAACTCGACCGGCTCACTATGTTTGGGCTGCACCGTGGCCAGCCGGCGCGCGTGGTCGACCCCGACCACCCGGCCGTTCAGGACCTCGCAGTGCCGCAGCACCCGCCGCAGCGGCACCACGACGTGGCGCGGCTCGAGGCTGCCGGCGGCGGCCTCGGGCAGGAACGGCTGGTAGGTCATGTAGGAGCGTGGCTCGACGACGGTGATGTTCACCGTCTTGGCGACCAGTTCGGCCTTGAGGCGTCGTTGCAGGCGCATGGCGGTGTACATGCCGACGTAGCCGCCGCCGACGACGAGGATGCGGGTGTGTTCCTGAGACATGGCCTAGAGGGTAGTGGCCACGTGTGTGTCCCCGGGTTACCGGCCGGCCAGCCGGTGGACCGCCGCGAAGACCTCGTCGAGCATGGCCGCGGTGAGCCGTCGGGTGAAGGTGTTCTGCTGACTGGGGTGGAACGACCCGACGACGGTCAGCCCGCCCAGATCGACCCGGACGCCGTGCCCGAACCGGGGACGTGGCCTGGGCACCTCAACGCCGATGCGCACCAGAGCGGCCAGCAGCGCCTGCCAGGCGAATCCGCCGAGGGCGACGGCCACCCGCAGCCCCGGCCGTACGGCGTCGAGTTCGGCGTCCAGCCACGGCGAGCAGGTGTCTCGCTCCAGGGGTGTCGGGGCGTTGCCCGGCGGTGCGCACCGGACGGCGGCGACCATCCGGGTCCCGACCAGACGTTGGCCGTCCCCGGCGTAGCGGCTCGTCTCCTGCTCGGCGAACCCGGCCCGGTGCAGGGCGGCGAACAGCCAGTCGCCGCTGCGGTCGCCGGTGAAGATGCGCCCGGTGCGGTTGCCGCCGTGGGCGGCTGGAGCCAGACCGACGATGAGAACTCGAGGCGCCGCCTCGCCCCAGCCCGGAATGGGCCGGCCCCAGTAGGTCTCGTCGGCGTGGGCGCGGCGCTTGTCCGCAGCGACCTGCTCGCGCCACGCAACCAGCCGCGGGCAGGCCCGGCACACCGAAACCCGCGCGTCGAGCTCGGGCAGCGACGATGCGGTCGTGGCGAGGCGACGTACGTCGTGCACGTCCTCAGCCATCGGGGTCGCGGGCGTCGCGGGGTCGCCGGGCCACCCGCTGCCCGGGGTGACGGGGCTAGGGATAGTCGAAGACCTCGACACTGCCGCCGGCGGACTCGATGCCTCGGATGGCGGTCTGCACACCCTCGGCCGCCGAGGTGCCGTCGTCTGCCAAGGCGTGGATCATCGCGGCCTCGCCGGCGTCGTTGCCGACGATGACGCCGGGGCCGCTGCCGGCGCTCGGTGTGGCGAGGGATCCGTCACAGGTGTCGCCGTTGCTGGAAAAACTGACCATCTCGCCCATGGGCGGGGCCTCCTCGGTCACGTCGGGTGCGCGCTGACGCGCTGCACTCTGGCACGGCTGGCTAGGCGGGCGACAGTGCGCGCTCAGGGCTGAACGGCTCCTGGTGCGGCGAAGTGCTCCATCCGCATCAGCGGCGCGACCCGCGCCCGCATCGCACCCTTCGAGAACGTCGTGCGCAGCACGTCACCGCCCAGTGCGTTGCCCAGGGCCGCCATCACCATGCCCTGGTCCAGCGAGAGGTAGCGCTGCGACATCGCGCCGGTGCGCACGTTGACCGCGTCGTAGAACCCACCGGGGCCGAACGCGCCAAAGTTGCGGCGCAGCTTGGCCAGGTTGGCCATCGCCGCCGTGCGGGCATAGCGCAGCGCGATGAACGACGCGTGCGGGGTGACGACGCCCTGACCGTAGGACGTGGGCGCCGGCTGGGCCGGACGGCACTCGCCGTAGCCCTCATCGACGCGGGTGTTCTCCTGGTCGGAGGAGTAGCCGTCGGGGTTCATGCCGATCTGGTCCACGCCGTACTCCCGGTAGCCGCCGGCTGGGTTGTTCGACGGCGAGAAACCCCAGTAACCGTAACCCGATTCAACCAGTCCGTGCTCGATCTGAGCCTTGACGTACGTCGGGTGGTTCTGCGCCCAACTGTGCGCGCCCCACACCTCCTCCGGCACGAACAGCGGCACCATCAACGCCTCGAACATCGACCCGCCCCACGTCGGCACCATGGACAGGCCGCGGTAGGAGTAGGAACCCTCGAAGACCCGCTGGCCCAGGTAGGTGGCCCACTGCCCGACACCGCGCTGCTCGGTCCAGCCGAAGTCGCAGCCCTCCGGCGGAAACGTCCGGAAGGTGCCAAAGTAGTGCTCCTGCGGGATCTGGCCCGCGGCGATCCCGAGATAGCTCGCCATCCGCGGCTCGGTGTTGAACGCGCCGTAGTGGTGGCCGGTGTAGAAGACCGTCGCGCCGCCGCGGTAGTTGCCGGGCACCGAGCCGGGGACCGGCTCGACCCAGAAGCCGCCGCGGATCTGGCGTTCGGGCGCGTCGTAGTAGTAGCCGAAGTCCATCGTGGCCAGGATCGCGCCAGCCTCGCCCGCCAGCGCGGGGATCTGGTCCTTGACCAGGGTAAGGCCCGTGGCGAGCCACGCGTTGTCGACGCTGGACAGGAACGGGTGTACGACGCTGCCGTCGACGGGCCAAGTGGTGAGCTTGGTGCCGGTGGCCGGGTCGTACCAGTTATAGAACATGCCCGAAGGCTGGTGGATCTCCAGCCGGGCCAGGGTTTTGAGGGTCGTGGCGATGCGGGCCGTCTCCTCGGTGCGGGAGATGAGGCCGAGCCGGCGGGCCGCTATCGCACTCCAGAGGTAGGCCCCGATGTTGGTCGGAGACGTGTACGCCGCGCGCGAGGCGGGAGCCAGGTCACCGGCGACGTTGTCCGAGACCAGCCCCGTGCCGGGGTCGGCCATCGCAGCCATCGACCGCCAGGTCGCCACGGCGTAGGTGCGCAGGGTGCGATCCCCCGCGCTGGCCGCGCCGGCCGCGCTGGCCGGTGCCAGCGCAACCGCACAGACCACGCCCGCGGCGGTGACCACACCTGCGACGGTTCGAGACGTTGTTCTCATCATGGCTCCCGTGGGTTGATGCTACTTGATGCCGGTCATGGCGATGCCGCGGACAAAATGCTTCTGCAAGGCGAGGAAAACTAGGAGAACGGGGACGACGATCACGACCGACCCGGCCATCAGCAGGCCGTAGTCGCTCTTGTTCTCACCGATCGAGTAGATGGCCAGCGCCACCGGCAGCGTGTAGTGATCCTGGGACTGGGCCACCACCAGCGGCCAGAGGAACATGTTCCAGGAGGTGAGGAACGTGAGGATTCCCAGCGTCGCCAGCGCCGGCCTGCACAGCGGCAGCATGATCGAACGGAAGATCCGAAACTCGCTTGCGCCGTCGACTCGCGCCGCCTGGATCAGTTCGTCCGGCAGCCCCTGGATGAACTGCCGCAACAGGAACACGCCGAACGGCCCGGCCAGGAAGGGAAAGATCAGTCCGGGGAAGCTGTTGGCCAGGCCCAGATTGCTGACCAGCACGAACAGCGGCACGAACGTCACGACCCCGGGCACCATCAGGGTGCCGAGCACGAGCACGAAGATGGTGCGCTTGCCGGGGAAGTCGAGCTTGGCCAGGGCGTAGCCGAGCATCGAGCAGAACACCAGGTTTCCCACCGTGATCGCGACGGCGACCACGACGCTGTTGACGAAGAACGTGGGAAAGTCCAACTGGCTGAACAACTTCGTGTAGTTGCTCAGGGTGGGGTGCTGCGGCAGCCACGAGGGCGGCACCTCCTTGAGCTCGCGGTTGGGCCGGAACGAGCCCAGCAGCATCCACAGGAACGGCCCGACGAGGACGATCAGCCCGACACCCAGCACCGCGTAGATCCACGGCTGTGCGTGCGGGTCGCCGATGCCGGCCCGCTCCGAGCGGCGGCGTCCGCGTGCGCGGCCTGACGGGTCCGGGGCAGGTGCCGCAGTGGACGTTTGCCTGATCTGTGTGGTCATGGCAGGACCCCTCAGTCCCGGGAGCCGAGCAGCCGGAACTGCACGAGCGTAAGGACGACGATGGCGAGGAACAGGACGTAGGCCATGGCGGCCGCATAGCTGTAGTTGCCGAAGCCGAACTGGTTGTATGCATAGAGAGAGACCGACAGGGTCTTGTCCAGCGGGCCGCCGCGGGTCATCACGAACGGCTCCTCGAAGAACTGCAGGTAGCCGATGCTGGTGATGACCGCGCCGAACAACAGTGCGGGCCTCATGACCGGCACGGTGATGTGCCGGAACCGGCCCCACGCGCCCGCGCCGTCGATGGCCGCGGCCTCGTGCATCTCGCGAGGCACGCCCTGCAGCCCGGCCAGGAAGATGATGACGAGCGTGCCCATGTTGCGCCAGGCCGACATGACGATCAGCGAAGGCATCGCCCACGTCTCGTCCCGGAGCCAGGACGGGCCGTCCACCCCGACGTACCCCAGGACGGTGTTGACCAGCCCGCTGTCGGGCTCGAGCAGGAACCGCCACACGACGGCGACCGCGACGATGCTGGTCACCACCGGCAGGTAGTAGCCGACCCGGAACAGCGCCTTGAACCGGGTGATGCCCGAGTTGAGGCCGACGGCGACGGCGAGGGCCAGACCCATGGTGAGGGGCACCCCCACCAGCACGAAGTACGCCGTGTTGAGCACGGCCTGGCGGAACGACTCGTCGTGCAGGACCTTGGTGTAGTTGGCGAGTCCGACGCCGTTGACCGACAGCGGGCGGGAGACGTCTGCGCTGCGCAGGTCAGTGAAGCTCATCCCGAACGAGGACAGGACCGGCCCGACCGTAAAGACCAGGAAGAGCAACAAGAACGGCAGCGAGAAGGCGTAGCCCGCGAGAGCCTCCCGTCGCCGGACCCGGGCTCGGGGCCGGCGACGGGGCGCGGGCGCTCGGCCCGCGACGGCGGTGGCCATGTCAGCTACCGGTGCCGATGGCGTTGGCCTTCGCCTGGGCCGCCTTCAACGCCGTGGCGGAGTCCTGCTTGCCCAGGGACACCCGCTCGATGGCGTCGTCCAGGGAACTGGCGACCTGCTCCCACGTCGCGATCGCCGGGGCCGACTTGGCGTCCTGGAGCTGGCTGCCGAAGGTCTTGAGCAACGGGTCGGTCGACAGAGCTCCACCGGTCCAGGCGCTCTTGACGGCCGGCAGGCTGCCGACCAGGGAGTAGAGCTTCTGCTGGGCCTTGACCTGAGTCAGGTAGTCGACGAACTTCCAGGACGCGTCCCGGTTCTTGCTGTTCTTGAACACGACCAGGTCACCGCCGCCGATGAACGAGGTGCCGGCCTTCTCTCTTGGCATCTGCATGACGGCGTACTTGCCCTGGAAGCTCGCGCCGCCCTGGTCCTTGAGAATGCCCATGTGCCACGGGCCGGACACGAACGCGCCGATGTCACCGCGGATGAACCCGCTCTCCAATGCGCCCTGCGCGAGGTCGGTCGGGGAGATCTTGTCCTTGAAGAAGGTGGAGTAGTAGTCCAGCGCCTTCTGCATGGGCGCGGAGTCGAAGCCGAAGGTCTTGCCGTTGACGATCTCGGCGCCGTCCTGCCAGGCGAACGGCATGAACGTCTGCCACGAGCCCTGTCCACCGGGCTGAAGCGAAATGCCCCACTTGACGCCGGCCTTGTCCTGCAAGCCCTTGGTGAAGGAGGTGAGCTCGGCCCAGGTCTTGGGCTCGGACAGCCCGGCCTTGTCGGCGAGGTCCTTGCGGTAGTAGATCAGCCGGGTCTCGACGTACCACGGGACCCCGAACGAGGTCCCGTTGACCGAGGTCGTGTCCCACGCGCCGGGGTAGAACTTGGCCTTGTCGATGACGTCGGTCGGCGTCGCGTCCAGCGCGCTGGAGCCGGCGAACTCCGACACCCACGTGGTGCCGACCAGCGCGACGTCGGGCGTCTGCTTGCCGGCGATCGCGGTCGCGATCTTGTCGTGCGCCGCGTCGAACGGGATCACCGTGATGGTGACCTTGGCGGCGGGGTTGGCGGCCTCGAAATCCTTGGCGATGGAGCCGAGCTTGTCGCCCTCGGCTCCCAGCGCCCAGACCGTGATGGCGCCCGTGGCCTTGCCGGACTTGACCTCCTTCGCCGGACTGGCCGCGCCGCCGGCGGTGCTGTCCGAGCTGCGGCCACAGCCGGTCAGGGCCAGGGCAGCGACGACCGCCACCGCGCTCGCTTGCGTGAACCGTCTCATCAGTTCTCCATTTCGTGGGGCTCGTGGGGCCCGCAGCTCGCCCGGACGACCAGCTGCGTCGGCAGCACCTCGTGCTGCGGCTCGCGGGTGCCGCCGCTGAGCACGTCGTGCAGGCGGCGGGCGGCCTGTGCGCCGATCTGGCGCATGGGCGCTCGGACAGTGGTGAGGCCGGGGCGCGAGTGCCGCGCCGCCATGACGTCGTCCCAGCCGGTGATGGCGAGGTCGGCGGGGACGCGCACGCCCAGCTCCTCGGCCGCCAGGATCGCGCCAAGGGCGATCTCGTCGTTGGCGCAGACCAGTGCCTGCGGCCGGCTCCGGGTCTGGGCGAGCAGCCGGCTCGCCGCGGCGTAGCCACCGGGCTCGTCGAAGGCGCACCCGACGGGGTCGTGGGATGCGCCCACGCCGGCGTCGTCCAGCGCCCGGCAAAACCCGTGCCACCGATCGAGCGCGTCCACCGAGGTGTCTACGTCGCCCAGAAACGTCAGGTCGCGGTAGCCGTGCGCCGCGATGAGGTGCCTGGTCAGGTCGTAGGCGCTGGTGTCGTTCTCGGCGTTCACGGTGCTGAGGGTGCCCGAGCCGGTCGCCTCGGGCTGGTTGCGGGCGATCAGCACCAGCGGGAGGCCGCTGGCCGCGATCTCGGCGAGCACCCCGTCCTCGACGGCGGGGCCCAGGACGACCAGCCCGTCGACCCGGGTGGCGAGGTCGAGGACCTGATCCGCAGCGGCGTCGCGCCCGTACGTCGCGAGGATGAGCACGCTCCGGCCCCTCGCCGCGGCGACCTCCTCGTAGCCGAGCACGACCTCGGCGAAGTAGGGGCCGCACAGGTGCGGGAAGACGATGCCGTCGGCCGCGTGGTGACCCTCGGCGAGCGAGCGGCCCAGCCGGTTGGGGCGGTAGCCCAGCGCGTCGACGGCCCGCAGCACCCGCTCACGGGTGGGCTGCGCGACGGGGGTCGTCCCCCGCAGCACGCGCGAGACGGTCGCGATGGAGACCTCAGCCGAGTGCGCGACCTGGTAGATGGTCGCGCCGCCCGGGGACCCGTGCCCCGGCTGGCCCGCTGAAAGCGCTTTCACGAACGGTCATATGCCACATTCAGCCGGAGTCCAAACATTTCCGTCAGCTGCCGGCAAGGCGCAGGCGGACCGGCGGTGTTCCCGCCGGTGTCCCGGTCGGTACACCGACCGGTGTCCCGGTCGACGCCGCGACGGTCCATCGTCGCCCGGTGCGCCGGACGTCACATCCTGCACCGTCAGTGACCTCCAGGACCTCGGCGTCGGTCTCGAGCACCACCAGCGTGCCGGGTCCGCCGCCAGGCCCGCCCAGCCCGGCACCGAAGACCACCTCGTCGGGGCTCACCGAGGCGATCTCGGCGGACGCCCACACCACGGTCGTGGCGGGCCTCGTCGGCAGCCGCAGCCCGAGGGGCAGCATGGCACCGGTGTGCCCGGGCACGACGAGAGCCGCACCGCCGTGCAGGTCGCGGCCGTCCAGCGCCAGCCGCACCGAGGTGTGATAGCCGGTCACGTTGACCAGGTGCACGATCCGCTGGCCGTCCAGGGTGGCCGTCGTCGTCGCGAACAGCCCCGGCACGTCGGCCCGCACCGAGAGACCGGGTTCGGCGCCCAGGTGCCGCGCGACCGAGGTGAACAGCGCCGGATGGGAGGGCAGCTCGGCGGTGAGCAGCACGGCCCGCCCCGCGCCCCGGCGGACCTCCACCCCGCAGGGGCTGCCCGTGGCGACGTCGACCAGCAGCGCCTCGCCTGCGTCGGCGGCGAGGGGCTGCAGCCACCTCGAGCGCAACTCGGGGATGGGCGCCAGCCACGATCGCGAGGCGATGGAGGGGTAGTGGTGCGGGCCCTCCCGGACCACTGCGGAGGCGGCGACGGCGAGCGCGTCAGCGAGCACGCGGCACGGCCGGCCCTCCAGATCCAGCTCCGGCAGCAGGCCGAGCAGGACGAGGCTGCCGCCAACGTCGAGGTGGTCGACGAGGCGCTGCTGCACGGCCGCGGCCAGATGGCGCCCGGTCGCCAGGGCGATGACGTGCGGGCTCGGGCCGTCGGGTCGGTCGACCTGCAGGTCCCGGGCGCCGAAACGGTATCCGCCGTGCTGGAGCGTGCGGGCCTGGGCCTTGCGCTGGCCCGCGCCGCG
>JBBRHF010000050.1:0-24284 GCA_038223055.1 Actinomycetes bacterium | reverse complement strand
CAGCGCGGAGCGGGTAGGCGTCACCCCGCGTACGCCGCGCATCGTCACCGTCGAGGTCGCCGAACCACCCCCCCTCGTCAACCACGCCGTAGTTCAACCGGGAGGCCGGCATAGGGAGGGCCAATTCGGTTACGGAGAGTGGCGACCGTATTCGCGCGCTCAAGCACGTACGGGGGCTGCACATGGCCCTATCGGACACCAGAGCAGTGACTCCGGTCACTGGCAAAGTCCGTGCCCCCGGCGTGCCCCAACGAGGGGCACGAAACGGCAAGTCACGGCCACCTGCGGTCAGACGTGCAAGATCACGATGAAATCAGAAAAGCGCCGCTGACCTGGGAAAACACCGGTCTTGAGCAGGAATTCAAGCAGAGCGGGTGACCGGGATCGAACCGGCACTGTCAGCTTGGGAAGCTGATGTTCTGCCATTGAACTACACCCGCGCGGAACGCTAGGACAGACTACAGCTACCCGATAGGGTCCGCATGTGCCGTTCGGGGACAGTGCCCCCGGCTGAGCGAGAGGCTCCTTCGTGACCGCACCGACCCCCCTGCTGAGCTTCCCGAGCGACTTCCTCTGGGGCGCCGCCACCGCGTCCTACCAGATCGAGGGCGCGACGACCGAGGGCGGTCGCTCGCCCTCGATCTGGGACACGTTCAGCCACACGCCGGGGCGGGTGCTGGCCGGGGACACCGGTGACATGGCGGCCGACCACTACCACCGCTGGCGCGACGACGTGGCGATGATGGCCGACCTGGGGCTGCGGTCCTACCGCTTCTCCGTGGCCTGGCCGCGGGTCCAGCCCGACGGCCGCGGCGGGCCCAACCAGGCGGGGCTGGACTTCTATCGCCGACTTGTCGACGAGTTGCGTGCCCACGACATCGAGCCGTGGGTGACGCTCTACCACTGGGACCTCCCGCAGGTGCTCGAGGACGCCGGCGGCTGGCCGGTGCGCGCGACGGCGGAGCGGTTCGCCGACTACGCGGCGCTGGTCCACGACGCTCTCGGTGACCGGGTCCGCTACTGGACCACGCTGAACGAGCCCTGGTGCTCGGCCTTCCTCGGCTACGCCGCCGGAGTCCACGCCCCCGGCCGCACCGACCCGCGGGCGGCGGTGCTGGCGGCCCACCATCTGATGCTCGGCCACGGTCTCGCTGTTCAGTCACTGAAGGCCGCCGACCCCGCGGCCCAGCTCGGCATCACCCTCAACCTCTACGCCGTCACGCCCGCCACCGACGCCGAGGCGGACCTCGACGCGGCCCGCAGGATCGACGGGATGCAGAACCGTTGGTTCCTCGACCCTCTGCTGCGCGGCGCCTACCCGGCCGACGTCCTGGCCGACCTCGCCGGGGTGATCGACGTTGCCGATCTCGCCGACCCCGAGGACCTCGCCGTCATCGCCACGCCGATCGACCTGCTCGGCGTCAACTACTACACCCGCCACACCGTTAGCGGCGGCCGGGCCGACGCGCCGGGCGGCCCGGCGGGGACGACGGAGCCGACGGAGCCGGCGGGAACGACAGAGCCGGCGGGGACGACAGAGCCGCCGGGGACGACAGAGCCGCCGAAGCCGCCGAAGCCGACGGAGCCGCCGAAGCCCTCGACCTTCCCCGGCAGCGAGCACGTCGAGTTCGTGTCGGCCGGTCACCCACTGACCGACATGGGCTGGGAGATCGACTCCGACGGCCTGACCGAGGTCCTCGTGGCTGCGAGCGCGGTGCGCCCCGGACTGCCGGTCTACGTCACCGAGAACGGCGCGGCGTTCCCCGACGAGGTGGCGAGCGACGGCGCCGTGCACGACGTACGGCGGGTGGATTACCTGGCCTCCCACCTGGCGGCCTGCCTCCGCGCCCTGACCGCAGGGGTGCCGCTGCGGGGATACTTCGTCTGGTCGCTGATGGACAACTTCGAGTGGTCCTTGGGCTACAGCAAGCGGTTCGGGATCGTGCACGTGGACTACCTCACCCAGGTGCGCACCCCGAAGGACAGCGCGGGCTACTACCGGCACGTCGTCACCGAAGGCGCGCTGCCCGACGGCTCCGAGCCGGACCACTGAGAAAACTTTGAGCACGAAAGGGGATCTGGCGCCCTGTCCCCCGGCGGGCAATCCGGCGATACTAAACCCGTGAGTCCCGACCGGGGCATCCGCAGAGCGTCGCGACCGACACTGGAAGAGGTCGCCGCGTTGGCAGGCGTGGGTCGTGCGACCGTCTCGCGCGCCGTCAACGGGTCGGCGCACGTGAGCCGGCACAGTCGCGAGGCGGTGGCGAAGGCCATCGCAGTTCTGGGATATGTCCCCAACCGCGCGGCCCGTGCCCTCGTCACCCGGCGCACCGACTCCGTCGCCCTGGTGGTGTCCGAGTCCGACGAACGGTTCTTCTCCGAGCCGTTCTTCGCGGGCATCGTGCGCGGCGCGAGCTCGGCGTTCGCCGCGACGCCGCGCCAGCTTCTCATCGCCATCGCGGCGACCCCGATGGAGCGGAAGCGGCTCGAGCGCTATCTCACCGGCCAGCACGTCGACGGCGTGCTGCTGCTGTCCCTGCACGGCGAGGACCCGCTGCCGGCGATGCTCGAGGCGAGCGGCCTCCCGACGGTGCTTGGCGGGAGACCGGTCGGGCGCGCGCCGGTCAGCTGGGTCGACGTCGACAACGCGGGAGGTGCGGCGCTGGCGGTCGAGCACCTCCTCGCCCGCGGTGCCGGGCGGGTCGCGACCATCCACGGCCCGCTGGACCTCGCGGCTGGCCAGGACCGGCTGGACGGCTACCGCGATGCCCTGGCTCGCGCCGGACGAGCCTACGACGACGCGCTGGTGGAGCCCGGCGACTTCGCCGAACGCAGCGGGCGCGACGCGATGGCCGCCCTGCTCGATCGGGCACCCGACCTCGACGCGGTGTTCGCGGCCTCGGACCTGATGGCGGCCGGCGCGCTGCGTACGCTCAGACAGCGGTCGAGGCGAGTGCCTGAGGACGTCGCCGTGGTCGGCTTCGACGACGCTCCGGTCAGCGGGCACACCGAGCCGGCACTGACGACCGTGCACCAGCCGGTCGAGGCGATCGGGCGGGCTATGGCCCGTCTGATGACGGCGCGCCTAGACGGCGTCGCCGCGGAGCTTACGGTGACGCTGCCGACCCATCTGGTCGTGCGTGCATCAGCCTGAGCCGCCGATCTTACTGGTCGTTCGTGGGTCGGCCTGAGCCGCCGACCTAGCTGGTCGTGTGTGGCTCAGCCTGAGCCGCCGGCCCAGGCGGGTCGCCGGCGCGGACCGAGGTGAGCAGCAGGTGGGCCACGTCGACCACGGCGACGTCGGCGCGGGCGGTGCCGTCGTGCTGCTTGGCGGTGACGGCGTCCCCCAGCATGATCAGGCAGAACGGGCAGGCGGTGGAGACGATGTCGGGGTTCAGAGCGAGGGCCTCGTCGACCCGTTCGACGTTGACCCGCTTGCCGATCTTCTCCTCCATCCACATTCGGGCGCCTCCGGCTCCGCAGCAGAAGCCGCGTTCCTTGCAGCGGTGCATCTCCTGCGACCGCAGCCCGGGGACGGCGGCGAGGACCTCGCGCGGCGGGGTGTAGACGGTGTTGTGCCGCCCGAGGTAGCAGGGGTCGTGGTAGGTCACGAGCTGGTCGATCGGGGTGATCGGGGTGAGCCGGCCCGCTTCCACCAGGCGGGCCAGCAGCTGGGTGTGGTGCACGACCTGGAAGTGGCCGTCGAGCTGGGGGTACTCCCGGGCCAGGGTGTTGAAGCAGTGCGGGCAGGTCGCCACGATCGTCGTGGCCTTGGCCTCGTGCAGGGTCTCGACGTTTTGCTGAGCCAGCATCTGGAAGACGAACTCGTTGCCCAGGCGCCGCGCCGGGTCACCGGTGCAGGCCTCGGACTCCCCGAGCACGGCGAAGGACACCCCCGCGATGTGCAGCAGCTCGGCGAACGCGCGGGTGGTCTTCTTGGCCCGGTCCTCCAGCGCACCGGCGCAGCCAACCCAGAAGAGGTAGTCCACCCCCGTGAGGTCCTCGACGGTGTCCCCGACCACGGGAACCTCGAAGCCGAGGCCCCGGGTCCAGTCCAGGCGGGCCCGGGAATTCATCCCCCAGGGGTTGCCCTTGTTCTCCAGGTTCTTGAGCATCGTGCCGGCTTCGCTGGGGAACGAGGACTCGACCAGCACCTGGAACCGGCGCAGGTCCAGGATGTGGTCGATGTGCTCGATGTCCACCGGGCACTGCTCGACGCAGGCACCGCACGTCGTACAGCTCCACAGCACGTCGGGGTCGATCACCCCGCCTTCGGCCGCGGTGCCCACCAGCGGTCGGGTCGCCTGCGCCGGAGACCGTGCCGGGACGCGCCCGAACCCCGATTCCGGTACGCCGTGGTGGGTCGGCTCTTGGTCCGACTCGGGACCGGCCTCCTCGACGCCGGGCACCGCCGCGCCGTCAGCGGCCAGCAGGTAGGGAGCCTTGGCGAACAGGTGGTCCCGCAGATCCATGATCAGGAGTTTGGGTGACAGCGGCTTGCCGGTGTTCCACGCCGGGCACTGGTCCTGGCACCGCCCGCACTCGGTGCAGGTGGTCATGTCCAGCATGCCCTTCCAGGTGAACTCTTCGATGGCGCCGCGACCGAAGATGTCGTCCTCGCCGGGGTCCTCGAAGTCGATCTCCTTGCCGTGACTCATCATCGGCAGCAGCGGGCCGAGCGCATTGGGCTCGCGCTTGGTCAGCACGTTGATCGGGGCGAGGAAGATGTGCAGGTGCTTGGAGTAGACGACGAACACCAGGAAGCCCAGCACCACGGCGAGCTGGGCCAGGATGCCGAAGGTCTCCAGCGCCTCGTTGGCGCTCTCGCCGAGGGGCTCGAGGATCGCGGCCGTGGCCTCGGAGGCGAATGCGCCGCGCTCGTAGGGGAACACGCCGGTGTTCACCTGCGCGCCCCGATAGAGGAACAGCGTCCAGATCACATTGAAGATCATCAACAGCACCAGCCAGGCGGCGCCGGTGTGCGAGCCGTAGAACCGGCTGGCGCGCTGGCGGCGCGCCGGCGCCTGGCGGACCCGGATCACGGTGAACGTGGCCAGCGCCGGCACCACTGCCACCGCGAAAAAGTCCTCCAGGAAGCCCAGCACCGCCCAGTGACCGATCAGCGGGATCGCGAAGTCGCGGTCGAAGAGCGCGCCGTAAGCCTCCAGGATCGTCGCGGCGAGGACGATGAAGCCCCAGAAGGTGAAGAAGTGCGCCGCGCCGGGGATCGACCACCGCAGCAGCTTGCGCTGGCCGAACACCTCGCGCAGCTGGGTCCGGGACCGACCCCCGATGCCGTCCAGGCGCCCGGGTGCCGGCTGGCCGGAGCGGATCAGCCGGTAGAGGAACCGGATCCGTCGACCGGCCAACGCCAAGGCGACCACCGTCATGACCAGGCCGATGACCAGTCTCACAGAACCCTCCAGCCGGGCTGCCCGCCGGATGGCAGCAGACGGCCCAGCGTAGGGCCACGCTAGAGCAGCATGTCGGCGGCCCAGCGCACGACCGGCACGAGCACCGGGGCGGCGAGGGCCAGCATCCCGAGGGCGACCAGCGCGGCCAGCAAGCGCAGCGGGCCGGCCGGCTTGCCGCGGGCGTCGCGCAGGGCGGGGAGCATGCACCGAGCCTACGACGAAGCCCGGCTAGTTGGCCCCGATCTTCGCTGCCGCCGTCAGGAGACTTCTTCCATGCCGGGCGGCAGGTGACCGGTCGAACGCCGGTAGTAGCTCGCCGCCTTGCGGGTCGCGAGCATCCGGGCCAGGCCCATCATCGCCCCGCTGAGCAGCGCCCACCCGGCCGCCTCCGCCCAACTGGTGTCCGGGGCCTCCGGGTTGGCCGGCGGGTTCTTCCCGGTGGTCTTGGTGAACGTTGTGACCAGGACCTTGCGCGCCGCGATCCCGGCCGCGACTGCGGAGACCGTGCCAAAGATCTTCCAGGTCATCGATGCGTTGCGGCCGGCCATGCGTTCTCCCTGCTCGTACGACGGGGTGCTCTGCACCCACCATGCCCGCGGGCGCACCGGCCAACCGTCCGGTTGCCGCCGCCTCGCCTTAGGTGGTATACCAAGCAGATGGTATACCAATCTCTGCGGCTGGCCACGGCCGGGCTGCTGATGGCCGTCAGTGCGTGCTCTGCGCCGCCAGCACCCGAGCCGGCCTCCGTCCGGCCCCCAAGCACGATGACCTCGACTTCGGCGCCCGGCCCGGAGAAGCCCGGCCCGGAGAGGACCGCCGTGGTGGAGCCGTCACGTACCAAGACCTCGTTGGCCCGGCTCAACGATCGGCTGATCAAGGCCGCCTGGGCAAACGACGTGCCGCGCGCCCGGCGCCTGATCGGGGCCGGCGCGCAGGTGAACCATCAGGACCGGACCGAGCAGAGCGCGTTCCTGATCGCGGCCAGCGAGGGCTTTCCGGGGCTGCTCGACCTCGTCTTGCGCCATGGCGCCGATGTCCGGTCCCTGGACAGCTATCGCGGCACGGCGCTGATCCGCGCCGCCGAGCGAGGTCACGCGGACGTCGTGGGCCGGTTGCTGCGCACCTCGATCGACCCGGACCACGTCAACAACCTGGGCTGGACCGCCCTGCACGAGGCGATCATCCTCGGCGACGGGACCCAGCGCTACGGCGACACGGTGCGCCTCCTGGTGGCCGGAGGTGCCGACCTGCGCCTCCCGCCGCGCCGCGACGGGATCGCTCCCCGGCAGCATGCACGATCCCGGGGACAGGTCGCTATCGCAGCAACCTTGTCCCGCGCGCTCGCCGGGGCAAGCGGCTCTGCCCCACACCAGGCGCTGCTCGCCGCGGCCACCACGGGGGACGCTGACGGGGCCGCGCTCGCGGTGCGGGCCGGGGCGGACGTAGAGGTCACCGACGACCGCGGCCGAACTCCGCTGCTGCTGGCCGCCACCCACGACCGCCGGGCCGTCGCGCGGCTGCTCGTTGCCCTGGGCGCCGACCCGGACCGCCTCGATGACCGGCACGACACGCCATGGCTGGTCACGGGGGTGACCGGCAGCGTGGGCATGCTGGAGATCTTGCTGCCCGCCCATCCCGACCTGACCATCCGCAACCGGTTCGGTGGGGTGTCGCTGATCCCGGCCAGCGAGCGCGGGCACGTCGACTACGTGCGCCGGGTCGTGCGGACCGGCATCGCCGTCAACCACGTCAACGATCTGGGCTGGACGGCACTGCTGGAGGCGGTGATCCTCGGCGACGGGTCGGCGCGCTACCAGCAGATCGTCCGGATCCTGCTTGCCGCCGGAGCCGACCCGGCGATCGGCGACCGCGACGGGGTCGCCGCCGCGGAGCACGCTCGGGCCCGTGGTCAGGTCGCGGTCGCCCGGATCCTGGCGCCTCGATGACAGCGGCGCGCCCGGCCATCGGGGCCCGGCGGAACTGCGGGGGCGAAACGATCGTTGGTTAGTGTCCGGAACACGGTCACCACTGAACGGAGGTCCATGGAGGTCACGGCTACCGGTTGGATCCTGACAATCGGTCTCGTTCTCGTGCTGCTCGGGGCGGATCTGGCCTTGGGTGCCCTGCGCCCGCACGCCATCGGTTTCCGTGAAGCAACCGCCTGGTCGCTGTTCTACATCGGGGTCGCCGTCGCCTTCGGCGTCGTCGTCGGCTCGGTGGCTGGCTGGGATTTCGGCACGGAGTACTTCGCCGGCTATCTCGTCGAGAAGTCCCTGTCGGTAGACAACCTGTTCGTCTTCGTCATCATCATGACCACCTTCGCCGTGCCGGAGCGCCACCAGCAGAAGGTCCTGACCTTCGGCATCGTGATGGCCTTGGCGATGCGGACCGTGTTCATCCTGGTCGGCGCGGCCCTGCTCGAGCTGTTCACGTTCATGTTCCTGGTCTTCGGCCTGGTGCTGGTCTTCACCGCTGTCCAGCTCTATCGGCACCGCGACGAGGACCCGGAGGTCGAGGACAACGCCCTGGTCCGCCTCACCCGCAGGGTCCTGCCCACAACCATGGACTACGACGAGGGCCGCCTGGTCACCCGCGTGGACGGCCGTCGCGCGGTGACACCGCTGTTCATCGTCCTGATCGCGATCGGCAGCACCGACCTGCTATTCGCCCTCGACAGCATCCCGGCAGTCTTCGGGGTGACCCGCGAGCCGTTCATCGTCTTCGCGGCCAACGCATTCGCCCTGCTCGGCTTGCGCGCGCTGTTCTTCCTGGTCAAGGGCCTGCTCGACCGGCTCGTCTACCTGTCCACCGGGCTGGCCGTGGTCCTGGCCCTCATCGGGGTCAAGCTCATGCTGCACTGGGGCCACACGGTCTCCTCGGGTGTCCCGCAGATCCCGACCCTTCTCTCCCTTGGTCTGATCGTCGCCATCCTCGCCGTCACCACCCTCGCGAGCCTCGCCAAGGTGCGTCGGGACCCGTCGGCGCGCGCCCACGCGGGCGCCGTGCGACGACACCAGCCGGCCGCCGCGGAGGCCCGGTCCGAGGACGGCTCGTAGCCTCCCGCCTCGGTCGGCACTGGCGGGGTCGGGAGCGCCGGTAGGTGCTGGAGCGTTTGTGGGTTGCTGGACAGTCGCGGCGGCGTCGTGGCAGCGTCCGCTCCATGACCCCCGCTACAGGCATCGCCGGCGTGTTCGACCGAGCGGCAGACACCTATGACGACGTCGGAGTTCCGTGGTTCCGGCCCATCGCCCAAGGCCTCGTCGACGAGTTGGACGTGAAACCGGGCGAGTGCGTGCTCGATGTCGGCTGCGGTCGCGGCGCGGCCCTGATCCCCCTGGCCCGGGCCGCCGGGCCGACCGGTCGGGTGCTCGGGATCGACCTCGCTCCCCGGATGGTCGAGCTGACCGCACAGGACGTCCGCGATCTCCCGCAGGTCGAGGTGCGGGTCGCAGATGCAAGCGCCCCCGGACTTCAGCCCTCGTCGTACGACGTCGTCGCGTCCTCGCTGGTGCTGTTCTTCCTCCCCGACCCGGCCGCCGCGGTCCGCACCTGGTCGCAGCTTCTCGTGGGCGGGGGCCGGCTGGGCGTGACGACGTTCGGGCCGCAGGATGAGCAGTGGAAGCAGGTCGACTCGGTGTTCACCCCCTACCTGCCGCCGGCGATGCTCGACGCGCGCACGAGTGGAGCGCGTGGGCCGTTCGGCTCCGACGAGGGCGTCGCCCGGCTGCTGAGCGACGCCGGCCTCACCGCGGTGCGGACCGTCCATCAGACGGTCGATGCCGTATTCCGCGACGCCGAGCACCTGCTCGAGTTCTCGTGGTCACACGGACAGAGAGCCATGTGGGAGGCGGTGCCTCCGCGGGAGCACGACGCGGTGCGCCGACAGATGACTGAGGTGGTGCGGCCGATGACCGAGAGCTCCGGATGGCTGTCCTTCACCCAGCAGGTGCGGCACACCCTGGCCCGCCGCCCCTGATCGGGCGCCCCTGACCGGGCGCCCCTGACCGGGCGACCCTGACCGGGCGCCCCTGACCGGGCGCCCCTGACCGGGACGACCCTGAACCCGGGCGACCCTGAACCCGGGCGACCCTGACCGGGCGGCAGCGGGAACATCCCGCGTCGCGACAGAGTTGAGGACAGCAGGCTCAAGTATTTTGACAGGACGGGAAGATGTCATCAGGATAGAGCCAGCCCCACTCAACTCTGCACCGGAGGATTAACAGCCATGGCACGTGCGGTCGGTATCGACCTCGGGACGACCAACTCCGTCGTCTCGGTCCTGGAGGGCGGCGAGCCCACCGTCATCGCCAACGCCGAGGGGTCGCGGACGACTCCGTCCGTCGTCGCCTTCGCCAAGAACGGAGAGGTGCTGGTCGGCGAGGTCGCCAAGCGCCAGGCCGTCACCAACGTCGACCGCACCATCCGCTCGGTCAAGCGGCACATGGGCGAGGGCTGGTCGGTCGACATCGACGGCAAGAAATACGGCCCGCAGGAGATCAGCGCCCGGGTCCTGATGAAGCTCAAGCGTGACGCGGAGGCCTACCTCGGTGAGACCATCACCGACGCTGTCATCACCGTCCCGGCTTACTTCGAGGACGCCCAGCGGCAGGCCACCAAGGAGGCCGGCGAGATCGCGGGCCTCAACGTCCTGCGCATCGTCAACGAGCCCACCGCGGCCGCGCTGGCCTACGGGCTGGACAAGGGCGAGAGCGACCAGACCATCCTCGTCTTCGACCTCGGTGGCGGAACCTTCGATGTGTCCCTGCTCGAGCTGGGCGGCGGTGTCGTCGAGGTCAAGGCGACCAGCGGTGACAACCACCTCGGCGGCGACGACTGGGACCAGCGCATCGTCGATCACCTGGTCAAGGCATTCGTCAACGCCCACGGCGTGGACCTGTCCAAGGACAAGATGGCGCTGCAGCGGCTGCGCGAGGCCGCCGAGAAGGCCAAGATTGAGCTTTCCTCCTCGATGGAGACGACGATCAACCTGCCCTACATCACCGCCTCGGACGCGGGCCCGCTGCACCTGGACGAGAAGCTCACCCGTTCGCAGTTCCAGCAGATGACCACGGACCTGCTCGACCGGTGCAAGACCCCGTTCCAGTCTGTGTTGCGCGACGGCGGCCTGGCGGTGGCCGACATCAACCATGTCGTGCTCGTCGGCGGCTCGACCCGCATGCCCGCGGTCGTCGACCTGGTCAAGGACCTCACCGGTGGGCGCGAGCCCAACAAGGGGGTCAACCCGGACGAGGTCGTGGCGATTGGTGCCAGCCTGCAGGCCGGTGTGCTCAAGGGTGAGGTCAAGGACGTCCTGCTGCTCGATGTCACCCCGCTGTCCCTCGGCATCGAGACCAAGGGAGGCATCATGACAAAGCTGATCGAGCGCAACACCACGATCCCGACCAAGCGATCGGAGATCTTCACCACGGCCGACGACAACCAGCCCTCGGTGCAGATCCAGGTCTACCAGGGCGAGCGTGAGATGGCGTCCTACAACAAGAAGCTCGGCATGTTCGAGCTGACCGGCTTGCCGCCCGCTCCCCGTGGCGTGCCGCAGATCGAGGTCGCCTTCGACATCGACGCCAACGGCATCGTGCACGTCTCGGCCAAGGACCTCGGCACCGGCAAGGAGCAGCGGATGACCATCACCGGCGGTTCCGCTCTGCCCAAGGACGACATCGAGCGGATGATGCGCGACGCCGAGGCCCACGCCGACGAGGACAAGCGCCGCCGCGACGAGGCCGAGGTCCGCAACACCGGCGACCAGTTGGTCTACCAGACCGAGAAGTTCATCGCCGACAACGCCGAGAAGTTCGCTGAGGGCGAGGCGGCGGCCACCAAGGCCGAGGTCGAGGAGGCGCTCGTCGAGCTGAAGAAGGCGCTCGAGGGCACCGACGAGGCGGCGGTGGCCTCGATCCGCACCGCCACCGAGAAGGTCGCCACCTCGAGCCAGAAGCTGGGCGCGGCTCTCTACGCGCAGCAGGGCACCGAGACCGCCGCGGGCGCGGACGCGCCGGGCGCCGATGGTTCGGCCGGATCCTCCGGCGACGAGGACGTGGTGGACGCTGAGATCGTCGATGAGGGCGACACCAAGTGACCGCACCCACCGGAGCCCAGGAAGGGCGCGACGAGCGCGACGAGCGCGACGAGCGGGGGCCGCACGGGCCGATCATCCGCGACTTGCGTCGCGTCGACCCGGTGACCGGCGCGGTTCGGGAGCAGGCAGCAGCGCCCGCTCCCCGGCCCGCCGGCCCGGGCGGCGGCGCCGTCGGGGGTGAGGTCGCCGCCGACGGCGCCGGTCCGCAGCCCGGCGCCAGCTCGCCAGCCGACCCGAACGCGCCAGCCGACCCGAACGCGCCAGCCGACCCGAACGGGGCGGCCGACCCGAACGGCGCGGCCGACCAGAGCGAGCCGGAGGACCCCACCGTGGCCCTGCAGTCGGTGCTCGCCGAGCGCACCGCCGACCTGCAGCGCCTGCAGGCGGAATACGCCAACTACCGGCGGCGGGTCGAGCGGGACCGCGTGGCGATCCGCGAACAGGCGGTTGCCGGCGTGCTGCTCACCCTGCTGCCGGTGCTTGATGACATCGGCCGGGCGCGCGAGCACGGTGAGCTTGAGGGAGGCTTCAAGTCCGTCGCCGACGCGCTGGAAAGTGCGGTCGAGCGACTCGGACTTGCCACCTTCGGCGCGGTGGGCGACGCGTTCGACCCCAACGTGCACGAGGCGCTGACCCACAGCCACTCCACCGAGGTGACCGAGCCGACGTGCGTCCAGGTTTTCCAGCCTGGCTACCGCATCGGTGACCGGGTCGTGCGCGCCGCCCGCGTCGGCGTCGCGGACCCAGACGCCGCGCAATCCGCATAGTCATGACCGGCCGGAGGGGAGGGGACACATGAGCGCGAAGGACTTCTACGAGAAGGACTACTACAAGACCTTGGGCGTCCCCAAAGACGCCCAACCGGCCGAGATCAAGAAGGCCTACCGCAAGCTCGCCCGCCAGTTCCACCCGGACAAGAACGTGGGGGAGTCCGGCGGCAAGGCGGCCGAGGATCGCTTCAAGGCCGTCTCGGAGGCCTACGACATCCTCTCGGACGACAAGACCCGCAAGGAGTACGACGAGGCGCGGGCACTGATGGGCTCCGGCGCGTTCCGCCGGCCACCCGCCGGCGGGCGCCCCGGTCAGGGTTTCGACATGGGCGACCTGTTCGGCCACCAAGCCGGTGCGGGCGCCGGGGGACTCGGCGACATTCTGGGTGGGCTGTTCGGGGGTGCCCGCACGGGCCACCCGACCGCTCCCCGCCGTGGTGCCGACTTCGAGTCCGAGGTGACGCTGGGCTTCGCCGAGTCGGTCGACGGCGCGACCGTGTCGTTGCGCATGGCCAGCGAGCAGGCGTGCCCGAGCTGTCACGGCACGGGTGGCCGGGGCGGCTCGTTGCCGACCCAGTGCCCGATCTGCCTTGGCACCGGGCAAACCACCCGCAACCAGGGCGGCTTCGCCTTCGCCGAGCCCTGCCGCGAATGCCATGGCCGCGGCCTGGTCGTCGAGGACCCCTGCCCCGAGTGTCACGGCAGCGGCCGCGCGACCGGCACCCGCACCCTCACCGTCCGCATCCCGGCCGGGGTTCGCGACGGGCAGACCATCCGATTGCGCGGCAAGGGTGCGCCCGGTGAGCACGGCGGTCCCGCTGGCGACCTGCTGGTCACTGTTCACGTCAGCCCGCACGAGTTGTTCGGCCGCAAGGTCGACAACCTGATCCTGTCGGTCCCGGTGACCTTCGCCGAGGCCGCCCTCGGTGCCGACATCAGGATTCCCACCCTGGGCGGCTCGCCGGTGACGCTCAAGCTGCCGCCGGGCACGTCCAACGGGCGCACCTTCCGGGTGAAGGGCCGTGGAGTCACCCGCCGCGACGGGATCAAGGGCGACCTGCTGGTGACGGTCGAGGTCGTCGTCCCGGCCAAGCTGTCCGGCAAGGCTCGTGAGGCGGTGGAGGCGTTCCAGGCGGCCACCGCTGCGGAGGACCCGCGCGACGGGCTGTTCCAGCGGGCGGGTGGTGGGGGCTCATGACGAGTCACCCCCACTACGAGATCGAGGCGACCACGCCGGTCTACGTGATCTCGGTGGCGGCCGAGCTGACCGGCCTGCACGCCCAGACGCTTCGGCAGTACGACCGGCTGGGACTGGTCTCCCCGGGCCGGGCGACCGGGGGCGGCCGGCGCTACTCCATCCGAGACATCGAGGCGCTGAAGGAGATCCAGCGGCTCTCGGGGGCCGGTCTGGGTCTCGAGGGAGTCCGCCGGGTCCTCGAGCTCGAGCATCAGGTCGCTGCGTTGCAGGCCCGCGTGGCCGAGCTGACGGCCGAGCTGGAGCAGCGGCGCAGCGCGGAGCGACGTACGGCCCTGGTGGTCTGGCGCCCGCCGCCCCAGCGCACCCGCTGACCGATCCTTTGTGCGAATGCAGAAAGTCCTCCCGAATGCAGAAAGTCTTTCCCGAAAGCAGGGAGTGCTGACATGGACGCCGATAAGCTGACCGTCAAGAGCCAGGAGGCTTTCGCCGCCGCCTCGCGGAGGGCGCTGTCCGACGGCAATCCCGACATCGGGCCGGCCCACCTGATGTGGGCGCTGCTCCAGGACGACGAGGGCATCGCGGTCGCGGTGCTGGAGATGTTGGGCGCGCAGCGGGCAACGCTGCGCCGTGAGATCGACGCCGAGGTCGCCCGGCTGCCTCGGGCCAGCGGCTCGACGGTCTCCGTGCCGCCGGCGTCTGCGGCCTTGCAGCGGGTGATCGCCACTGCGATGGAACGCGCCTCCGGGCACGGCGACGACTACGTCTCGACCGAGCACCTGCTCCTGGGGCTGGCCGTCCGGGGTGGCCCGGTGGCGGAGCTGCTCGGCCGTCATGGCGCCACCGAACAGTCGATCACCGAGGCCATCGAAAGGGTCCGCGGCGGTCGCCGGGTGACCAGCGCCGAGCCGGAGAACACGTTCAAGGTGCTGGAGAAGTTCAGCAGCGACCTCACTGAGAGTGCCCGTGAGGGGCGCCTCGACCCGGTGATCGGGCGCGACAGCGAGATCCGCCGCGTCGTGCAGGTGCTGTCCCGGCGGACGAAGAACAACCCGGTGCTCATCGGCGAGCCGGGTGTCGGCAAGACCGCGGTCGTGGAGGGGTTGGCGCAGCGCATCGTCGCGGGTGACGTGCCCGACTCGCTGAAGAACAAGCGGCTCGTGTCCCTCGACCTCGCCGCGATGGTCGCCGGCGCGAAGTACCGCGGCGAGTTCGAGGAGCGGCTGCGGGGCGTGCTCGACGAGATCAAGGCCAGCGACGGGCAGGTCATCACGTTCATCGACGAGATGCACACCGTGGTCGGCGCCGGCGCGACCGGCGAGGGCGCGATGGACGCGTCGAACATGCTCAAGCCGATGCTGGCCAGGGGCGAGCTGCGGATGGTGGGAGCGACTACCCTCGACGAGTTCCGTGAGCACGTCGAGAAGGACCCCGCCCTCGAACGCCGGTTCCAGCCGGTTGTCGTCGGGGAGCCGAGCGTCGAGGACACGATCGCCATCCTGCGCGGGCTCAAGGACCGCTACCAGGCCCACCACAAGGTCGACATCGGTGACGCGGCGCTCGTCGCGGCCGCGACCCTGTCCGACCGCTACATCACCTCGCGGTTCCTGCCGGACAAGGCGATCGACCTGATCGACGAGGCGGCGTCCCGGCTGCGCATGGAGCACGACTCGCGCCCGGTCGAGATCGACGTCCTGCAACGCCAGGTTGATCGGTTGCTGATGGAGCAGATGGCGCTGGCGAAGGAGGGCGACGAGGGCTCGCGCGAGCGGCTGCAACGGCTGCGGCGCGACCTCGCCGACAAGCAGGAGGCGCTGTCGGGCCTCAACGCCCGCTGGGAGCAGGAGAAGTCCGGGCTGGATCGGGTGGGTGAGCTGATCACCCGGCTCGAGGAGCTGCGCGGTCAGGCCGAGCGGGCCCAGCGCGACGGCGACTTCGAGTCCGCGAGCCGGCTGCTCTACGCCGAGATCCCCACTGCGGAGCGGGCGCTGAAGCAGGCGCGCGCGAGCAGCGAGGCCGCTCCGGCCATGGTCAAGGAGGAGGTCGGGGCCGACGACGTGGCGGAGGTCGTGGCCGCGTGGACCGGCATCCCGGCCGGCCGGCTGCTCGAGGGCGAGACCGTCAAGCTGCTGCGGATGGAGGACGAGCTCGGCCGGCGCCTGGTCGGGCAATCGACTGCGGTGCGGGCTGTGTCCGACGCCGTACGCCGGTCCCGGGCCGGCATCTCCGACCCCGACCGGCCCACCGGGTCGTTCCTGTTCCTCGGACCCACCGGTGTCGGCAAGACCGAGCTGGCGAAAGCGCTTGCGGGGTTTCTTTTCGACGACGAGCGCGCGATGGTGCGCATCGACATGAGCGAGTACGGCGAGAAGCACTCGGTTGCCCGCCTCGTCGGGGCGCCCCCTGGTTACGTGGGCTACGCCGAGGGCGGTCAGCTCACCGAGGCGGTGCGCCGCCGGCCCTACTCCGTGGTGCTCTTCGACGAGGTGGAGAAGGCGCACCCCGAGGTGTTCGACGTGTTGCTGCAGGTGCTCGACGACGGCCGGCTCACCGACGGTCAGGGCCGCACCGTCGACTTCCGCAACGCGATCCTGATCCTCACCTCCAACCTGGGTTCCACGTTCCTGATCGACCCGACCATGTCCCCGGAGCACAAGCACGAGCTGGTGATGGGGGCGGTTCGCGCGGCGTTCAAGCCCGAGTTCCTCAACCGGCTGGACGAGATCGTCGTGTTCGACGCGCTCTCGACCGACGACCTCGCGCGCATCGTCGAACTGCAGGTCGAGCTGCTGGCTAAGCGGCTGGTGGGGCGCCGGCTGCACCTCGTCGTCACGACGGAGGCCCGCGACTGGCTGGCCCGGACCGGCTTCGACCCCGCCTACGGCGCGCGCCCGCTGCGCCGGCTACTTCAGTCGGCGATCGGTGACCCGCTCGCCCGGGCGCTGCTCTCCGGCGAGATCCGCGACGGTGACACGGTTCGGGTGGACCTCGCGGCCGCAGGCGACGGGCTCGCGGTCACGCCGGCGATCGACGGTGTGGGTGCGGCATGACGACGCCGGGTGCCAGGCGGTCGAGGAGCGCATGCTGCGGCTGCGGGTGCGCGCGGTCATGCGGCTGACCCGCGCCGGGCTGCCGGGCATGGTCGCGCGTGGTCACGGCGCGGTCGTCAACGTGTCCTCGGTCGCCGGCTTCGTGCCGGAGGGCACCTACGGCGCGGCCAAGGCGTGGGTCACGGCGTTCACCCAGGGGATCGCCGCCGATCTGGCCGGAACCGGTGTGCGAGTCCTGGCCCTGTGCCCGGGATACACCCACACCGAGTTCCACTAGCGGGACGGGGGTGCTGGTCGCGCTGGCGCGGCACCTGCCGGCGGGCGCGTCACCGCCGTGGTCCGGCGGGCTCGCGGCAGAAGCGCGCCGAAGTGACGCCTGCGTCGACCGGGCCCCGGTCAGCGCAGTTTCTGCAGGCGCTCCAGCGCCTCGGTGAGCACCTCGTCGCGCTTGCAGAACGCGAAGCGCACGAGCGGGCGACCGGCCTCGACGTCGTCGTAGAACACCTGGTGGGGGATCGCGACGACACCGCAGCGCACCGGCAGGTCGCGGCAGAACTGCACGCCGTCGGCGTAGCCGAGGCCGCGCACGTCAGCGGTCACGAAGTAGGTCCCCTGCGGCACGAAGACCTCGAAGCCGACCTCGCGCAGGCCCGCGCACAGCAGGTCGCGCTTGGCCCGCAGGGAGTCGCGCAGCCCGTCGAAGTAGGTCTGCGGCAGTCCCAACCCCACGGCGACCGCGGGCTGGAACGGCGCACCGGAGACATAGGTGAGGAACTGCTTGGCCATCAGCACGGCGCGCACGAGGTGCGCCGGCCCGCTGGCCCAACCGATCTTCCAGCCGGTGAACGAGAACGTCTTGCCGGCCGAGCTGATCGTCAGGGTGCGCCCCCGCATGCCCGGCAGGGTGGACAGCGGGACGTGGTCCACGCCGTAGGTCATGTGCTCGTAGACCTCGTCGGTGACCACGACCAGGTCCCGCTGCACCGCCAACTCGGCTACCGCGGCGAGCTCGTCGCGGGAGAGAACCGAGCCGGTCGGGTTGTGCGGGGAGTTGAGCAGGATCAGCCGGGTCCGGGGGGTCACCGCGGCGCGCAGCCGGTCCATATCGAGCCGGAAGTGCGGTGCCCGCAGCGTCACCGGCACCCGCCGGCCGCCTGCCATCGAGATGCACGCGGCGTAGGAGTCATAGAAGGGCTCGAGCGCGACGACTTCGTCGTCGGGGTCGACGAGACCCAGCAGCGCCGCGGCGATCGCCTCGGTCGCGCCGGTGGTCACCACCACCTCCGTGTCCGGATCCAGGGTCAGGCCATAGAACCGGTGCTGGTGCTCGGCCACGGCTGCGCGCAGGGCCGGGATGCCGAGACCGGGTGGGTACTGGTTGGCGCCGGCGCGGATGGCCTCGATCGCGGTGTCGGCGATCTCCCGCGGCCCGTCGGTGTCGGGGAACCCCTGGCCGAGGTTGACCGAGCCCGTCGCGAGCGCCAGAGCGGACATCTCCGCGAAGATGGTCGTGCCGAAGCCCTGCAGCCGCTGGGCAAGTACGTCGGAAGCCACCCCGTCAGGGTGCCATGAGGGCAGGGCAGGGCGGCAGCGGCGAGCGTCGTGGCCGTCCTGGTGGACGAGGGCGGCACCTCCACCAGGGTCACCGTGACCACCTACCTGGCCATCACCGGAAAGCCGGCGCAGTTCGGCCGGAGTGATGGCCGAGGTCGGCAACAAGTCGCTCGGCCGGTTCGCCGACTGCCTCGCCGAGGAGATCAACGCCGGCCAGCGGGAGGAACCGGCCACGGAGGACCTTGCTGCCGAGGACCTCGCCGCGGAGCTGATGGGAGCGGCGGCAGACCTCGTACCTGCGCCGGCCGCCGCATCTGCCGGCCCGGGAACTCCCCCGGCCAGCCCGGGCACTCCCCCGGCCAGCCCGGGCACTCCGCCTGCCGCACGGCACCCCACACCCCCTGCCGTGGGGCGCCGCGATGCCGACCTATGGCGCTGCCACCCTGCCGGCCTATAGCGCTGCCGGCACTATTGTCGGCAGCGCTATAGGGTGCCCGCAGGGGGCCAGATCCGGTTCGGCCGGCATCGGCATGTGGCTGGCAATGGCGGCCCAACGGCGCGGTAACCGACCCGCTGGGCCGCCGATCGGCAGGCGAGGACGCGTGCCGCGACGGGTCAGCGAGCGGACACCCGATTCGACGGTGCGGACATCGCGCTCGTGCCCACAGCGTTGAGGGCGAGGACCCGGAACCGGTAGGTCCCGGCGCGCAACGTCATCGGGGCGGACCGGACGCTGGCGCGGATGCGAGCCGACCGGACGCTGGCGAGGACCTTCCCCTTGGCGTTCACTCGTTGCGCGACGACCTGGTAGCCCGTGATGAGGGACCCACCCGTGCTGCTCGGTGCCCGCCACCGTGCGGTCGCCGTGACCTTGCCGCCCTTCGTGCCGGCGGCGGCGGTCCCGACCTTCGGGGCGCCCGCGACCGACGCCGGGACGACTGCCGCCGACCGTGCCGACGCTGCCCCCATGCCCGCGCCGTTCACGGCACTGACCTGGAAGGTGTAGGCCGAGCCGTTGCGCAGTCCCGTGACCACGGCGCTGGTGGCGGCTGCGACCCTGACGGTCTTCTCCAGCTTGGCTCCGCGGAAGGCCTCGACCCGGTAGGCCGTCACGGCCGACCCACCATTGCCGGCCGGGGCTGCCCAGCGAGCCGTGGCGGAACTGTTGCCGCGGCTGGGCTTTCCGATGACCGGGGCGCCGGGCAGCGAGAGCTGCCCGGGACCGGCCGGGTGCCCGCCGGTGGAGCTGCCGTCACCAGGGGGGTTGACCACCGGGGGGGTGCCCGGGGGGGTGACCGGGGGCGTGACCGGGGGCGTGACCGGGGGCGTGACTGGCGGGGTGACTGGCGGGGTGACGGCCACCGTCGCGAGGCAGGCGACGCCCGCGCCGGGGGCCGGGCAGGTGGCCGGGGCCGGGAGCACCCGCTGCAGGCCCCAGACGCCGTTCTGGGTGAACGGGCGGCGCAGATCGCCGTAGAAGAAGTCACCGGTGCTCTTGGACCAGCCGCCGGCGCCGCCGGCGATCTCGGCGTCGATCGCCTCCCACGGGCCGATCGACTGGTTGGTCGTCAGCTCGCTGTCGTGCACGAAGCGGTCCCTCGGCGCGGCGAGGCCGCCGAGGCTGAACACGTGGGCCTGCTCGCTGCCCGGCGCCGACACCTGGTGCACGACCACGGGATCCCCGGCGTACGAGGTCAGGGTCGGGGTGCCGGGGTTGGCCACCGCGAAGGCGTTCGGGCCGTCGCCGGCCAGGGGTGTCGCCGTGCGGTAGTTGATGCCCGCCTGCCCGAACTTGGCGTCGGTCGGGTAGGGCATGAAGTCCTGCCCGATCTTGACCTCGTCGTCGGCGAGAATCGTCGTGAAGTCGCGGTAGCTCGCCTTGCCGGGGACGTTGACGTCCACGGAGACGCCGCGGTCGACCGACCGCTGGGTGACCGGGTTGGTGAACGTGGCGCCCTTCGGCGCCACGACGACAGCCCCGTAGAGGCCGACCTTGGTGCCGAGGGTCTCGTCAGCGCCCATGTCGCCGATGACGGAGGTGCCGATCTGCTCGGTGTCGGCGTAGTAGCGGTAGGTGGCGGTGCCGCCCGGCGCCGCGGTCTGCTCCGAGGTGAAGCCGACGTTGACGCCGGAGGACGCCGGGACGCGCAGCAGTCGGCCGGCCGAGAACGAGGCCCGGGGCAGCGGCAGCGGCAGGCCGGCCGCGTCGACCGCAGGCGTGCGGTCGTTGCGGAAGTTGACGGCCACGCAGTCGCCGGCGGCGACGTGCAGGACCAGCGGACTGGGCTTGATGGCGCCGGACTGTGCGGCGAGGACGTCCTTGGTGTCGACGTACGCGACGGTGGCCGTGCCGTTGGCCTGGGCACCTCCCTTGCCGGTGTTCAGCAGGTCCACGGCGCTGATGTTGAACGTGTCGACCTTCGCTGAGCTGGGGCACGGGTTGCCCGCGTCGGTGGTGGCGGGAGGCGCAGCCCCGGTCGAGGCGTGCACGGTGGCGGTGCCGGCGGGGTTGCTGCCGGGCAGCGGCTTCAGGGTGCTGTCGGCACCGTCGAGCACGCGCACGATGCCCCAGGCGCCGTCGGCCGTACGTCGAGCGTCGCCGTTCTGGTAGAGGTAGTCACCGGGCTTCTCTGTTGTGCCCGGGCCGCCGTCGAGCACGATCGTGTACTTCTCGCTCATCCCGTTGTGGACGGTGTCGATCAGGGTGCCTTCGGGGTTGCCCGCCGCGTCGTGGTAGCGGAACTCGTTGCGGAAGCGCTGCCCCTGGAAGTGCAGGGTGTCCATGGAGGGGCCGACGTTGATGCTGCGGATCACGACCGGGTCACCGGCGTAGGCGCGGGGCATCGGGGTCAGCGGGTCGCCGTATTTGTAGGAGGAGAACCGGTTCGCCGCGTCCGGGCGCTCGGCGAACGGAGCGGCCTTGAGGTTGAAGGTGGAGTAGTCACCCTTGTCGTTGTCGTCGATCTGCCACAGCGCGAGCTCGCGGAAGCTGTCCACGCCCTTGGCGACGGGGGTGTAGAGCGGGGCTTTGGTGTCGACCTGGATGTCGGCGATGGTGCCCGAGTCCAGCCGGGCGCCGGTCTTCGGGTCGTGGTAGGTCGACCCGTCGGGCTCCACGATGAGCTGCCCGACCAGGCCGTGGCCCCAGCCGTGGATGCCGTCGACGTGGTCGTGCCAGAAGATGTTGTCCAGCAGCACGTCGGCGTACCACTCGTACTGGATGAACTCGTAGCCCGCGAACTCACCGGCCGGGTGCACCCCGGTCTGGGCGTTGTCGGTGCAGGTGTCCTGACCGGGTGCGCAGGCCTTGTCGCCCTCGGGCAGGGTGCCCGGGCCGAGGGGCTTGGTCAGGGTGAGGGTGCCCGCGCCGGTGGCGGCGTCGGCGACGGTGACGGTGTCGATCTGGCGGATCTCGATGCCGTTGGTGCCCTCGCCGATCGCGATGAACGGGTGGGAGGCGTTGCCGTTGGCGTCGAGGTTTTGGAATTTGCGCACATCGGACAGCGCCAGGGTGGTGTCCCCGGGCTGGGTCGGCGCGGTCAGGGTCGGGTCGGTGTCGGTGGCATTCTCGGCGACGGGCTGCTTGTAGGGGCGCACCGAGTGCTCGTAGGCGAACCCGGTGGTGACCCCGTCGGAGCCCTGGACGTCGAACTGGACGTGGTGGATGTGGATGGTGTTCTTGGAGTGCCCGTCGAACGCGGCGGAGTCGGGCATCTCGTTGGTCAGGGTGACCCGGTCACAGTCCCCGACGTTGGTGCGGATCGCCAGCGGGGTCGCCTCGGCCGGTTTGGCCTTGACCGCGTCCTGGGTGCCGGCGAGCACGAACAGCTTGCCTTCGGCGTCGGTGACGGTCTTGGACCGCTGCACCGAGGTGCCGATCGAGGTGATGTTGAAGTGGCGGATCGGGGTCGGGGTGGTGCCGTCGGACTTGGTCCGCGGGCACAGCCCGTCCGGGCGTGCCGCGAACGGGTCAACGACCCCGGCGACCGGTTTCTGGTCGCCCTTCTCGCCCAGGAACGGGGACCCGGTGTGCCCGTCACCGGTGAACGGCGGGCGGGTGCCGGCGTGGGTGCGCAGCAGCGGGTAGGCCGGGCGCCCGGTCTGGGGGTTGAACAGCAGCCGGGGACGCTTGTCCGCGCTCAGGGCGCGGGTCTTGCCGGCGCCGTCGGTCAGGTCGACCGGGAGCAGCCCGGGGTGCCCGGCCAGCTCGGTGCGCAGGTCGGGGAACTGGGCCGGGGACGCGATGTCCTCGGGCTCGCCGTAGTAGACGGGGGCGGCGGGGTTGGTGGCGTCGATCTTCCAGTTCCACACCGAGGGGTCCTGGGTGTTGGCCTTGCGGTCACCCGAGGGGGGCAGCTGGGGCCGGATCCAGTCGTCCAGCTTCTTGGCGGTGTCCAGCTTGGTGCCGTCGGGCATCGTCTTGCCGAGCAGGCCGACGGAGTCGACCGCCTCGGCGTGCGCGGCGCGGTCGGGCAGGGTCGCCAGGGCGTCCTGGCCCAGGGACTGGGGCTGCAGGGTGTCATAGACCCGCCAGAAGCTCCACATGCCCGACACGTAGTGCTTGGCGATGTGGCAGTGGAACAGCAGGTCCCCGACGGAGTGCTGCACGCCGCCGGCGCCGCCTTCCAGCTCGAGGTTGTAGGACTCGCCCGGGCCGATGGACTGCGCGTCCAGGCGGTTGGAGGGGGAGTCCACCGTCTTGGGGTGCTTGTCCAGCTTGGTGTCGGCGTAGGCGTAGGTGGTGTCCGCGACCGGGCTGTAACGCCAGCGGTCACCGCCGCCGTGCAGGTGGTAGACGTGGAACTTCTCCCCGCCGGCGTGCACGATCCGGAACTTGGTGGGGTCCCCGATGTAGCCCCGGGGCATCGGGGTCGCCGGGTCGCCGAACACGTAGGAGGAGTAGGAGTGGGACTTCTCGTTGCCCGCGGCCAGGAGTCGGTTGCGGAACGGCTCGGAGCGGTAGTTCAGAGCGAACCCGCCGGGCCGGTAGGAGCCGGTGGTGGAGTCCACCTGCGGCACCTTCTGGCCGTTCTTGTCCGAGACCGACTCGTTGTCGTTGCCGATCTCGTGGTGCATCTTGATCGCCTCCCGGAACGAGGGCGCGTTCTTCGGGGCGATGATCGCCTCCCAGCCGGAGAGAAGCGGCTTGGCGTCGGTGGAGGCGTCCAGGTAGACCGAGTCCGGGGGTTCCACGGTCAGCGTGCCGAACAGGCCGTGGTCCACCGCGTCGCGGTAACCCGGCCCGGGGTGCAGGTAGTGCGAACCCTCCAGGGTCGGGTTCTTCGGCACGAAGTAGGTGTAGGTCTTGGCCGCGCCGTTCTGGGTGGCCGAGGAATCGCCGTTGGTCCCGACCCGGTCCCCGGAGGAGCCCGACGCGAACGCCAGCCCGTCGATGTGGATGCCGAAGCTTCCGCCGCTGGCCTTGTTGGTGTAGGTGATGGTGACGCAGTCACCTTCGTTGGCGCGGATCGACAGCGGCTGGATCGGGTCGTCGCGCAGCCCGATGGACACCTTCTGGCTCTTCTCCTGCGCCCGGACTGCGTCCAGCGCCGGCATGGCCTTCTCGCCGGGAGAGGTCAGCATGTTGTCCGCGCCGTCGACCTTGGTGGCGACGTACATCTTGCCCAGCGGGTCGTTGTCGCCGTAACGGTTGAGGGGGATCTTCACGTCGACCGCGGTGATCTCAAAGCTGCGGGCCGGGGCGCCGGCCGGGCACGGGTCACCGGTCGGGGCGGTCGAGGCCGACGCGGTGCTGGCCAGCAGCGGGGACGCCGCGAACGAACTCACCGCCAGCGCCGCGACCGCGGCCCGGGCCACGCTGCGGCGCAAGCCTCGCCCGCTCACCAGACTGCGCCACGCCACGGTGCCCAGCAGGTGCAGCGCCAGGACCGCGGGCACCGCCACGGCCAGCCCGAGCAGGCTGTCCCGGGCGATGTGCGCGCCCAGGGTCAGCGACGCGATCGGGTGGGAGGGATCGGTGTGGGCGGGGTAGAGGGCCTCGCGTAGCGGCAACCCCCCGGCGTAGGCCACCGAGGCCGCGACGGCCCCGGCCAGCAGCGACCCCAGATGGGTGCGGCCCGCGGGCAGCACCCGGTCGCCCAGGCGCACCGCCAGGCGCACCGCGATCGCCACCGGCACCACCATCAAGGTCGCCTCACGCGCCCAGTGCGTCAGCAGCGGGGGACCCCCGTGCTGGTGCACACC
>JBBRHF010000049.1:0-24798 GCA_038223055.1 Actinomycetes bacterium | reverse complement strand
CCCGCGCCCTGCACCTGCTCACCGACGAACTCAACAACACCCCCGCCCGCATACCCGGAGACCCCCGCCCACTGACCTACCAGGTCACCGGGCCGTAAGTCTCAACAGTGATCTTGTGCCTACTCGAGGAGGTCTGAGGCTTGGTGGTCTCCATCAAACCCGGTGCTCTTCATAGTGCACTTCAACTCCTCAATCGCGAGATCACCAACCTGGCCATCTCGCCGATCACGACGATCGACGGTACGGGCCCTGAATGGGACGCTTTCCACGCAGCCACCGTGGCGTGGAACACCGCGCGGCACGAAGCAGCCTTGATGTGTCCAGCGGCCGAGCTGACCTTGCTGGCTGGTCTGGACCGTGAGCTCGATCACGTACTCGAAGTCGCGATCAGCAAACAGTGGGATGCCAGCGATTTTCCGGATCGAGCGAGCGAACCTGGGAGCCATGGCCTCCCAATATGTGCGCTTGGCCCGTCAAACAGCCAATGAGGGCAAGACCGATCTCACGTCCCTGTGGAGTTGGTCCGACGACCTCGATGAGGCATCTCGTAAGCCAGGCACCGCGCTACCAGGTGGGGCGCCGAATGCAGGACCAAGGGCGACTTGACGCGCCCACCCAAAGCAAAAACCTTTGCAGCACAGTGTTTTACGCCGATCAGTAAGCAACTGCACTAACTACAATGGGCGGTTGGCGTATCGCTTGATGGACCAGGCCATGGATTCGTAGTAGTTGACGTCCTTGAGTTGGACGATCTCGGCCGTCCCGCCGGGCCGGGGTGCGTGGATCATCTTCCCGGCGCCGAGGTAGATCCCGACGTGACCGAAGGACCCGGGGGCGCCGGAGCCGTCCTCGCTGAACGCGATCACGTCGCCAGGCTGCATCAGGGTCCAGTCCCGCGGCACGGTCTGTCCGCGCGGGTCCTGGCCCTGGGTTTCGGCGCTGTGGGCGAGGGCGATGCCGGTGGAGGTGTGGACCGCGAAAAGGACCAGGCCGGCGCAGTCGAAGCCCACGGTGTGCGAGCCGTCCAGGGAGGGCGCCTGGTAGATGCCCAGGCTCGGGCCGCTCGTGTTACCGCCGCCCCAGCTGTAGGGGGTGCCCAGGTAGTTCCGCGCTGCCGCGACGATCGCGTCGCCGGTGAGGTCCCCGGCGGGCAGCGGGTCGCCGATTCCGCCGTTTTCGCAGCCGGTCACCGGCCCGGCGACCGGCAACCTGTCCAGCAGGGAGGGGTCGGCGGTGAGGGTGGCGACCATCTGGACTGCGGGACCCCAGTAAGGCGCGTAGTGGTACGGGTCGGCGTTGTGCTGTGCCTTGTGCGCGGCGACCGTCGGCTCGAGCGCCAAGTAGCTGGGTACCGCGATCAGCGCCTTGAAGAACATCGTCGCCGAGGTGGTGGGGTTCATCCTTTCGGCGAGTGACCCCCACGGGTCGCGCTGCTGGAACAGGCCGCGGCTGTCGGGCCCGGCGGCATCGCCGTGGCCCACGTTGAGCAGGCTCGATTCCCCCATCGCTGTCATCACGGCGAGGGTGATCGTCTTGGCGTCCAACGTCATCGACTGCCCGGCTCTGATGATGTAGCCGGCGTTGAGGACCTGCGCGCCCGTGTACGCCCCCACCAGGGTGGGGAAGTTGGTCACCACAGGTTTGGTGTCCCCCGCGTCCGAGGTTGGCGAGAGCGGCACCGGAGACGGGGTCAGGTGCAGGGCGGGCAAGGATGCGGGGTCGAACGCTACGGCGGGCGGCGCGGTGCCGGCGACGCCTTCGGCCGGCACCGCGATGCCCTGCTGGCGAAGCCAGGTCCGCGGATTGACCCGCGCGCCGTTGGTCTGCACCTCGAGATGCACGTGGGGGCCGGAAGAATTGCCGGTGCTGCCCTCGACGCCGACCTGCTTCCCGGCCCACACCCGGTCACCGACCTGCACCGTGCGGGAAGACAGATGCTGGTAGGTCGTTTCCAGGCCCGCGCCGTGGTCGATGTGGATCTCGTGTCCGCCGCCCGCCGAGTCCGGAGTTGCCTTGACCACCCCGTCCTTGACGGCGACCACTGCGGTCGGTGTCGTCTCGGCCAGGTCCAGCCCCCAGTGCATCCGGTATTGGCCCGTGTTGATGTCGCCGGGGTTTGACCGCATCCCGTACTCGCTGGTCGGGACAAACCGGCCGACGACGGGAAGCCGCACGGGTTCCCCCGTGTCGAGCACCGACCCAATCGTGGACACGCAGGGACTCTGGGCGGCGATCGCGCTGGCGCCGAGGAGGACGGCGACCAGGCCGATGAGGATGGGGACGGTCATGGTGCCGAGACCCCCGAGCAGCAGAGCCGCGACCGCGAGCTTCTTCACTGGGGTGCCGTCCCAGCCGACGGTGGGACGGCGCGGGTCACCTGCATGCCGGTCTCGGTTGTCTGCAGCTCGACGATGTAGTCGCCGGCGTCGGTAGGGACCTTGACGGCGGTGAGCAGGTCGGAGGGCGCGTCGGTGGGCATCACGGCAGCGCGGCCGGTCACACGGTCGAACGGGACCGCGGCGGGGTCAGTGTCTTGATAGTCGGCCGCGGCGAGCGGGGACATGAAGACCTCGACCTTGGCCCACCAGGCGGACTGGTCGAGGGGCGGGGCTGGCCTCGCGAATGCCCGCATGAATGCGGTGGCGGTTGCGGCGGCGGTCTTGAACCGGGCGGACTGCTTGCCGGCGCGGGGGCTGGAGGTCGCGGCGGGTAGCAGCGGGGTTCCGGCCGCGTCGACCTGAGCGTCACCGGCCGCCGACGCAGGCGGCGCGGACGAGGTAGGCGCCACGGAGGGAGTCCCCTCGGCGGGGCCTTGGGCAATAGTCGGGGACGGAGCAGGGGCCGAGGGGGTGCGTGGCGCGGCCGCAGCGGACGGGTCGTGGTCGTGCAGGAACAGCAGGCCGACCGCGATCAGCGCGACCAGGAAGACGGCACCAATGAGCGAGCGCATGCCCCGGCCACCCACCGCGAGAGCAGCGCCGACGGGACCAGGCGACCGCCGGCAACGGCCCCGACGACGCAGCAGCGCTGCTCTTGCGGCGGCGAGCAGCCCGCGCACCGGCCCTCAGCTCCGCGGCCGGCGGGCCAGCGGAAACCCCAGACGAGCCCGGCGCGCCTCGAGCGCCTCACGCAGCCGCTGCTCGCGGGACGGATCGCCGGGAGCTCGCCGCGGCGCCGACCGCACCGGCGACCCAACCGGGGGCGACCCGGGGGGCGAGGCGCGGTCGGGCCGACCGGCCGGCCCGGAGGGCGACGGATCCTTGGCCACCAGCACCACCTGACCGCCGCGGACCAGCCGCGACCAGCCAGCGCGGCGCGGCGGCAACGCCCGCCCACCCGGCGGGGGCGATCGCGGCGCGGGCGGCGGGGAGCCGGCGGTGCCCGGCATGTCCCCCCGACCCGGCTCGGCCGGCTTCGCGCGAGCCGCGACCGCGAGACGGCGAGCCAGGACCGCGCGCCGGGCGGCGCGGGCCACCGTGACCGCGGTTCGGGCGTGCAACGCGCCCGACGCGGCACCCGCCACAGCGGAAGTGCCGCCGCTGGCGAGGGCCAACGCGGCCCGCGTCCCCAACCGCACCAGCTGACCGCCCGCCCCTCCCCTGCTCCGGCGGGCCCGGACCAGGGACGTGACACGCTGCGCCGCGCCGCCGGCACCGTTGGGCATCCTGGGCCCGCCGGCTCCACCGGCCGGGGATGCCCCTGGTCCGGCGGTGGGGCCCGCACCGGGCCCGGCAGTCGGACCCGCGCCGGCTCCTCCGGGCGCACCGCCGCGATCCGGCCCGTCGGTGTAGGGCAGCCCACCCAGACCCGCCCCGTTCCAGGCCCACCGCGCGACGCGCCCCGCGGCCCCGCCGGCGGAGGACACGGCCCCGAATGTCTTGTCCCGGCCATCGAGGGCCTTGGACCCGATCGTCCCCGTCGCGTGTCGGACACCGCGCGCGGCGGTCGCGGCCATCCTCGCCTTGTAGTAGGCATGGGCCGGGTCGAACGGGCGGCGTTGCGGCAACGAGGTCGGGCCGGCGCCGGGGCGGCCCGCGAGGGCCTGCGCTAGCCGGTCGGCGGCGCGGCGCAGCGACTTGCGTCCCCGCCAGAACAGGACGAGCCCGGCGACCAGCAGGATGTCGACGAAGAAGAACGTCGCCATCACCGCGTCCCCGGGGGCTGCGGACAGGAACACCGCCTGGACCAGCAACAGATAACCGGTCAGGAACACGATCGCGAACACCACCGTGACCAGGGACATGACCAGGTCCGCGACGGTGTGCCACAGCGCGCCCCGGGCCTGCCCGGGCAGCAGCCCGCTGACCAGGGTGACGATCGCCTTCAGCGACTGATACAGGGCGAACAGCGCGGCGAGGAACACCGCCCCGGCAAGCACGATCGCGAACACCAGCACCAGCAGCGCGGCGGGGCTGATGATGGCGGCGCTGACGGCCTGCCCGGGCCCCGGGTTGGCGGCGACCTTGCCGAGCGTCGGGTCGCAGGCTCCGACCGCGTCACGGATGTCCGAGCCGGTGCCGTAGGGGCCGCCCTTGACGACCTTGTCGTACACGGGCTGGCACTTGCCGCCGTCCAGGACGGTCCCGAAGTTCAGTGTCTGGGCGGGCAGCCGCACGAACGTGTCGGCCAGCAGACGGGTGGTGTCCTTGCGGAGCTGGTCCGCGGCGCCACCGGTCTGCCCGTCATGGGCCAGCCCGTTGGCGATCTGCAGGCCGGCGTCGCGGCTGCGCATGATCATGCCGTCGGGGCCGGCGACCAGCGCGACCGGGTTGGCCAGGACCCCGATCGCAAGACTGGAGATCATCAGGCTGGTGAACAGTTCGAAGATGCCCAGCGCCCACTTGCCCTTGGCCATCCACAGCACCGCCATGGACGCGGCGACGGTCAGCAGCGCCGGCGCCAGCCCGAAGCGGTTCACGATGCCAGTCAGGCTCGCCGCCACCGTGAGCACCGGGGTGACCAGGGTGGTGAGCCAACTAAAGGACAGCACCCAGTCGATGAGCCAGATCGCGATGACGACCCCGGACAGGTACAGCTCCCACCCGAGGTCGATCAGGATTGACCAGAACACTTTTCCGGTCGAGGTCCACCCGCCGCGGTCCAGGCTCATCTCGTAGTTCCACACCGAGATCCCGTGGGAGTCAACGACGTGGATCCAGCTCAGCGCCGACGGGGCCTGCCCAGGTTTTCGGTCGGCGCCGGCCTGGGCGGCGACCGCCTGGGTGAGCAGCATCACCGGTACCGCGCCCAGGACGGCCACGAGGCGGGGCAGCCACCCCAGCTGCCGGACCGGGCGGCCGGGCCGGCAACAGAACAGGTGGGTGAGCGTGGAGGCAGGTCGGGTCACGAGTCGACGGCTCCGGGTATCGCGCTGGTCTCCGGCGGGGAGGTGCGCACCGCCACGTTGCGCGCCGCCAAGGAGGGGGCGAGGACCTTGAGCCGTCCGACGTTGCCCGAGGAGTCCCGGATGAAGGCTTCACCGCGGCGGTGCTCCTCGACCCCGTTGGCGTCCACCGGGGAGGTGTCCTCGGTGAGCATCTGCACCAGGTCGTCGTCGGCCGGGTCCAGGTCCAGCCACGCCAGGCCGCGACGGGCCAGGGTCTTGTCGCGGTGCCGCATCAGGATCCGGGTGGGGATCAAGCCGCGCAGGGTGGGGCCGCCGAAGTCCTCCTCCGGGTCGTGGGAACCCAGCGCGATAGCCGCCTTGTGCTTGCGGCCGTCGCGGACGAAGTCCACGATCTCCCGCTCGCCCTCGGGGCTGGCGGTGACGTGATGTGCCTCGTCGACGACGAACATCCCCAACGTGGCGGGGTCGGTGAAACAGATCTGGCGAGCCAGCGCAGCGATCAACGCGTACACGGCGCGCCCGTACAACTTCTCCAGCCGCAGCTGGGTGAACAGGTGCTCGTGCTCGAGTTCGTTGCGGGTCGGCAGTTCCAGGGTATGGGTTCGGATCACCACGGCCGGGGTGTTGGGCTGCAGCGGTGGCAGCGACTCATCGAAGATGACCCGGCCGAAGTCGCGGCGGGCGAACACGTTCATGGTCCGCGCCAGCTCCGCCGCACCGGGCAGCTCGCAGCCCTCTTTGAGGTGGGCGAGCAGACCACCCAGCCCGGTGATGCCGCGCGCGGTCAGGTACGGCGGGTCCAGCACATCGGACAGCAGCACCCCACGTTCAGACGTGGGTGCGATGTTCAGCAGCGGGGTCAGGAACGACTGGGTCACCCGGGACCCGGTGGCCGCCCCGAACAGGCGCAGCGGGTCCAGGCTGACCGCCGGGTCATCGACGTCCACGACGGTCGCCCGGGTCACCGACCGGGCCCAGGTGGCGTACTCCCCCATCGGGGTGCGGTCCGCCACAATGACCAGCCCGCCGCGGTCGACCACCGCCCCGGCAAGGGATTTTAGGGTGAGCGAGTTGTGAGTCGGGACCATGGCCCGGCCGGCGAGGAACAGCCGGGAAGGGCTCGCAACCCGGATACACCGAACCGGGACCGACGGCACCTCACAGACCTCGACGACGTACCGGAAGCAGTTACGCGCCGGTGTAGACCGGACCGTCCGGTGCACCTGTGCGGCCCGTTTGCGGGACAGTCGGAACACTGGATCGGTGGTGGTAAACGACACCGTCCACTTCGGTCCGCAGTCGCGGCCGTAGAGGCGTGCGCGGCCTTCGCGCAGCGTCGCGCGATACCCGAGGGAACAGGCGAGTTCGTGCACATCGTGGGCGAGTTGCCGATTGGTGTTGTCGAACTGGACGGATCCCTGGGGCGCGACGGTGCCGTCAGTGTCAAAGAGGCCAGCCAAGAGGGTCTGACGCTGAGACCTCGACGCGCGCAGATACAACGGCGGGATGTGCTTGTTCTGCAGGAGCCCGAGCAGGCCGAGCCGGCCATTCAGCGTGGCAGCATGCCAGCAAGCCTGGTGGCGCCTCCCGGTGCTTGTCGCGCCGAGTTCGCGGCCACAGCTTGAGCAGATACCGCGAGGGCCGGGGGAACTGCCGGCTTGGCGGGCGGACTGGGCGCATCGGCGGCTGCAGTAGCGGCGATGCATGTAGGTGCAGATCATTGGCGCACCGCAGTATTCGCAGGGGCGCGTCTCGGGCTGCGGAGCCGCCTCGTGGGGAATGGCGATGGAGTAGTTGTAGTTTCCCCGCAGCTTGGTGACGGTGTATCCGGACGTTTCGATGAAGGTCAGAATCTCCGGGTCAGCGGAGGTGATCTGGGCGCAACGGCTCCCCCCGTCCCCCAACCAGCAGCCAAGCAGATACGGATCGATCGGAAGGTCGACCGGGGGCAACTCCAGCGGACCGGCTATGGGGATGGCATGGTTTGCCTGCCCGCGCACTCGCAGGGAGCGTCCCAACTGTGCAGTGGTCCGAGTCGAGCCGTGGGCTGGCCAGCCGGCACCCGCCAGCGACTGGGTGTGCCCGGCCAAGTCCACAACGTCGACGGCGCCGCGAACGCGAACCTTGTAGTTGTGTTTCGCCGGCGCAACGCGTACACGGTCGGGCACAGTCGTCCACAGATGATCTGCGTCAGCGGTGATCCTTGAGCCGTCGGAGAACACGACGTCGTAGCAGCGGTGCCCGGTCATCACCGGTGACACACCCAGCACGACAGTTGGGTGACCCTGTTCGTCGAAGACGTGGTCGCCCGGCGCCAGATCTCTCATCTGCGCCCACCCGCCCGGTGTGGGGATGGGTGTGTCCACGGCGAGGGCCTTGCCGGAGCCCAATTCTCCGGCGATAGCGAGGGAGCCGGACACGTCGCGGGCTGAGGCGCCGGCGATGTCGTGCAGGACCACGCCTGGGCGTCCGGTGGAGATGTTGAGCCCGAGCAGGCTGCCCTTGCTGTCCCCGAGCTCGGTACTGGCCAGCGGGACCGCGGCGGCCAACGCCCGGGAGGTGGTGATCTGGGCGAACTCGCGGACCGCTCTGTTCGCCGGGGCGCCGGGCTGCATCGCCCACCACAGGTCCTCCTGGTAGCCCAACGGTTGGCTGACCTTGTAGCCGGCGGAGCCGAGGTAGTCGGCGAGTCCGGTGGCCTGGTCGGTGGCGCCGGTCGGGTCGGGTGCTGCGACCGCGAACACGGTGGTGGCCTGCACCTCGACCTCGAGCTTGTCGGTGTCCAGGATCTGGGCGTACTCGGCGAGTTCGGCGGCGGCCCGGTCCAGCACGCTGAGCCCGTGGGACAGCTCGCCCTCGCGTTGGCCGTACTGCTCGTTGAGGTTGACCAGCGCCCGCCGGTTCGCCGTGGCGACCTGGTCGGAGGACAGCACCTGCAGGCGCATCGCCCAGTCGACTTCGATGCCGCATTCGTCGATCCGGCCGATGAACTCCGAGCCGGGGAACAGCATCCCCTCGGCCGGGACGTCGGTCAGCACGAGCAGCGACTGGTAGGAGGCCGCGGCCGGCTGAGCCCGGCCGGGTTGGCTGACCTTGAGGTAGCGGCGCTCGAGCGGGTTCCAGCTGCGCAGCTGGCGGCGATCCAGGTCGCCCTGCCCTCCCTCGTCGAGCAGCGGTTCGCTCAGCGCGGCGCCGGTACGGGGGGTGAGCAGCGCACCGGTGAGATCGCGGGGCCCGCCGGTGGCGGGCAGGTCCAGGTCCTGGAACAGGCCGCGCTGCTGGGCGTGCAGGTGCAGCCAGATCATCTGGGCAGGGGTCACCGGGCGGGGTCGCAGCGGCGCGGGGATGGCGGCGGCGACCTTGCGGGCCTGCTCGAGGCGCCGTTCCAGGTCCCCGGGCGGGATCCCGGCGCGGGGCAGCGCCAGGGTGTCGCGCAGGTCCGCGGCCGCGGAACGAATCGGCTCGAGGATGCGGTCACGGGAGCGGGTCGCGCCCAGTGGCACCGACAGCCAGAAAACCCGCTCCCCCGGCCCGATCTGGTCCAGGGTGTCCAGGGTGGCCTCGCACTCGGCGGCCCAGTCCGGGCAGCCCTGCAGGTCGACCCCGTCGATCATTCTCTCGACGACGGCGGCGGGGTCGAGCCCGGCGCACACCCCGAGCAGCAGCGACTCCCCCGGCAGCGCCCGGAACAGTGCCTGGTGCACGCCGCGGACGGCGTGCTTGTCCTTGTCGGGGCGGAAGCCGTAGGGCAGCGGGCGCAGCAGCCAGTCCGCCCACACGGCGCCGGTTCTGGTCCAGCGCAGGTTCCCGGCCAGGGTGCGGATCGGTGAGCGCATCAGGTCCTCTCAGGCCGGGTGGGGCCTGTCTGGGCGAGCAGCAACTGCACCCCGGACAGGGCCGGCCGGGGCGAGGCAGGCGGCCCGCTCGGCGAGGTGGCCGGGTCGGGAGGTGCGGGCTGCGGTCCCGCGGCTGGCCGGCCAGGCGGAGCCTGCGCGGCCAGGGCAGGACCGGGCCGGCGGTGCCGGCGACCGGCGGGCGACGCCGGGGCGCGCACGGGGCGCGGCAGGACGGTGATGCGGTGACGGACCCGGTGTGGCCGCCGTAGCCGCACCGCCCGCCCGGCCAGCCGGCCCGTGCGGGGAGCGGTCAGGGAGTGCAGGGCACCGGAGGCCACCGCGACCGGGTTGCGGGAACCTAGCGGGATTCGGCCCAGGGTCAGCACCGTGCCGTAGGCGACCCCGAGCAGGATCATCGCGTTGCCGATAAGCCCGTAGCTGGCCCACCAGCGCATCGTGTTCACCCCGGCGAACAGCACCGCTCCGGCCCCGACGGCCTGGGTGAACGTGTACGGCCCGCCCCAAATCTTCGCCCCGTCCGGGGTCCGCCCGATCAGCTGGGGAAACTTGCGGGCGCGGGTGTACCACTTCACCACCTCGGGATCGGGCCCGCTCATAGCAGGTTCTGCGCGGATCTCGATCCCGTCGGCGGCCCGCCCTGCCGCCCGGCGCCGGCTGCCGGTGACGACACCAGCACGACCGTGAGATTGCCCCACCTATCGAAGACCTGGTCGCCCGGTGACAGGTCTCTCATCCGCACCCGCCCCGGAACGGCGAGTATGTCGGCGCGCCCGGGGAGCTTCTGCGCGGCAGGAGTCGTGTCGATTTCTTTGCCGACCCGGTCACGTAGGTCGGTGACGTTCCACACGATCCAGATGAACACCCCGGCGGCCAGTCCCGAGATGATGATCCGGGCGAACGCACCGCGTGATGCCAGCGCCTGGAAGATGACGAAGCCGATGCCGGCCACGACGGAGAAGCCGCGGAAGAAGATGCGGAGCTCCTCCACCTTGGTGGTGGCGCAGTCGAGGATGCCTGCGCAGGCGAGGATGGTCACGCCGTCGTGAGTGAGATGCACAGTGGACATTGGGTGGTCTCCCTTGGTGGTGTCCGCGTCAGCGGGTGGGCTGGGCGGCCGGGCTGGGTGAGGACGGCGGGGCCGGCGCCGTGACAGGGGCGCCGGACGCGCCTGCAGCGCGGGGCAGCGGTGTCTGCGCGGCGGGGGTCAGATCGAGGGCGGTGACCTCCCACCGGCCGGCCCGTGAGGTCAGGGTCAGCGCGTATTGCACGCTGATCTGCTGCCTGGGTCCGGCGGCCGCGACGGCGTCGACCAGGGCGCGGAGCCGCTCACCCTGGGGCCGGTCGCCTGGCCCGGAGGCCAGGTCGCGGTCCACCAGCACGTCGGTGACCTCCACCCCGGTGTACGGGGCTGGGAGGACCGCCGCGATGTCCGCACCGGGCGTCACCAGGCGGGTCACGTCCCCGGCGCCGGTCAGCAGGGCGGACAGGAACTCCTGCACCGCGCGGGCGACCGGGCCATCCAGGGATGGGTGGTAGCGGTAGGTCAGCTGCGGTGCCTCCCCCGCGGCGGGCGCGGCCACGGGTGCCGGCAGCGCCAGCGCTACCACCGCCCCGGACCGGTACCGGACCGGGACCCGGAAATACCGGCGCACCGGCGCAGCCCCGACGACCGGCGCGCCGACGACCGGCGGGCCCGCAGCTCGCGGGGCGGTGACGGTGACCCCGACCAGGACCGACCACGTCGCGGCGCCGCCCGCGCGGCGAAGGTCAGCGGTCGCCGGCTGGTCGGCCACCCAGGCGACCTCAGGCAAGGTGAGGCTGATCGTCTTGACGTAGGGCGCGAGCTGCTTCTCCTGCCCGCGGATGCTCTGCAGCCAGGTCACCACGAACCGCTGCGCGAACTCCCCGACCGCGGCCTGCTCACCGACAGGGTCGGCGGCCGGCGGGGCCACCCGGGTGGATTGCCCGCCCGGGCCGGTCTGCAGCAGCGCCAGGGCCAGCGCCGACGGCCCGGCCAGCAGAGCGGCCCACAGCACAGCCGTCGCCAACCGGGTCGCCAGGAGGGAGCCGCCGGTCCAGCGCGACTGCAAACGCACGTCCCGATCGGCCTCCGCGGCGAGGGCAACGTCGTCGTCGGGTGCTGGTGCGGGACTTTCCCGGCGCCGCAACCGCAATGCGGTCTTCACGCGGCGTCCCCGGGCGGGTCATCGCCGACCGCCGTCCACCGACGCTCGGAGATCTCGTCGACCCGCCTATCGGGGGCGCCGTCGACCAGCCGTAGCGCGCCGCGTGGCGCGGGGCGAGGCGGATGGCGGCGCAGTCGCAGCAGCGCCGACCGCGCCGACGCAGTGGCATCGAGGGCACGGCGCATCCGCGCCGCAGCCGCCTCGTCGAACGGGCGCTCGGACAGCTCCCCGATCGCCTCGTCCATCCTCCGACGCACCGAACGCACTCGCCCGGCATCGCCCATCTCCTGCTCCCCGAGCTGGTCCTCGTCCACAGCTGCCTCGCCTCCGCCAGTTGCCTTGACATAGGGAGAAGGTGCGGACACGGGGCTTCTTGTGACACCGCGACGACCGCCCTTTTCTCAAGTGCGGCGACACCACACACCCGCCCCAGCCCCAATGAGCCTGCGATTGCGGCCACGGCAAGCGGGCTCAGCGCGCCAGGCAACAAATCGGGCCACGCGGGCAACGATCCGGGGCCTGCGGGCAAGCGCGTCCGACCAGCGCAGTGACCACGATCAGGAGCGTCCCCGTCACTGCGCGGAATCGGAGCCGACCATGTCGACCCTCATCACTGCCTGTCCCGGCCCGGGTCTGTTCCGGGCTCACCTCGCCGATGACCTCGACGACGATCTGGATCGCGGCATCTTCGGGCAGCTAGGCCAGGAATGGACCCGGCTGGGCGCGCTGCCCTCAATGGCGCACACGCTGGGACGGTGGGGCCGAGCCGAGCCCGTCCTGGCCGGGCCCACCTCGCTGGGCGAGCTGGTCGACCGCATCGACACCAGCCACAGCGTCGAGGAAGACCAGCTGCTGCTCGCGCTGCTACGGCTAGCCCAGGCCGGGCAGCAGCTCGCCGGACGTGTGCTGCTCCAGGCGATGCTGCCAAAGATTTCCCGGATGGTGCGCCGAATGCGGCCCACCAGCAACGACGACCGGCGGATCGAGGACCGCCGCCACATCGCCGTAGCCACCTTCTGGGAAGTTCTCCACACCTACCCGGCAGGCCGGCGCCAGACCAAGATCGCCGCGAACCTCGCCCTGGACACCCTGCACCAGCTCACCAGCGGCCACCGCAAACCCCCCGGCGACATCCCGCTGTCCCCCGACGTGTGCGCCGACCGGCTCGCCGCCCGCGCATACGAGGACCCCCGCACCAGCGGCGGCGGGCTCAGCTCGGACGCGGACCTGCTCGAGGTCATCATCTGGGGTCTCGACGTCCGCGCGATCTGCGCCGAGGAGGCCAGCCTGCTGGTCCGGGTGTACCTCCCCGACCCCCGCGACGGTCACCGCGGCGCCGACGTGGCCCACGAGCTCGGGCTCAGCCACACCGTCCTCCGCAAGCGGTGCAGCCGCGCCCGCCGCCGACTCGTCGCCGCGGTACGCGCCGACATCGACGGCGACCCCATCGCTCAGCTGGCCGCCACCGCCTGACCAACCCGGCAGGCACGATCAATAAGGAACCTGTGCCCACACGTCGACGGTCAGTGTCGGTGGGGCCAACTACCGTCCGCATTGGCCCACTACCCCCCATGAGGTGACGGAGATGATGACCTCACTCGGCAGACCGCTCGTGGTCGTGGCCCTGTGCGCCGCGGCACTCGGGGGCGCCGTGCCCGGCCCTTCGGCCCGCGCTGCGGCGCCGACGCCGGGAGCAGCCACCGGACCCCCTGTCCGATCCCACACCGCCGCGCAGGTGGCGGCGGCCCGCAGGATGCTCGCGACCATCCGCGTCGGTGGCCGCGGCCCTCGCACCGGATACCAGCGGATCAAGTTCGGGGCCGCTTGGCTGGACGTCGACAGGAATCGGTGTCGGACACGTGATGACATCCTCGCCCGCGACCTGACCGATGTCATCCGCCGTGACCGGTGCGTTGTCATAGCCGGCACCCTCGCCGACCCCTACACCGGCCAGACGCTGCACTTCCGCAAGACGAACGCGACCGCCGTGCAACTCGACCACGTCACGCCGCTCGCGCTGGCATGGCAGCTCGGCGCCGCCCAATGGCCAGCGGGTAGGCGGATCGCGTTCGCCAACGACCCCGCCAACCTGCTCGCCGTCGACGGACACGCGAACGCGGCGAAACAGGCGTCCGGGCCCGACTCCTGGCTCCCTCCGAACAAGCCCTACCGGTGCACCTACGCGATCCGCTTTACCCGCGTGGTCGCCGGATACCACCTGCGCCTGACCCCGTCGATGCGGGCCAGCGTGACCCTGCTCTTGGACAAGTGCCTCGGCGTGGCCGGCTCCCCAGCCGGGCTGCCCGTGTTCGGCACCAAGGTGTGGCGCGACGCGGCCAGGTTCGCCGCCCAGTTCCAGCCTCGGCGCCTCGCCGGGTGATCGCCACCCTCACCGACGCGGATCGCCCGCCGCCGCGCCAAGCCCTCAACGGTCCGCACCGTCCACGAAGGCGCTCTGACGTTGATGCGACGGGTCAACGTCGCCACTGCGGACTACCTGTCGAAGAAAGGAGAAGTCGTGACAGAACCGTTCTGCTTCGGCCCCAGGGCCATGCGAGCCACCGGCGCTGGACTCGTCGCCTGGTGCGCACGAGACGTCGCGAACGACGGGAAGGCCGGCCGGTGACCCAGCTGCTGGCCCAGGGGTGGGGCTTCGAGAAGGTCAAGGAGCGACACGTTCGCCATGCCGCGCGCCTGCTGGAGCAGGGTGTTCAGTGGGAGGTGATGGAGGGTCACGATCGCCCCGTCGTCGAGCGGCTCGTCCGCGCGAACATCCTCGGGATCCCCACCAGCTGGACCATCGACCCCGCGGGCGGCGGTGTGGTGGCCCGAGACAGTGACGGCAAAGTCATCGGGGCTGTCGTGGCGGGCGCCGCGAGGTTCGACGACGGCCAGGTCGTCACATTCGTCCGGCACCTAGTTGTCGACCCCGCCTGGCGCGGCAAGGGAGTGGGCGTGGTCACCCTCGGGGTGCTGCACCAACTGTTCAGCGCCGAAGATCAACCGGTGGTCTTCGTCGGCAACTGCGCACCTCAGGACGCGAAGTTCTACCAGCGCTCTGGCTACACGGTGCTGCAACCCGGCGAGCAACTAATCCTGCCAGTCGGCACACCCATCGCCATAGGTCTGAGCAGCCAGCCCTACCCGTGCTGGTTCTTCCGGACCCGGTAGCAAGCGTGCGACGGTGACGAGACCCGCAACAGATCCCCGACGCACCGGGCAGCGGCCGTCAAAAGGGTTTGCCGGGCCGCGGCGAACAGCGCGGCCGAGATGCCCAGGACCAGCACGAGCGCCCAGCAGGCCATGCCGGCCGGTCAGTTTTGTGTGATCAGGACTTGCATTTCTCCCATCCGGATTTGGGTGTTGGCGGTGAAGTCGAGGTTGATCGTGCCGGTCTGACCGCCGCCAGCCCACTCGACCTTCCAGTACGAAGTCGCTTGGACCTGGTAGGCGTCGCCGGGCTTGCCGAGACTGGTGTTGACATAGGTGTGCCCGCAGTCGGGCGAGTCCCGCCGACCGTAGGCGTCGTCGTAGGGCATGCCCGGGCTAGTGCAGTTAACGGTGGTCCCGTCGCCCATCCGCCACACCGCGGTCGTGACCTTCGCCGTCGCGGTCACGGTCACCCCGCCGGCGCTGGCCGTGCGAGTGATCGGCCCCCACGTGTTCGGCGTCGGCGTCGTCCACATCCAGGTCGGCATACCGACCAGCCCGATGCTGCCCGGCTTGGGCTCCGGCACGATCCCTATCTCGACCGCACGCAACTGCATCGTCGCCACGGCGCGCTGCGCCAGCTCCGCCGGACTTATGAGGACTCCGCCGAAGCCACGCGGAGGGGTCAAAAGCCAAGTAACCCCGCCGGGAGTACCCCGACCTACCACGTCCGGACAGAAGAAGGCGTAGATGGCACCGTCGGTGTGCCCTTGCCAAATGGGGTCGGTCTGCGGCGGCTGGGGGGCAACGAGCTTCAGGTAGCAGCCGTCCTTCTGGTTCCACCAGCCGTAGGTGGGATCGTGACATGGGACTTTCTCGTGCGTGAGTGACGTGAAGCACTCGACTGACCCGTGACTAGCGACTCCTCGGCTCGGGGGTGGGCTGGGTCTGGCGCCGGCGGGGCTGCCTGGACTGGGGACAGTGATGACGCAGGTGCCGCTTACGGGGTTGATGACCCGACAATCGGGTGGACCCGCGGCGGCTGTCCGGACCGTCACTCCCGCGAGCCCACCAGTCAAAAGGGCGGCTGCGAGCATGAACGTCACGCTTTTCCAGCGCACGGCTCCCCCTTGACCTCAACCCAGCCAACTTTCCACGCCTTCGAGTTCGGCCAGGCGTAGTTGGTCACACCCATCCTGGCCAGAGCCCTGCTCTTGCGGGTCGGCGCAACTACGGACTTGCCGCTGGCATCGACGAGCTTCACCCCGCTCACGTCGTAGCAGACGTCGATTTGGACGGTCGGGATCTGTGGTGGCTGGTTTTTTGGGTTGTTGGTGAGGGTCACGTCATTGACCTGCATGGACGCGATCTCGGTGGTGCCGGTCTGGCGCTGTTTCTTGGCGCGTCCGTCGTTCACGATGATGTTCGTGGTGATGAGCCCCGTGCTGATCGCCACCGTCTTGAGCAGCGCGAGGCTCGCGGCGGGGTCCAGCGACACCTTGTTGTAAATGTCGTAGTAGTTACGGACGGCCTGCTGGGCCTGGGCGATTGCGGCCTCTTCTGGGGTCGCCGCCTTGGTGACGGTGGGGGTCGGGGATGGGGTCGCCGAGGTCGGGGTGCTCGAGGTGGACGGGATCTGGGCGGCCTGGCTGTCGCCGTTGCAGCCGGTGAGAGCGGTGAGCAGGACAGCGGCCGCTAGGGCGGTGGCCGCGGTGATGGCAGGCGGTTCAGGTCGACGGGTCATGATGTGCCCTCCCGTGATAGGCGTCGTGTTCCAGAATTGCACGTGTGGCAATCCAGATGGGGGTCCCTAGCGGGCGGTTGGAGAGTCATGGGTGGCGATCCCCCTACAGCGCCGGGGCGGCGATCTGGGCGATGCGGGCGGCGGTCGGGTCCCGTAGTTGGGCGAGCAGCTCAGTGGTTTCGGTTTCGAGGTCGACGTCCAGTTCTGTGGTGATGGCCAGCAGCCGGGCGATGGCGTCCCGCTCAGCGTCTTGGTCCCCGGCTGCGTGAGCGGCCAGGATCCGGGCGCGCCACAGCCGTTCGACGCCGGGCTCGACGAGCAGGCCCTTGGTGGTGGCGTCCAGCACGGACCGGTATCGGCCTTCCATGAGGCGCCGGTGGGCGAGCTCGTAGGCGGCGTCGACGATGGCCTCGGTCATCCGCTGTGTGCAGTGCTCCGCCCAGGCGTAGCGGCGCGGGTCCACGCCGAGGAACGGTCGCGCGCGGACCAGCGCCAGGGCCTGCTCGAGCGCCTCGGATGTCGCCGCGCGCGCCCCGCCCGGCAGCAAGGCACACCACGCCTGCCAGTCGCTGGTGACCTCGGGGCCGAGCCGGTACCGCCCGCCGGACGGATTCTTGGGCAAGAACTCGGCGCCGCCGAGCCAGCGGCGGAGCCTGGAGATGGCCTGGTGCACGGCCTCGTCGGGTGGGCGGCGGGCGGCGGCTGCGAAGTAGGCGTTGCGGATGGTCTTGGTCTCGCTGTCCGGGTGCAGGGCGAGGAACGCGGCGAGTTCGGTGTAGCGGGTGGCGTGGGCGCGTTGGGGCAGCGGGCCGGTGGTGTCGATCAGTTCGGGCGGGCCGAGCAGCAGCAGCCGCGGTGTCCTCGGCGCCAGCGTGTGGACGGTCGGGGCGGGTGCGGCCGCCGCGGCGACCGGGGGCTGGGCGGCAGGGTCCGGATCGGGTGCGGCGTCCCGGCCCGGGATGGCTGGCTCGGCCTCTGGTGGGCTGGCCGTGGCCGCCGCGGGGGCGGGCTGAACGTCGACGACCCCGGTGCCAGGTCCGGCCGCGGCGGGGGGCACCCCTGCGACGTCACCGTTGTCGGTCTCTGCGGCGTCGGCTGGTTCGGGCGCAGTGGGTGGCAGGTCGGCCAGGGTGGGTTCGTGCGCGCCATCGTCGGCGGGGGCGGCCGGGTCGTCGTCGTCGGCGGTGGCGATCACGTCGAGGATCCGGGCGTAGGCGTGGTCGTCGATGCGCTGAGGACGGAGTTGCAGCCCGATCGGGTCTAGGACGGCGTGGTCCCCGTCGAGACGGATAGTCCACTCCCCCACCGGGTCGCCGCTGGTGACCGCGGCGATCGCGACCCGAGGCAGCTGCTCGAGGAGGTCGCCGAGTTGGTGGCGCTGCCCGCTGGTGGTGTGGCCGGGTAGGAGCACGATCTCGGGGGTCCACACGTCGGGGGCGACGCCGCCAGCGCGGGCGTGGTTGAGGTCGGGTGCGCCCTGCTCGGCGAGGATGGCGCGGTCGGTGTCGGCCCGGGTGGCGAGGTCCTCGAGGAGGTGCCCGACCGCTGGTAGGTAGCGGATCCGCCCGGTCTGCAGCGCGTCTTCGAGTTCGGGGTAGGCGCCAACGACGGTGACCTGTAGGTCGTCGGCCCAGCGGCTGGTGGCCAGTTCCACGGCGATCGCGGCGAGGACCTCGCGGGTCGCGTCGGGGTCGCCGGTGACGGTGAGGGCGCCGATGTGCTCGAGGTCGAGCAGGACGTGGCCGTCCTCGGAGTCGTGTCCGATGGTGACCAGGCTCGGGTACGGGGCGGGGACGTGGTCGGTGGGGGCTGGGTCGAGCAGGTCGGCGGCGTCGGCCGGCAGGGTCCACACGGTGGCGTCGGCGGTGCCGGTCCAGGGGTCGGGAAGGGCGGCTGGTTCGGCGAGGTACAGGTCGAACTGGTCGCCGGTGAGCCGGGCGGCCCGCACGACGGGCAGCGGCTGCCCGGTGTGGGCGCACCGGGCGGCGAGGGCGCGCAGTGCCAGGTCGACAGTGGCGACGCTGAGTGGGTCGCCGGTGGCGCGCAGGTCCTGTTCGACGTCGGCGGACTCCCCGGTGGGCAGGGGCGCGGCGCGGCCGGGGCGGCGGCGGCGCTGCTGCGCGGTGCGTCGGGTGGCGAGCAGCCCGAGGACGCCGGCGGCGAGCAGCGAGCCGACACCGGCGGCGGTGCGGACCGGGAACCGTTCATCGTCTTCGGCGTCGACCGGGGCGGCCGGGGCCAACGCGGGGGTGGTGCCCGATGTTGTGCCGGAGGTCGTGCGGGCGGGCGCCTCAGTGGTGGGTGCTGGCGCCGGCGGCGGGCTGGGTGTCGTCGTGGGGGCCTCGGGTGCGGCCCGGTTCGGGGCGGGCCGGTCCGGTGCTGCCGCGGCCGGGCCGGCGGTGTTTGGTCGCGTTGGGGCTGCGGGGCCGGGCCGGGTCGGGTCGGGGGGGATGTTCAGGGTCCAGCCGGGGGCGATGACGTCGGGGTCTGTCAGGTGGGCGCCGCCGGGTTGGGTGATGCCGGCGCTGGCGCGCGCGATGTCGGGGTAGCGGGCCGGGTCGTCGTACTCCTCGGCGGCGATCTCGGACAGGGTGTCACCGGCGTGCACGGTGCGGGTGTGCCCCGGGCGGCGGCCGGGGTTGCCGGCGGCAGGGAGGTTCAGGACCCAGCCGGGGCGGATCCAGTGGGCGTGGTCGAGGGTCCGCCCGTCGAGTTGAGGCGAGGCGTAGTTGAGGGCGGCGATCTCACCGAAGCGGGCCCCGTCGCCGAGCTCGTGTTCAGCGATCGACCACAGGGACTCCCCCGCGGCCACGGTGTGGGTCCGGTGCCGGGGGTGCTGCCGGGCGGCGGCCGCGGGCCCGTCGGTGGTCGGGACGGCCTGCTGGGTGCCGGTGGTGGCGGTCGGGTGGGGGTCGTGGCCGCGGGCGGGTGAGGCGGCGGCGACAGCGAAGACAGTGACGTGCCGGGTGGCCGCGGCTGCGGGGGCGGCGGTTACGGCCGGTCCGGCGGCGGTGAACAGCACCGCGGCGGCGCCGACCAGGGCGGCGACCGCGTGCTGCTGCAGGCGCAGGGCGGGCAGGTGGGGGGCGGGTCGGCCGCGCAGTGCGGCGGCGGTCTCGACCAGGACGCTGACCGCGAACGTCGCCCACGCCAGCCAACCCACGGCGACCAGGACGGTGAGGAACAGCGACCCGTCGTCGGGTCGCAGCAGGTCCCCGACGCCGGGCACCGCGGCGTCCAGCGGGTTTCCGGCCACGGCAAGCAACCCGGCCGGGATGCCCAGGACCAGCACGAGCAGGACGAGCAGCGCCAGCAGACCGGTGACGCGGCGGCGCAGCAGGCCGCGGGTGCCGGTCACCGCTCGCCGTTCAGGGCGCGGACGATGCGGGCCTCGGCGTGGCCGGTGGTGTTCATCGGGCCGACTCCGATCATGGCGAGGAACACCGGGGTGTAGCTGGTGACGGTGTCGACCTGCAGGCGGGTGCCGCCGGTGACGGTGACGGTGCCCTCGACGCGGGCCTCGGCCAGGTACTCCGCGGCGGCGGCTCGGGCCGCGGCGGCCGGCAGCCGCAAGCCCTGCCCGCGGATGGCGGGGCCGGCCTCGGCGACCTGCCCGCCGGCCCTGGCTGCTTCGGCGGCGACCGCGTCGGCACGCTGGCTCGCCCGGATCTTGCCGCCGCCGTCGACGACGAGCCCGACCGCGACAAGCAAGCCGGCCGCGGCGACGACGAAGAACAGCGACACCGAGCCGCGATCCCCGGCCGAGTCGTCGGCGCCATAACGGTGGCGCCCGGGCATGGTCGTTGTCCCGGGCATCGGTCAGCGCTCCCGGAAGGTGTCGATGGGGCTGCTGGCGGTGGCAGTGACGGTCCGGGAGCCGGGCAGACCGGGGACTGCGAGGTCGGACATGCGCACGACGCAGGTGACGGTGGCCTCGACCACGGCGGGGGTACCGGGTGGGCGAGTGAACCCGGAGGTGTCCACTCCGACCCGGGTGCTGAGGCACTGCAGGCTCTGCTGGCCCAGGGTGGCGCGGGCCGCGGCGGCCGCGGTGCGGTCGGCATGGGGTTGGGTGCGGGCGATCGAGGCGGTGCGGGCCGCCTCGGCGGCGGCCTGGGCGACGGCCTGGTTGGCCAGCGCCACCCGCCCACCGAAGATGACCAGGGCGACGAACAGCAGCAGCCCAGGTCCCAGCACCGCCAGCTCGAGCGCGATCGATCCCTGCTGGTCGCGGCGCAGCTGCCGCAGCACCCGGAGCGGGCGCACAAGGGTGCGCTTCACGGTTGGCCCGGGGCGGTGAGTCGCTCGGCCGGGCCGGCCGCGGTCTGGGACACGCTCATCCCGGAAAGCCCGGGGGCCAGGCTGAGAGAGCGGCCCCGCACCGTGACACTCGCCGACACGGCGGTGCGCGCCGGGGAGACGCTGACCTCGACGAGGAGCCCGTCCCCGGCCCGGTCGAGGAACTCCCGGGCGCGGGTGGCTCCGTCGGCGGCGGTGCCGTGCTCCAGCCGGGCCGCGGCCAGCCCTTCCTGCGCCGCGGCCAGCGCCACGCCGCGGGCGTGGTAGTACAGCGCGCCCTGCACGACCCCGAAGATCAGCAGCAGCACGACCGGGAAGACAACCACCAGCTGGAGGGCGCTCGACCCGCGCTCGTCCCGACTCCGCAGCCGGGCTGGGCGGGTCATCAGCGGATACGGGCGAGCCGGTCGTTGACCGCGACGGTGATGCCGGCAACGACGGCGAGAGCCAACAGGAACAGGCCGAGCGAGATGATGACGAGCTCGAGGACGCTTCCGTCGTCGCCGCGGTCCTGGATTTCGTGGACTCGGCGCAGGACGCGATCGCGAGTGAGCAGCAACAGCGTGCAGTAGAGCGGGACCATCGGTGGTGTCCTCTCTCTCCGGGATGGTGGTGGTGGGGGGGATTTGGGGGCTTCACTCTTGAAGGTGACGGTCGGGATGCAGTCTGTGACAGATCGGGGCGCGAGGCCAGGGCTCTGTGGGTCGGGGGGCCCCGGTCAGCGGATCTTGCCGGTGGGTACCGGGGCGGTGATGCCCAGGAGGACTACGCCGAGGGCCAGCAGCAGCAGCAGCGAGATGACGATGGCCTCGAAGGGTGACCGTTCCGTCGTCGCTGCGACCTTGCCGGGTTCGTCGCCGCACCCGGTCGTGGGTGAGCAGCGGGAGGCTGCTGACGGTGCGGAGGAGCTGGACCATTGGTTGTCCTCGGTGTGGTGGGGGCGGCGCGGTGGGGGCGATTGCGGGCTTCATCGTTGGGAAGGTGACGGTCGGTTGCAGTTTGTGACAGATCGCGGGGCCGGCCCCCGGTGCCAAGCACTTGCGGGCCGGGGGCGGTGGGTAGGTGGCTTATTGGCTTCCGAACACGATGCGGATCATGGCGGGCATCGCCACCAGGAGCAGGAAGATCAGGGCGAGCGCGGCCACGGGCATCGCCATCCGGGAGTCCGCGGCGTTGGCCTTGGCGTGTTCGGCGGTGAGTAGGGCGGTGCGCAGGCTCGCCGAGCGGGCCCGCAGGGTCGCGTAGACGGTTGCTCCCTGCTCGCCGGAGAGCCGCATGATGTCCCCGAGGTCGGCGAGCTCGGGCAGCCCGAGCTCTTCGGCGAGGTGGGCCAGTCCGTCCCAGGGGGCGGTGCCGGACCAGCGGGCGCGGGCCAGTTCCTCGCGGAGTCGGCGGAACACCCAGGAGTCCCCGACTGCGGCTGCGGTTTCCAGGGCCTGGGTGGAGCCGGACCCGCTGGCCCGTTCCAGCGCGACCAGGTCGATGTAGGCGCCCAGCGCGCGGGTGAACTCCTCGCGGGCCGACTTGGCTGCGGTCCGCACGGCCACGTCGGGGATGAATGACATGGCCGCGGCGAGGAGCAGGCCGGCGAATACCGGCAGCGCGTAGGGCAGCCCGATCCCGACCAGTACCACGACCAGGGCGGCCAGGCCGGGGAAGATCAGCCCGATGATCGCGTAGAGCGCCTTCTCGCCCAGGTAGCGGTGCACGGGGGTCCGCAGAATCGCCAGTTCCCGGCGGGGCAGGCGGGTCGCGGCGAAAACGGGCAGGTGACGGTGCACCCACAGCCCGGCACGGTCCGCCGGGCCGCTGCCGGTAGGCATGTCGGGGGTGGTGGGGTTGCGGTCGGGGGCGAGGCGGGCCAACGCGGAGCGCAGGTCGGGCTGGGCCGGGACCAGCTGCCAGACGATGAGGGTGAGCCCGAGCCCGAGCAGCGCGCCGGCGCCGATGGCCGCCTGCAGCGGGGTCACGGCGCGCCGTCCTGGGCGACTTGGGTGGCTTGGCGGCCGATGAACCGGGGCAGTTTGGTGCCGGCCGCCATCTGGCGCAGCCACAGCAGGGCGCCGACGTAGGCGCCGAGCAGCGCGATGAGGATGAGTTGCCCGACGCCGCTGCTGTAGGCGCCGAAGTAGGAGCCGTTGAGGGAGAACGTGGCCAGCATCCCCACGGTGATCATGGTGACCCAGCGGGCGGTGGTACGCGGTTTGGCGCGGTCGGCTTCGATGGCCCGGCGGATCTGCACATCGTCGGCGACGGTCGCGGCAAGGCCCTCGAGGACGCTGGCCAGGCCGTTGCCTCGGCGGGTGGCGCCCAGCAGCAGGCTGGCGGCGATGAGGTCCCCGGTGGCGTCGTCGAGGTCGTCGGCGAACGCGCGCAGCACCGCGGGGGTGGTCCAGCGGGCCCGCAGCCGCGCGACCAGGGTGGCCACCTCGGGGCGGATCGGTTCGGGGGTGGAGCGCAGGGTCGCGATGAGGGCCTGCTCGAGGCCCACACCCACGGTCAGCACCCCGGCAAGGCTGCGGGTCCACTCCTCCATCGCCGCGAGCCGCGCGATCGGGGTCTCGCCCTGGGGGGCCAGCAGCAGCACGGGCAGCCCGGCGAACACCCCCGGCCCCACCAGCACGGCCACGGCCCAGCCGGTGACCAGCCACACCAGCAGGCCGGCGGCAAAACCGGCGAGCAGCAGCGCCCGCGTGCGGGGGGTCAACCGGGCCGGCCCGCGGGTCGCCAGGCGACGCCACCGGGCGCCTGCGGCGCCGGGCTGGGTGGGGCCGGGCAGCACAAGGGACGGGCGGATCCCGACCCAGACCAGGATCAGCCCGCCCAGGGTGGCCATCGCGGCGATCGCTGCCAGCAGCGGGCTCACGCTACGCGCCCGGTGAACTCGGTGTCGTCGAACCCGTCGCGGGCCAGCCCGGTCAGCCATTGCGGCAACGTCCCGGCCACGGCGCGACCGTCCGGGCCGGGCAGGTACACATCGGTGGTGGTCGGGCGCCCGTCCCCATCGGGTTCGATCGCGAGTACCTCCGAGACGTAGCGGCGGCGGCGCCGGACCCCGTCCACCATCCGGGTGTCGAGCGTGATCTGCACGATCAGCTGGATGTTCTGCCCCACCAGCTGCAGGGCGCTGGACTCAGTGCCGGTGGACCTGCCGTCGGTGGCCAGGGTGACCATCCGCCCGATCGCGGCCCGCGCGGAACGCGCGTGCAGGGTGCTCATCGACCCGGCCGAGCCCTGCATCGCCTGAAAAAGGGCGGTGATCTCCTTGCCGCGCAGCTCGCCGACGATCAGCCGGCTCAGGTTGTGCCGCCACGCGTTGTACAGGTGCTCGTCGAGGGTGACCTCCCCCGCGCGGGCGCCGTCGGGGCCCCGCTCCCCCGATCCGGGGCGGGCCTCGAACGGTGACACCCGCCGGTGCTGGGCGGGGAGTTCGTGCAGGTGCAGTTCGTACTCGGTCTCGAAGGTGCCGATGTGTTCCTCGAAGTCCAGTGCCGCGCACAGGGCGCGCAGCATGGTCGTCTTGCCGGCGCCGGGGGGTCCGCTGATGACCACGCTGTGCTGCGCGCGGACCGCGGCGACGAGGAAGGAGGCGAGCGCGGCGCTGAGCATGCCGCGGTCGACGAGTTCGTCGATGGAGATCTCGCGGAGACGGTGGCGGCGGATCACGACCAGCGGGCGGGGGGTGACCCAGGCGCAGGCGGCGAGGCGGGCGCCGCCGGGCAGGCGCAGGTTCAGGTGTGGGTGCATGGGGCTGAATGGGCGCCCGGTGTGGCTGGCCAGGAACTGCAGGGTCTCGATGAGTTCCTCGTCGGTGTCTGCGACGGGGGGTCCGTCGGTGAGCCGCCCGTCGTCGTGTTCGTGCACGACGTTGTCGCAGCCGTATGCCTCGATGTTCTCCAGGTCGGGTTGGTCCACCGGGCCCTGCATGCGCCCGAGGCCGAACAGGGCGTCGAAGACCGCGGCGGCCAGGACCTGCGCCTCGGCGGGGGTGAAGGTGTCGGTGCCGGCGGTCAGGGCCTCGTCGGCGTGCGCGCTGAGCAGGTCCAGCACGATCCGGCGGCCGAGCTCGTGGCGGGCTGCCTCGTCGAGGCCTTCGCGTTCGCGGACCGCGCCGGCGAGCTGGTCGGCGGCCTGCTGGCGGAACGCCCGGACCAGCGCCCAGTCCAGCAGCGGAGCCGCGCGGCCGGGGTCGACGCCGGACGGCGCGGCGCCGTC
>JBBRHF010000048.1:0-24848 GCA_038223055.1 Actinomycetes bacterium | reverse complement strand
AAGTCCCCGAAGTCCCCGAAGTCCCCGAAGCCCCCGAAGCCCCCGCCGTTGCCGACTCGACCGATGCGGCTGACGCGGCTGACGCGACCGATGCCGCTGACGCCGCGGATGCCGCCGAAGTCGCGGTGGGCGCGGGCACCGCAGCGGCGGCCGACGCGGGCGCGGCCCACATCGCTGCCGGAGCTGTCCCCAGAGTCAGCCCGAGCAAGCCGGCGGCCAGTCGCCGGGCCATCGGACCCGAGAGCCGGTCGCGCCGGCCCGACCCGGCCCTGGCGGGACGCAGTGCCGAGATCACGGCGGCAATCACGGAGCAGGTCAGCCAGGTCAGGGCCACCCAAGCGGCGGCGCAGGCCGTGACGCCGAGCAGCGGGTCCAGCGGGGCCGGTCCGGCAGCTGCGATCCGCTGCCACGACCCGATGCTGGCCCAGGCCAGGACGGCGGTCATGCCCAGGTGGAGGGCGGCGGGTCCGGCTACGCCGAGCAGTTGGCGCCGGCGGGCAGGCCGGGCGGGTGGGCCGGGCCGGGTCGGCTGGCAGGGATCCGAGAGCACCGTGACTCCCTCGTTAGCGTCCATTTGCTTGGGTTTACTTGTGTACACGGTGGCTAGCCTGCGGTCAACGCCTGAGCGGCTACTGTGGACGCGAGATGTGCGAACGAGGGGAGGCCGCGTGCGTTGGGACGAGTTGTTCCGCGACCTCGAGGCCCAACTCGAGGCCTACGACGCGGCTGGCCTGGCCGGCGAGGTGGCCGAGCGAACTCGGCGTGAGCGGGCGATGCTGCGCCTGGTCGACCGGCTACGGCCCGCCACGGGCGGCCCGGTCCGGCTGCACGTACAGGGGGTCGGTGCGGTGCAGGGCGAGCTCGTCCACGTCGGCGCCGCCGCCGCCGTCGTCCTCGAGGCAGCAGGCCGGCAGGCGCTGGTGCCGCTCACGGCGGTGCTCGCCGTGACCGGGCTGGGGCCCTTGTCCGCGGTCCCTGACAGCGAGGGTCAGGTGGTCGCCCGGCTGGGCCTGGCGCACTCGCTGCGCCAGGTGGCGCGGGACCGGGCGCCGGTGACGGTGCACCTGATCGACGCCAGCACCGTGACCGGGACCCTGGACCGGGTCGGGTCGGACTTCCTCGAGCTCGCCGAGCACGCGGTCGGTGAGATCCGCCGCCGCGACGTCGTCACGGGCGTGCGGACCGTGCCGTTCGCCGCGATCGGAGTCGTGCGCAGCGACAGCCACTAACGGCCCGGTGGTCGCGCGATCGGCGTCGTGCGGCCCGGTGGTCACGCGATCGGCCCACGACGGGGAGGCCGAGACACGCACGTGGGTCAGGAGGGTCAGGCGGGTCAGGCGGGTCAGGCCAGATCGTCAAGCGCCGCCGTGTCGTCGTCGCCGCCTCGACCGAACCGGTGGGTGGCGACGAACTCGCGGGTCTCCTCGTACATCCTCGTGATGTAGGACTCGAGCTCGCTCACCTCGACCCGCCACTGCCCGCGACCGCCAATCTTGATCGCCGGAAGCTCGCCCGAGCGGACCAGCGCGTAGACCTGGGCGGAGGAGATGTTCAGCATCTCGGCCACATCGGTCAGCTGGAGAAAGCGAGGGGAAGGGCTCATCTGCCGCGGCTCCTCGGGTTGGGGGACTGATGTGGGGCGGGTCCAGTCTGCCGCCTCACCCGGGTCCGGGCCGGCGTTCGTCCACAGGAACCCCGGCGGTAGCGTCGAACCGCACGACCACACCAGGTGACCGCGCAACGAGGAGGATCAGCGTGAGCGTCAGCGAGCAGGGTCGCCACCCGTCGAACACGGAGCCGGTCGACGCCCTGGTCGGGCGGCTGGCCCACCCTACCGACGACGAGGTCGCCGCCATGGATGCGTGGTGGCGTGCGAACAACTACCTCACGATCGGCCAGATCTACTTGATGGCCAACCCACTGCTGCGGGAGAAGCTGACCTCGGCGCAGATCAAGCCGCGCCTGCTCGGGCACTGGGGAACCAGCCCTGGTTTGTCGTTCATCTACACCCATGCCTCGCGGCTGATCCGGGAGACCGGCCAGCAGATCGTCTACTTGGCCGGTCCTGGCCACGGCGGGCCGGCCCTGGTGGCCGCCGGCTATCTCGAGGGCACCTACACCGAGGTCTACCCAGACGTGACGCTCGACGCGGAGGGCATCCGGCGCCTGTTCCGCCAGTTCTCCGCACCGGGCGGCATCCCGAGCCACGTCTCGGTGACCACGCCGGGGTCCATCCACGAAGGCGGCGAGCTCGGCTACGTGCTCGTGCACGCCTTCGGCGCGGTGATGGACAATCCCGACCTGCTCGCACTCGCCGTCGTCGGCGACGGCGAGGCCGAAACCGGTCCGCTGGAGGGCTCCTGGAAGGGGGTCTCGTTCCTCAACCCCGAGCGGGACGGAGCCGTCCTGCCGATCCTGCACCTCAACGGCGCCAAGATCTCGGGACCGACGGTGCTGGGCCGCAAGGACCCGGCAGAGGTGCACGAGCTGTTCCAGGGCCACGGCTACCAGGTGATCGAGGTGGAGGGCGAGGACCTGCCCGGCATGCACCACCGGTTCGCTGCTGCCCTGGCCCAGGCCTGGGGCACGATCCGCGACATCCAGACCGCCGCCCGGGGCGGCGACTGGGACGGCTCCCGGCCGCGTTGGCCGATGATCGTTCTGCGTACGCCGAAGGGCTGGACCGGCCCGGCGGAGATCGACGGGGTCAAGGTCACCGGCACGTGGCGGTCCCATCAGGTCCCCCTCGCCGGGGTCAAGGGCAACCAGGCTCACCTGGACCTGCTCGAGACCTGGCTGCGGTCCTACCGGCCGGACGAGCTCTTCGACGCCGACGGCGCGCCCACCGAGATCGTCCGGGCGGCCAACCCGGCAGGTGCGCTGCGGATGAGCGCGACCCCGCACGCCAACGGCGGCATTCTGACCCGTGACCTGGACCTGCCCGACTTCCGCGACTACGCGATCGACCTCGCCAGGCCGGCAGCCGTCCGCGCCGAGTCGACCCGCAAGCTCGGCGAACTCATCCGCGACATCTACACCCGCAACCCGGACCGATTCCGGCTCTTCTGCCCGGACGAGACCAACAGCAACCGGCTGGGCGCGGTCTTCGAGGTGTCCGACCGCTGCTTCGCCGAGGCGGTGACGCCGGAGGACGTCTCGATCTCCCGCGACGGCCGGGTGATGGAGGTGCTCTCCGAGCACAACTGCCACGGCTGGTTGGAGGGCTACAACCTGACCGGCCGGCACGGCATGTTCGCCACCTACGAGGCCTTCGCGATGGTCAGCGCGTCGCAGACCATCCAGCATGCCAAGTGGCTCCAGGAGGCGGCCAACCTGCCCTGGCGGGTCGAGGTGCCCAGCCTGAACGTTCTGCTGACCTCCACCGCGTGGCGCAACGACCACAACGGCTTCAGTCACCAGGGACCCGGCCTCATCCAGAACGTGATCACCATCCGGGGCAACATCGGCCGCGTCTATCTGCCGCCGGACGCCAACTGCCTGCTCTCGGTGGCCAACCACTGTTTCCGGTCGCGTTCCTACGTCAACCTGATCGTCATCGACAAGCAGCCCCAATTGCAGTGGCTGACGATGGACGAGGCCCTCGCGCACTGCACTCGCGGGGCCGGAGTCTGGGAATGGGCCGGCACCGACGACGGCAGCACCGACCCCGACATCGTGCTCGCCTGCGCCGGCGACGTCGTCACGATGGAGGCGGTGGCGGCGGCGGACATCCTGCGCCAGCACCTGCCGCAGTTCCGCACCCGGGTCGTCAACGTCGTCGATCTCATGACGCTGCCGCGCCGCAAGGACCACCCGCACGGCATGTCCGAGACCTTGTTCAAGGAACTCTTCACCGACAACGTCGACGTGGTGTTCGCCTTCCACGGCTACCCGGGCGCGGTCCACCAACTCGTGCACGGCCGCCCCGACGCCGACCGGTTCCGGGTGCGTGGCTTCATCGAGGAGGGCACCACAACCACCCCCTTCGACATGGTCGTGCGCAACCGCGTGTCGCGCTACCACCTGGTCATGGACGCGCTGAACAATGCCCGCCGGACCCCGCCGGGCGCAAGCGACCTGATGGCCTACTGCCAGTCACGGCTCGCCGAGCACAGCGCCTACGTGGTCGAGCACCTCGAGGATCTCCCGGATCTGCGCGCATGGGTCCTCCCGGACCCCGCCGAGCGGGGCTGATGACGCCGTGCCCTCGATCGCCTCGTCGGTCCTCGTCCTGAACTGCGGCAGCTCGTCGGTGAAGTTCGCGCTGGTCGACCCGGAGAACGGTGCGCGGGCGGTGGCTGGGCTCGGCGAGCGGGTCGGCGGCCCGGACGCCGTCGTCTCGCTGCGCCGCGGTGACGACGAGCAGACCAGCACCCCGACGGACGGCACGCACCGCGGCGTGGTCGCCCACCTGCTGGCGACGCTCAGCGATGAGGAACGGGCTGCGGTGTCCGGAGTGGGCCACCGGGTCGTGCATGGCGGCTCACGGTTCTCCGCGTCGGTGGCGATCGACGACGAGGTCCTCGCGGTGCTGCACGAGATGATCGACCTGGCTCCGCTGCACGAGCCGGCCAACATCGCGGGCATTGAGGCGACCAGGGCCGAACTGCCCCACCTCGGGCAGGTCGCGGTCTTCGACACCGCCTTCCACCAGACGATGCCGCCGGTGGCCTACCACTACGCCGTTCCCGGCGAATGGTTCGAAGAGCACGGCGTACGCCGCTATGGCTTCCACGGCACCAGCCACCGCTACGTCAGCGCACGCGCGGCGCAGCTGTTGGGTCGCCCGCTGGAGTCGCTACGGATGGTCACCCTGCATCTGGGCAACGGCGCCAGCGCGGCCGCCGTCTGCGACGGGATCTCGGTCGACACCACGATGGGCATGACCCCGCTCGAGGGTCTCGTCATGGGCACCCGCAGCGGCGACGTCGACCCGGGCATGCTCGGCTACATCGCCGGGCGCCTGGACGTGGACCTCGCCGGTGTGCTGGACGTTCTGAACAGCCGCAGCGGCCTGCTCGGCCTGTCCGGGGTCAGCCATGACATGCGAAGTGTCGAAGCCGCTGCGGCCGATGGCTCGGAGCGGGCGACCCTGGCGCTGGCCGTGTTCGCCTACCGAGCGGCCAAGACCGTCGGCGCGCTCACCGTGGCGCTGGGCCGCCTCGACGCCGTCGTCTTCACCGGGGGAGTCGGGGAGCGCGGGGCCGCCGCGCGCAGCCAGATCATGGCGCACCTGGGCGTCCTGGGGGTGCGCGAGGACGTGGCGGCCAACGCTGCGCACGGCCGCCAGACGGGGGGACGGGTAAGCAGCGAGGGACCTGTGGTGGCCCTCGTGGTCCCCACCGACGAGGAGTTGGTCATCGCCCAGGACACCCGCGACCTCGCCACCTGACCCGATGCGACCCCCGATCCATCCCGCCATCGGGGAGATTGTCAACAGCTCGTCTCGCCTGTGGACGAGCAGTTCCGCTCCCGCCGGACTTAGGGCACGATGGCCGTCCCAGCCAGGGATGGGAGATCGATGTCCGAGCTGCCGTCGCCGGCTGCCGCCCGGCTGCCCCGCGCCCGATGGCTGGACGCGCGCCTTCTCCTCGGCCTGCTGCTGGTCCTGATCTCGGTCGCGGTCGGGGCCAAGATCTTCGCCCAGGCCGATCAGCGGATTCAGGTGTGGTCGGTGACCCGCGACCTCGGGCCGCGCAGCACCCTGGCCGCGGGAGACCTGGCCGTTCGCTCGGTGCGCCTCGACCGGGCCACGTCGCGTTACGTCTCGGCCGGCGAACCCCTGGTTGGCCTCGTGCTGACCCGGCCGGTGGGGCGCGACGAGCTGCTCCCGGTCGCCTCGGTGGGGCAGCCCGGCACGGAGGAGCAGCGGCGGGTGGTCATCGAGGTCGACCGGTTCGGTGCCACCGGGCTCGCCAAGGGCCGCGTGGTCGACGTCTACTCCGTGCGCGACACACCCAGCGGCACCGATCCGGCCAAGCCCGACCTCGTGCTGACCGCGGTCACCGTGGCCGAGGATGTGTCGGCGGGGGGCGGGTTCGGCGGGACCGGCTCGCGGGTCGGCGTGACCGTCTACGTCGCCGGCTCGGACGTGAGCAAGGTCATCGACGCCGTGGCGCACGGCACCGTCTACCTCGTGCAGGTGCCCGGCAGCAAGGACGCACGCAGCGCCCTCGGCGCGCCATGACCGTCCCCGTCCTCACCGCCGTGACGGGTGCGGCCTGGGAGGCAAGCCTGGTCTCCGGCCTCGAACACGCCACGACCGGCATCACCGTCGTACGACGATGCGTCGACCTCGCCGACCTGCTCGCCGCAGCCGCCGCCGGGACGGCCCGGGGCGTTCTGCTCTCGGCCGAGCTGCGCCGGCTCGACCGCGACGCGCTGGCCCGGCTCGGCGCCGCCCAGGTTGCCGTCGTCGGCCTGTTCACTCCTGGCGACGACGCGGCCGAGCTGCGGCTGCGCCAGCTCGGGGTGGCCCAGGTCCTGCCGGCCGACGCCACCCCTGAGGAGATCTCGGGCGCGGTCACCCGGGCCGTGACCGACCTGACCCTCGGCGAGGCCGCGCTCGGTTCCGGTGCGGACCACAGCTACGCCGAGCCGCTCTCGACCCGCCCCGGCGGACCGGTGCCGCTTCCGCGGACCGGCGGGCCGCGGGCCGCCGGCGCCGGGCCGGACGTCGAGCTGGGCGAGTCCCGCGCCCCGGGGAGTCTGGTCGTGGTGTGGGGGCCCACGGGTGCGCCGGGGCGCACGACCGTCGCGGTCACCGTCGCCACCGAGCTGGCCCGGTCCGGGGTCAGCACGGTGCTCGCCGACGCCGACGTCTACGGCGGGGTGGTGCACCAGGTGCTGGGTTTTCTCGACGAGGCCCCGGGGCTCGCCTCGGCCTGCCGGCTCGCCAACGGCGGACAGCTGGACCTGCCGGCGCTGGCCCGGGTCGCTCCGCTGGCCGAGCCGAACCTTCGGGTGCTCACCGGCATCTCCCGGGCGGCGCGCTGGCCCGAGCTCCGGCCCTCCGCGCTGGCTCAGGTGTGGGCGTTGTGCCGGGGGCTCTGCGAGGTGACCGTGGTCGACTGCGGCTTCGCCCTCGAGCAGGACGAGGAACTGTCCTACGACACCGCCGCTCCCCGGCGCAACGGCGCCACGTTGCTGACCCTCGCGGCGGCCGACACGGTCGTCGCGGTCGGCGCCGCCGACCCGGTGGGCGTGCAGCGACTGCTGCGCGGGCTCAGCGACCTGCGCGAGGCCCTGCCGGGCGTCGCGCCGCGCGTCGTCCTCAACCAGGTGCGCCGCGGTGCGGTCGGTTCCGACCCGCAGGCCCAGCTCGCCGAGGCCCTCGATCGCTACGCCGGCATCTCCGACCTCACGTTCGTGCCCGCGGACCGCGACGCGCTCGACGCCGCCGTCCTGCAAGGCCGGCCGCTGGCCGAGGTCGCGCCCGACTCACCGGCCCGCCGTGCGCTCGCCGGCTTCGCCGCCGGCCTGGTCGGGGCCCCCGGACCACGCCGGCGGCGCCTGCTGCGCCGCTAAAGCCCGAAGTTGCCCAGCGATTGCGCCGAACTAGAGCACGAAGTTGCCTGGCGAGGCGAGTCCCGACCAGCTCACGCCCCGAACAGCAGGGACAGGCCGGTGACGGTGTAGGCCACCATGAGCACGAGCAGCGGCACCTGACCCGCGACGGCGTGCCGGCGCGGCAGCAGGCGGACCGCGCGGTCGTGGGCCAGGATGACGCCCAGCACGTGACCGGTCACGATCGCGCTGGCCTGCAGCACCGCCACGAACGTCACGTCGGCCAGCCGGGCGTCGATGCCCCAGTGGGCCGTGCCGAGCCAGTTGCTGTTGTGGCCCAACGGGTCCGACAGCCGGACCAGTGTGGTCTGCCCGGTCAGCACCAGCAGCGACCAGTAGTGCGCGACGACGTAGCCGATCACGATCGGCACCAGGGTGTGCGCGAACTCCCCGGTCAGGCGCTCCGGCTGGTCGCTGAACCGCCCGCTCAATGCGGCGGCGAGCGTGAAGGCCAGCGTCACCGCCGTGACCACGGCGAGCAAGCCCAGCGTCTCGGTCACCCGCACGGGCAGCGCGCCGCCCTGCACCAGCCGGATCCACCACGGGGCGTTGGACAGCGAGTCGTAGGCCGTGGATCCGAGCAGCACCCCCACGACCGCGAACAGGCCGGGTACGACGGGTGTGCCGGCGGCGCTCACCAGGGGGTTGCGCAGCACCAGCCGCCCGTCCGCGCGCCGGCCTATTGGCGAGAGCCGCCCTGCCAGGGTGAAGTAGACCTCGAAGCCGTCCCCGCGCTCGAACCACCCCGACCCCCAATAGGTCGCGGCTAGCAGGTTGAGGGCGAAGTAGGCCGCGAAGAAGGCGCGCAGCACGGGCAGGGTGTCGTTGCCCGGCGCGATCAGCTCGAGCCAGGCGAACGCGAGCAGCGTCACGGCCGCCGGCCAGGCACCCAGTGCCGGCGGCATCGTGGCGATGCCCTGCTCCGGGCGCGTCCCGATGGCCCGGGACAGCAACGCGTGGACGGTGCGGATCGGGTTGAGCACCCGCCAGACCGGCCCGACGAGCACGCACAGCAGCGGCACCCCGATCCAGAACAGGACGTAGACCACGCCGGCCGTCGGGTTCAGCGCGTCGTCCTTGCCGACCACGGCGGCCATCGTGACGTAGGCCGTGATGACCAGGCCCAGCGCCTGCACTCCTCGGCGTACGGCCCGGCTCTCCAGCCCGCGCCGGGCGGTAGCCGGCAGCTCCCACCCGGCCGTCTCGGGGTCCAGCCGCGGTGTCTTCCAGAGCAGACCGAGCGCCAGGAACGACACCACCAGCGCAACCACGGCCCCGGCCAAGGCGTAGGAGAAGGGCAGCGGCAGGTCCTCCCGGCTGCCGACGCCGTGGGCCAGCAGCTGGCCGGTGATCATCGCGGCCCGGCCGGGATCGTGCCAATGGTCACGTCCGGGGCTCCTGCTTCGGGGGATCGGGTGGGGATCTGGGGTCAACTCACTGTAGGTGGCCGAGCCGAGGCGCCCCGCGTGTCACGATGGAGGGTCGAGCACGGGAATTGCCTATCGAGATGGAGGCCCGCGCCAGATGGCCGACCGGCTCAGCGCGCTGGACGTCTCCTTTCTCTACCTCGAGGCGCCGACAACTCCCATGCACGTCGGGGGGGTCGCCGTCTTTGCGGTGCCCGAGGCGGGCTTCGACTACGACCACCTGGTCCAGCTCATCGCGGCGCGCATCGCCTACGTGCCGCGCTACCGCCAGCGGGTACGCTTCGTGCCCGGCCGGCTGGCCAACCCGGTCTGGGTCGACGACGAGCACTTCGACGTCAACTACCACGTACGCCGGTCTGCCCTGCCTCGCCCGGGCACGGACGAGCAGCTGGGTGAGCTGGTGGCCCGGGTGCAGAGCCGCCGGCTGGACCGCAGCCGCCCCCTGTGGGAGATGTACGTCGTCGAGGGGCTCGCCGGGGGTCAGTTCGCGCTGATCACCAAGACCCACCACGCGATGGTCGACGGCATCGGGTCGATCGACATCGGCCAGGTGATCCTCGACACCACCGCGCAACCCGGCGACGCCGACGGGCCCGAGCCACCCGTTCCCGACTCGTGGCGCCCGTCGCCGGACCCGTCCTGGATCGAGCTGGTCGGCGGGGCGGTGGGCGACGCCGTGCACCGCCCGACCCTGGTGCTGGACACGGTCCGGCTCGCCCTCGCCGACGTACGCACCGCGGCGGACCGGGTCCTCGGCACCGCCGGCGGACTGCTCGTGGCGGCCGGTCGGGCCACGAGGCCGGCCCCGGTGAGCCCGCTGAACGTGCCCATCGGCGAACAGCGCCGCTTCGCCACGGTCGCGACCGAGCTCGAGGACTTCCGTCGCATCCGCACTGCCCACGGCGGGCACGTCAACGACGTGGTGCTAGCCGTCGTCGCCGGTGCCCTGCGGGCCTGGCTGCTGACGCGGGGGGAGGCGGTGAGCACCCGGCGCACCGTGCGCGCGATGGTGCCGGTCAGCGTCCGTGCCGAGGCGGACGGCGGCGACGGCGTCACGACCGGCGGCGCCGTGGCGAGCAGGGTCGCGTCCTACCTCGTGGATCTGCCCGTCGGTGAGCCCAGCGCCGTCATGCGCCTGCACCAGGTGGCCTACCGGATGCGGCCGCACAGCGACAGCGCCGAGGCGATCGGCGCCGAGGCCATGGTGGGGCTGGCGGGGTTCGCGCCGCCGACCATTCACGCCCTCGGCGCCAGGGTGGCCAACGGGCTGTCCAAGCGGTGGTTCAACCTCGTGGTGTCCAATGTCCCCGGCCCCCAGCAGCCGCTCTACCTCGCCGGCGCCCGGCTGCTGGCCGCCTACCCCGTCGTCCCCCTCGCCAGGAACCAGGCGCTCAGCGTGGGCGTGACCTCCTACGACGGCGGTGTCTACTTCGGGCTCAACGCCGACCGTGACGCGATGCCCGACGTCGAGGTGCTCGCCCAGTGCATCCTGGACTCGTTGATCGAGTTGCGGGAGGCAGTGCGATGAGCAGGAGCCCACGGCGAGGGGTGATCCTCGGCGCGGGCGGCGTGCTCGGCGCGGCCTGGTCGATCGGGGCGCTCAATGCCATCGCCGACGTCGAGGGCTTCGCCCCTCACCGCGCCGACATCCTGGTCGGCACCTCCGCGGGCTCCGTGCTCGCCGCCCTGCTCGGGGCCGGGCTCTCGGCCGGCGACCTGCACGCCCACCAGCTGGGCCTGCCGATGCCCCACGCGGCGGGGCTCGACTGGGACTATGACGAGTCCACCGGCGGCGCGGTGCCGGCCCGGCCCCGCCTCGGCGTGGGCTCGCCGGCGCTGCTTCGGCGCACCGCGCTGGCGCCGTGGCACGTGCCGCCGCTGGCCGTGCTCGCCGCGCTGACCCCGCCAGGGCAGGGCAGCCTGCGAGCCGTCGGCGACATGGTGCGCGGGGTCACCGACGGGAGCGGCTGGGTTCCCCGCGCGGGCGTCTGGGTCGTCTCGATGGCCTACGACACCGGCCGCCGGGTCGCCTTCGGTCGCCCGGGGGAGCCGCCGGCGACGCTGGACGAGGCAGTCATGGCCTCCTGCGCCATCCCGGGGTGGTACGCCCCCATCGAGATCGGCGGCCGGCGCTACGTCGACGGCGGCGCGTGCTCGACCACAAGCGTTGACCTGGTGGCCGCCGAGGGCCTCGACGAGGTCTATGTCCTCGCCCCGATGGCCTCGTTCATCGACGACCACCCACGCCGACTGGTGACCAAGCTCGAACGGCGGGTCCGCCGGCAGGTGACCCGACGGATGCTGCGCGAGGCCGCCAAGGTGCAGGCCGCCGGCGCGGCTATCACGGTGCTCGCTCCCGGCCCGGAGGACCTCGAGGCGATGGGCGCCAACCTGATGGACCCCGCCCGGCGGCTGCAGGTGCTCGAGACCTCACTGCGCACGAGCGCGGCGGCGCTGCGCGACCCCCGGCCCGACGAGCTGGGCGCGGTGACCTGAGTGCGCGTCTATCTGCCGGCGACGTTGCCCCTGCTGCGCACCCTGGTCGACACCGGTGCGAGCATCGCACCGGTCGCCTACGCCGTCACCCCCGCGCTGCGCGAGTGGTACGTCGAGGGCGACAGCGAGGCGCTGGAGTACGCCGCGCTGGCCGTGGCCGCCCGGGCCTCGCTGCGGCTGCTCGCCGCGTCACCGCAGGATCCGGCCCGGCGCGTCGTCGTCGTGGCCGAGATGCCCGACGCCCTGGTCCGCCCCGCCCCCGACCTCGACCGGGCGGCCGTGCGCCTGGGCCGGCCGATCGAGCTGGCCGAGGTCGTGTCGGCGCACGTCGACGACGGCGCCGCCGAGGTCGACGTACGCGCTGGCGCCCTGGTCTGCGCCGCGGCCGACGCCGGCGACGAGGACGCCGGCTTCCTCGTCGACGGCGTGGAGGATCACGAGCTGGGGTGGTACGCCGCGCAGGAGATCGACGCTCTCGTCGAACTCGACCTCTGACGCCGCTGACCCCCGTGCCACCATGGGCGGATGGATGCCGTGACCGTTGTCCCCTCTCCCGTCAACGAGCCCGTCAAGGGATACGCCCCCGGAAGTCCCGAGCGGGCCGAGCTCGAGGGCGCCCTCACGCGGCTGGCCGGTGAGACCCATGACCTGACGATGGCCATCGGCGGGCAGCGCCGGTTGGGCGGCGGCGCTCCGATCGAGGTGGTGCAGCCGCACAACCGGCGCCACGTGCTCGGGACGATGCGCGGCGCGACCCACGAGGACGCTCGTGCCGCCGTCGACGCGGCCCTCGCCGCGGCGCACGACTGGCGCGCGATGACCGTCGATGACCGCGCCGCCATCCTGCTCAAGGCCGCCGACCTGCTCGCCGGGCCGTGGCGCGCGACGCTGAACGCCGCAACCATGCTGGGTCAGTCCAAGACCGCCACCCAGGCCGAGATCGACTCCGCGTGCGAGTTGATCGACTTCTGGCGGTTCAACGTCGCCTTCGCCCGCGACATCTACGCCGAACAGCCACTCTCGGGCGCCGGGGTCTGGAACCGCACCGACCATCGCCCTCTCGAGGGCTTCGTCTATGCCGTGACCCCGTTCAACTTCACCGCCATCGCGGGCAACCTGCCGACCGCGCCCGCGCTGATGGGCAACACCGTGGTGTGGAAGCCGGCGGCGAGCCAGCAGTTCGCCGCGCACCTGCTGATGGCACTGCTGGAGGAGGCAGGCCTGCCGCCGGGGGTGATCAACATGGTGACCGGGCACGGCAAGACCGTCTCCGACGTGGTCCTCGCCGACCCCGGCCTGGCCGGGATCCACTTCACCGGGTCCACAGCGGTGTTCCACGGCCTGTGGCGCCAGGTCGGGGAGAACATCGACACCTACCGCTCCTACCCGCGCATCGTCGGCGAGACCGGCGGCAAGGACTTCATCGTCGCCCATTCCTCGGCCGACCTCGACGTGCTGCGGACCGCGATGATCCGGGGAGCGTTCGAGTTCCAGGGCCAGAAGTGCTCGGCCGCCTCCCGGGCCTACGTCCCGCGCAGCCGGTGGGCGCAACTGCGCGACGCCCTCGCCGCGGAGACCGACGCCATCGCCATGGGCGACGTCACCGACCTGTCCCAGTTCATGGGTGCGGTGATCGACGAACGCGCCTTCGCCAAGCACAGCGCGGCGATCGAGCGCGCCAAGGCCGACCCGACCATCACCGTGGTCGCCGGCGGGCGGTGCGACGACAGCCAGGGGTGGTTCGTGCGCCCGACCGTGCTGGAGTCCACCGACCCGGACAACGAGATCTTCCGCACGGAGTACTTCGGCCCGATCCTCGGCGTGCACGTCTACGACGACAGCGCCTACGACGACATGCTGACCCAGATGGAGAGCGTCGCCCCCTACGCCCTGACCGGCTCGATCATCGCCCAGGACCGCGCCGTGGTCGCGGCGGCGAGCGAGCGGCTGCGCTTCGCGGCCGGCAACTTCTACATCAACGACAAGCCCACCGGCGCTGTGGTGGGCCAGCAGCCGTTCGGGGGTGCCCGAGCCAGCGGCACCAACGACAAGGCGGGCTCTCCGCAGAACCTGCTGCGCTGGACCAGCACCCGGTCGATCAAGGAGACGTTCGTGCCGGCGACGGACTACCGCTATCCCCACATGGGCTGAGGCGCAGGCCGTCCACAGGTCGATCGTGGGAACGGTCTTAGCGTCCCCCCGCGTGCCATAGTTGAGCCAACGGAGGAGGTGCCCGTGACCGACGCGCAGGGCTGGACCTTGCTGGGGCTCGTGGGGGTGCTGCTCAGCGTCATCGGGGCCATGATGGTCAACCAGTTCCACCTGCTCCGCGGCTTCCTCGATGCCCGCTTCGATGCCGTGGACGCCCGCTTCGACGCCGTCGGCGCCCGCTTCGATGCCGTGGACACCCGGTTCACCGCCGTGGACCGCCGGCTCGATCATCTCGATCGCGATGTCCAGGCGGTCGCCGACGCGGTCTTCCGCCGCGACTGATCCAGACGACGACTGACAGACGACGGCTGACAGACGAGGATTGACCGAGACCAGGATTGACAGCGACGACGACTGAGCGAGACGACACGGAGCGGCCGGGACCGGCAGTTCGGCGAGCGGGGTGGGCGGCTGACCTACGGGGGCCGCCTCGGCCTGCACTATTTCCCGCTGCTGTGGGAGCTGCGTTCTCATCTGCAAAGCCCACCTGGCGGTCCGGACGGAGTCCGGCAGTAGGGTCTGGACGCAACGGAGCGGCAAACGGGCGCCAAGCGGCCCAGGGGAGCGCGACGACGATGTCGACGGACATGCGTGAACGGCTGGATCAGCTCGAGCGGGCCAAGGCGCGGCTGATCGACCAGGCGGGCGAGTTCGCCGCCGGCGGCTCGGGCGACGGCGCGTCGGGGAGCGGCGGGTTGGACGGCGGCTCGGGCGGCGGGTTGGACGGCGCGTCGGGCGGCGGGTTGGACGGCGGCTCGGGCGAGCTGGACGGCTGGTCGGACGGCGGGGCGGGTGCCGGCTGGCCGGTCGCCGAGTTCGCTCCCCTGCTGCGTCGCTACTACCGTCACGTGGCGCCCGAGGACCTCGTCGCCCGGCTCCCTCGCGACGTGGCCGGTGCCGCAGTCTCGCACCGTCACCTGGCCGAGCGGCGCCCTCAGGGCACCGCACGCGTTCGCGCCTTCACCCCCACCGTTGCCGAGGACGGCTGGTCCGCCGACGGCCACACGGTGATCGAGGTCGTCGTCAACGACATGCCGTTCCTGGTCGACTCGCTCAACGCGGAGCTGACCCGTCATGGCCGGGCCATCACCCTGGTCGTGCACCCGCAGATGGTCGTGCGACGCGACGTCGTCGGCGACCTCATCGAGGTCTGCGACACCGTGACCCTGCCCCCGGGCGGTGACGCGGAGTTCGAGTCGTGGATGCACATCGAGATCCGCCGGCGGGTCGACGCCGACACGGCCGCGCTCGTCGCCGACCTGCGGCGCGTCCTGCGCGACGTCCGCGAGACGGTCGAGGACTGGCCGAAGATGCGCGCGCTGGCGGTCTCGCTCTCTGAGGAACTGGTAGATCGCGCGCCGGCCGGGGTCCCCGCCCAGGAGGTCGAGGAGGCTCGAGAACTCCTGCGTTGGCTGTCCGACGAGCACTTCACCTTCATGGGCTTCCGGGAGTACGTCCTGGAGCGGGTGACCATCTCGGGGACCGCAGAGCCCGGAGCTGAAGAACCGCACGGTGCAGGGGGTGAAGCCACCGAGGATGACCTTGTGCTGCGCGCCGTCCCGGGCACCGGTCTCGGCATCCTGCGCGCCGACGAGCCGATCTCGATCGGCTTCGGGCGGCTCTCGCGGGAGGAGCGTCTTCGTGCCCTCGACCCGCAGATTCTGGTGCTGACCAAGGCGAACACGCGCTCGACGGTGCACCGTCCGGCCTACCTCGACTACGTCGGGGTCAGGACCTTCGACGAGTCCGGCGCGGTGGCCGGAGAGAAGCGCTTCCTCGGGCTGTTCACCTCGGTCGCCTACAACGAGAGCATCCAGCGGGTGCCGGTGCTGCGGCGCAAGGCCGCCGAACTGCTGCGACGCGGCGGCTTCTCGCCCAACAGCCACTCCGGGAAAGACCTGGTCCAGATCCTCGAGACCTACCCGCGCGACGAACTGTTCCAGATCTCGGCGCGCGACCTCGAGCCGATCGTGCTGGGTGTGCTGCACCTGCAAGAGCGCCGGCGGCCGCGGCTGTTCCTGCGTCGGGACGACTATGGCCGCTACATGTCCTGCCTGGTCTATCTTCCGCGCGACCGCTACACCACGCAGGTCCGCCATCTGATGGAGCAGATCCTGCTCGATGCGTTCGGCGGGCACAGCATCGACTACACCGCACTCGTGTCGGAGTCGGTGCTGGCCCGGCTGCACTTCGTCGTACGGGTCGGTCCCGATCGTGGCCTGCCCGACGTGGACCCCTCGAAGATCGAGGCGCAGCTGGTGGCGGCCACCAGATCGTGGGACGACGACTTCGCCGACGCCCTGATGGGCACCTGCGGGGAGGACCGGGGCGACCGGCTGGCCGCCGTCTACGGCGGCGCGTTCCCGGAGGCCTACAAGGAGGACCACGCGGCGCAGAAGGCCGTGGACGACCTGTTGCAGCTGGAGGAGCTCTCCGCCGAGGGCGACATCGCGCTCCGCCTCTACCGGCCTCACGACGCCGGCCCGGGTGACACCCGCTTCAAGCTGTTCCACGTGGGCAAGCCGGTGTCGCTCTCGCTCGTCTTGCCCCGGCTGCAGGCGATGGGAGTCGAGGTCGTCGACGAACGTCCCTATGAGATCGCTCGGCCGGGTCGTCCCGCAGCATGGGTCTATGACTTCGGGTTGCGCTACACCCCGACGGGTGAGCCGCCCGGGACCACGTCCGGCGCGCTGTTCCAGGATGCCTTCGCCGCAGTCTGGCGGGGTGCCGCGGAAAGCGATCGCTTCAACGCGCTGGTGCTGCGGGCGGGGCTGTCCTGGCGTCAGGTGACGGTGTTGCGCGCCTACGCAAAATACCTGCGACAGGGCGCCACCACATTCAGCCAGGCCTACGTCGAGGACTGCCTCTCGTCCAACGTCGACATTGCGCGGCACCTGGTTCGGTTGTTCGAGGCGCGTTTCGACCCCGCACAGTCCGGGCCGGCCGAACGCGCCGACGAGCTGCTCGGCGAGATCGGCGCCGCACTCGACGCGGTCGAGAGCCTCGACCAGGACCGCATCCTGCGCGCCTTCCTCGGCTGCATCCGCGCGACGGTGCGCACCAACTTCTTCCAGCCGGCGCCCGACGGCACCGACAAGGAGTACATCTCCTTCAAGCTGGACTCCCGATTAGTCCCTGACCTGCCGCAGCCCAGACCGGCCTACGAGATGTGGGTCTACAGCCCCCGGGTCGAGGGCGTCCACCTGCGCTTCGGCGCGGTCGCCCGCGGTGGGCTGCGGTGGTCCGACCGCCGCGAGGACTTCCGCACCGAGGTGCTCGGGCTGGTCAAGGCCCAGATGGTCAAGAACGCCGTCATCGTTCCGGTCGGGGCCAAGGGCGGCTTCGTCGTCAAGGCGCCGCCGACGGGCGCCGGCGCCGATCGCGAGGCGCTGCTCGCCGAAGGCGTCGAGTGCTACCGGACGTTCATCCGCGGGATGCTCGATCTCACCGACAACCTGATGACCGTCGACGGCCACGCCACGGTCGTTCCCCCCGAGAAGGTCGTGCGCCACGACGGCGACGACACCTATCTCGTGGTCGCCGCGGACAAGGGCACCGCGACGTTCTCCGACATCGCCAACGACGTGGCCGGGGACTACGGGTTCTGGCTGGGGGACGCCTTCGCCTCCGGCGGCTCGGTCGGCTATGACCACAAGGTGATGGGCATCACCGCCAAGGGGGCCTGGGAGTCGGTCAAGCGCCACTTCCGCGAACTCGGCGTCGACACCCAGAGTGAACAGTTCACGGTCGTCGGAGTGGGTGACATGTCCGGCGACGTGTTCGGCAACGGCATGCTGCTCTCCAAGCACATCGGTCTGGTGGCCGCCTTCGACCATCGCCATATCTTTCTCGATCCAACCCCAGACCCGACGGCATCGCTGGCCGAACGCAGACGCCTGTTCGACCTGCCGCGCTCGTCGTGGGCCGACTACGACCGGGCGCTCATCTCGCCCGGCGGCGGCGTGCACTCGCGCCTCGCAAAGTCGGTGGAGATCACCCCCGAGGTGCATGCATGCCTGGGCCTCGCCGACGGCGTGACCAAGCTCGCACCAGTCGAGTTGATGCACGCGATTCTGGCCGCCCCGGTCGACCTGCTGTGGAACGGCGGCATCGGGACCTACGTCAAGGCAAGCACCGAGTCGCACGCCGATGTCGGGGACAAGGCCAACGACGCGCTGCGCATCGACGGGCGAGACCTGCGGTGCCGCGTCGTCGGTGAGGGAGGCAATCTCGGGTGCACCCAGCTCGGCCGGATCGAGTACTCCCTGCTAGGTCGCGGCGGCACCGGTGGCCGGATCAACACCGACGCCATCGACAACTCCGCGGGCGTGGACACCTCCGACCACGAGGTGAACATCAAGATCCTGCTCGACCGTGCCGTGGCCGACGGCGACCTTGAGCGCGATCGACGCAACGCCCTGCTCGTCGACATGACCGACGAGGTCGAGGACCTCGTGCTCGTAGACAACTACCAACAGAACCTCCTGCTGGGAAACGCGCGGCGCCAGGCAGTGGACATGCTCTCGGTGCACGAACGGTTCATCAGGCACCTCGAGTCGCGCGGCGAGCTGGACCGGGAGATCGAGTTCCTGCCCGACTTCGCGGTCCTCGAGGGCCGCAAGTCCGCGGGCCTCGGGCTGACCTCCAGCGAGCTGTCCGTGCTGGTGGCCTACTCCAAGATCACCCTCACCGAGCACATCCTGGCCTCCGACATGCCCGACGAGCCCTGGTTCCAGGGCGCGCTGCGTGACTACTTCCCGCCGGAGATCGTGGAGCGCTTCCAGCCACTCCTGGTCGGGCACCCGCTGCGCCGTCAGATCATTACGACCTGCGTGAGCAACGACCTGGTCAACCACGGCGGGATCACCCTGGTCTTCCGGGCGCAGGAGGAGACTGGCGCCGGGCCGGTCGAGATCGTGCGCGCCTACACCGTGATCCGCGAGGTGTTCGGCCTTGGGCACTACTGGGCCGCCATCGAGGAGCTGGACAACCAGGTGCCGACCCACGCCCAGACCTCGCTCTACCTCGAGGGGCGCCGGTTGATCGACCGCGGGGTCCGCTGGTTGCTGCAGGCGCGCAGATCGATGCTCGACGTCGCCGCCGAGATCGAGCAGTTCGCGCCGCCCATCACCGAGCTGATCGGGCAGGTTCCGGACCTGCTGATCGGTGCCGAGCGGGACCGGCTCGACCGTCGCGCCGACGACCTGGAGCGGCAAGGCATTCCCGGAGCCCTCGCGCTGCGGGCGGCCGGGCTGCTGGACGGTTTCTCCCTGCTCGACGTCGTGGAGATTGCCGCCACCGTCAAGTCCCCTGCCCGGGAGGTGGCCGAGATCTACTACACCCTCTCCGCGCACTTCGAGGTCGACGCGATGCTCACCCGGATCACTGCGCTGCCGCGATCGGACCGGTGGTCGGCGCTGGCCCGTTCCTCGCTGCGCTACGACCTCTATTCCGCACTGGCCGGGCTCACCGGAAACGTGCTGTCCTCGACGGGCGACGCCGGCGGTCCCGCGAAACGCATCGAGCAGTGGGAGAGCCAAAACGCTGAGGGACTTGCCCGCGCCCGGGCCACGCTGAGCGAGATCGTGGCCAGCGAGAGCTTCGATCTCGCCAACCTCTCCGTCGCGCTGCGCACCATCCGCACCCTGTTGCGTTCCTGACCCGTCGCCCGCCCCATTCCTCGAGATGCGCCTACGCTCCTCGGGTGCCCTCACTGAACGAGTTCTCGGGCGAGCGCACCGACCTGTCCGAGGACGACCTGGACTGGCTGCACCTGCTGCTCGCCGACTGGCCGCTGCTGGCGGACCTGTCCTTCGCCGATCTCGTGCTCTGGTTGCCCCTGCGCGACGGCACTGGCTTCGTCGCGGCCGGACAGGTGCGGCCCACCACCGGGCCGACCGTGCATCACGACGACGTCGTCGGGATCGAGGTCCCTCGCGGCAAGCGACCCCAGATCGACCTGGCGTACGACGAGGCGCACATCTGCCGCGAGCGCGACCCGGACTGGTCCGACAACGTCCCCGTCCGCGAGGAGACGATCCCGGTCCGCCGTGGCGACCGCGTCATCGCCGTCATCGCGCGCCACACCAATCTGGCCACCGCCCGCACCCCGAGCCGCCTGGAGCTGACCTACCTCACCACTGCCGACGACTTCGCCCGGATGATCGCCCAGGGACGCTTCCCGACCCCCGGTCCGGCCGACCCGGTCGTGGGGTCGCCCCGTGTCGGCGACGGGCTCATCCGGCTCGACGACGCCGGCGTCGTCACCTTCGCCAGCCCGAACGCCGTGTCGGCGTTCCGTCGTCTGGGCGTGACCGGCGACCTCGCCGGCGCCCGGCTCGGTGAGGTCACGGTGTCGCTGGTGGGCCGATCGCGGCCGGTCGAGGAGGATCTCGCGCTCGTCCTGTCCGGTCAGATGACCCGCCAGGTCGAGGTCGAGGCCGGCGGTGCGATCGTCGCGCTGCGCGTGATCCCGCTGGACGCGGGGGCTCGCCCGGCGGCGATCGTGCTCTGCCGGGACGTGACCGAGGTGCGTCACCGAGAGCGGGACCTCGTCAGCAAGGACGTCACCATCCGCGAGATCCACCATCGCGTCAAGAACAACCTGCAGACCGTGGCTGCTCTGTTGCGGCTGCAGTCGCGCCGGCTGGACAGCCCGGCGGCCCGATCTGCCCTCGAGGACGCGCAGCGCCGGGTCGCGTCCATCGCGCTGGTGCACGAGTCGCTGTCGCGGACGCTGGAGGGCAGCGTGGACTTCGACGACGTGGTCGACCGACTCGCTGCCGTCGTCGTGGAGGCCCGCGACGTGGGCACACCACTGGTCGTCCGGCGCGAAGGTCGCTTCGGCTCGCTGCGACCGGAAACCGCGAGCCCGTTGTCGTTGGTGCTGGTCGAACTGCTGCACAACGGCGCGCAGCACGGGCTGGGTCAGCGGGCCGGCACGATCACCGTGCGGGCGCAGCGAGTGCCGGCCGGCCTGGTGATGGTCGTGGCCGACGACGGCGTCGGTCTGCCGGCGGACCTTGATGCCCGGACCGGCGCGGGTTTGGGGCTGCAGATCGTGCGAACCCTGGTGGAGACCGAACTCGGCGGTCGCCTCACGCTGACGTCCGGATCGACCGGGGCCGTGGCGACCGTCGCCGTGCCAGCGCAGGCGACCGCCTGACGCGACGAGGGCCCCGGCCGGGTGGTCGGGGCCCTCGTCGGCTGCGACGGGTCAGGCGGTGCGGGTTCGGCTCCTCGCCGTACGGCGCTTGAGGGCACGTCGTTCGTCTTCGCTCATGGCCCCCCACACGCCGGCGTCCTGGCCGGATTCGAGCGCCCACGCCAGGCAGGTGTCGGTCACCGGGCAGCGACGGCACACCGCCTTGGCTTCCTCGATCTGCAGGACGGCAGGTCCCGTGTTGCCGATGGGGAAGAACAACTCGGGATCTTCGTCGCGACAGGCTGCAATATGCCGCCAGTCCATGCGCATCGCTCCTTGCGATTGGTTGAAGCGGACAGGAGATCGACCGCTTGTGAATCAGTTCACTAGCTAGCGTACAAAAGACCTATAACCGCACGACCCGGAGGATGCGTTCATCGACGCTCGCGCAGATGCGTCGGAACGCCTGGCACCCACACTGGCAAACTCTGCCTGACGAGACAACCCTTTGCACCCGGGTTTCTCCGCTAACCCGTGTTGGTTGGCTCACATGCCCGGCCCAGATCGGGGCACACCCGCCCATTCGGCGACCTGAAAGCTACTAGCTGTCACGTTGCAGCGACCGACAGGTGACACGGCGTCATTCGATGCTGGTCACTGTCGGCAGTCCGCCCGTCCGCTGCCCCGGCGCGGGCCGGTACAGTCCTCAGCCGTGTGTCCTCTACCGGATCCGGTCCGTGTCCCGGGTCCAACCCGGCGGGAGCGGCCAGCGGCCTTGACGTTCGTGGCCGCGCTGGTCGCCCTCCAGGGTGTAGGCCTGCTCGTCGCCTCGGGGTTCCTGGCGGTGGAGCTCGTCACCGCCCGCCCGGCAAGCGCCGCGAGCGCAGCCGGTTCTGCCGTGCTGGCGCTGCTGGGCGGGCTCGGGCTGCTCGCCGTATCTCGAGGTCTGCGGTGCGCCCGGCACTGGAGTCGCTCGCCGGCGCTGGTTGCCCAGCTGCTGGTCCTGCCGGTGGCCTGGGGCCTGCTCCAGGGCGACCGGTGGTACGTCGGCGCCCCGTTGGCGGCGTGGGCGCTGGCCGTCGCTGGCATGCTGTTCGTTCCGGCGGTGTCCGGGCTGCTCTCGGACCCACGCGCGTGAGCTGGTCGGTCATTCCTCCACGAACAGGCCTTCGCGCAGCTGCGCCAGCGTGCGGGCGAGCAGCCGCGAGACGTGCATCTGGGAGATGCCGAGCTCGGTGGCGATCTCCGACTGGGTCATGTTCTTGAAGAACCGCAGCAAGAGGATCTTCTTCTCCCGCGCCGGGAGCCGCTCAAGCATGGGCTTGAGGGACTCGCGGTACTCCACGCCTTGCAGCGACTCGTCCTCCACGCCGAGGGTCTCCGAGACGGGCATCGGCTCGTCACCGCGAGTCGAGTCACCCGCGTCCAGGGACAGCGTGCTATAGGCGTTGGCCGACTCGAGACCCTCGAGGACCTCCTCGTCGGTGATCTTGAGATAGGTGGCCAGCTCGGACACGGTCGGGGAGCGACCCTGTCGCTGAGACAGTTCGCTGGTGGCGGAGGCCAGCGACAGCCGCAGCTCCTGCAGGCGCCGCGGGACCCGCACCGCCCAGCCCTTGTCCCGGAAGTGTCGCTTGATCTCCCCGACGATCGTGGGGGTCGCGTAGGTCGAGAACTCCACTTCGCGCCCGAGGTCGAACCGGTCCACGCTCTTGATCAACCCGATGGTGGCGACCTGAACCAGGTCCTCGTAGGGCTCACCGCGGTTGCGGAACCGGCGGGCGAGGTGCTCGACCAGCGGGAGGTGTTGCTCGACGAGGGAGTCGCGGGCGCGCGCGCGTCGCGGCTCTCCCTCGGGTGCGCCCTGCAACTCGAGGAAGAGGGTGCGGGTGCGCTCCCGGTCAACGGTCAGCCGGGTCGAGAGCGCAGGGCGCTCCGGATCGCCGGGAATAGGGTCGGCCACCTGCCCCGCGTCGGCGGCCGGCCCGGGCGCGACCTCCGGCCCCTGCGGTACGTCGGGTGCGCTGGCGTCGCCGGGGGGCATCACCTCGTGAGTTCCGTCGGCCGCCGTGGGGACACCTGGCTGCGGCCCCGCCGTCCATTGGTGGGGCGCGGAGTCAAGGGAGCCGGTCATGCCGGGCTCCCTGCCCTGCGGCGCTTGCGCAGTCGAATCCACACCTCGTGTTCCTCGTCGCTGCCGGTGTCGACGTCGCCGGCGAGCGCCGCGAGCACCGTCCAGGAGAAGGTATCTCTCGCCGGCAGGGCGCCGGTGCGGTTGGGGACCGTTACCGTGATCTCGAGCGTGGCCGCGCGAAGCTCGAACCGGCAGGTCAGCTGGGCGCCCGGCGGTGCCTGAGAGAGCAGCATCGCGCAGGCCTCGTCGACCGCGATGCGGAGGTCCTCGATCTCATCGAGGGTGAAGTCGAGTCGGGCGGCGAGGCCGGCCGTGGCGACCCGCAGGACCGAAAGGTAGCCCGAGTCGGCCGGAAGGCGGATCTCGACAGCGTCCTCGACAGGTGCACCACGGTCATCCTTGCCGGGCTCACTCAGCACCGCGCCCATGCCCACTCCAGACCCCCTCGTCGCGTCGGTCCGCCTTGGGTGACCCTACCGAACGCTACCCGGCCGGACGCTGGCGTCGCGGTCCCGTCCGGCCATCGGCCAGGTCCGCAAGGGCGGCACCGCTGACCCGGTAGGGGACCCAGTCGCCCCGTGCCTCGGCGCCGAGGGCTACGTAGAAGCCTCGGGCGTCGACGTTCCAGTCGAGCACCGACCACTCCAGCCGGGGGTAGCCCCGGTCGACGCACACGGCGGCAAGCTCGCGCAGGAGGGCGGAGCCAACCCCGGCTGCGCGTCGTTGGGGCCGGACATAGAGATCCTCGAGGTAGATGCCGTGAGCGCCCGTCCATGTCGAGAAGTTGAGGAACCACAAGGCGAAGCCGACGACCTCGTCACCGACCTCGGCGACATGGCAGAAAGCGGCCGGCCGGTCCCCGAACAGTGTCGCCTGCAGCTGGTTCTCGGTGGCACGAACCTTGTGCCCGGCGCGCTCGTACTCCGCCAGCTCGCCGATCATGGTGAGCAGGAGAGGCACGTCCGTGCAGACCGCGGGGCGTACGTCGGGGGCTGCGCTCACGCGGGTTTCGGCGGTCACTTGCGACAGCGTAGGGCTGGGCCTACGCCCGCAGGAGCGGTGGGACGAGCAGTGTCGCGGTCCCCTGCCGAAAGAGCCGCGCGGGCCGCCCGCCCTGCCGGGTCGTCGTCTCGCCCGTTTCTAGGAGGAACCCCGACGCACCGGTCACCTTGCGGTGGAAGTTGCGGGGGTCGAGGGGCTGGCCCCAGACCACCTCGTAGACCCGACGTAGCTCCCCGACCGTGAACGGCTCCCGGCAGAACGAAACGGCCAGCGGAGTGTACTCCAGCTTGGACCGGGCCCGTTCGACCCCGTCGCGCAGGATCCTGTCGTGGTCGAAGGCGAGCCGACGGGACCCACTGAGCAGGGCCGGCAGCGGGCGCCAGCTCGCGTCTGCCGCGTCTGCCGCGTCGGTCCCCGGGACCGGCGCGGGCAGGTCGGCGACCAGCGCCAGGTAGGCGACCGACACGACCCGTAGCCGTGGGTCGCGACGCGGCTCGCCGTAGGTCGCGACCTGCTCGAGGTGCACGTCCGCGAGGGGCTGACGTGGAGGTCGACTCACTCGTGAATGCGTGGTTCTCCCGCTATGCGCCGTCGGCGCGGACACCATCCGAGGTTCGCCGAGCTGTGCACAGCGCCCTGGATTCCCTCTACTCGACCTACTCGACCTACTCGACCTACTCGACCTACTCGTGGCCTAGCCACGGCCTAGCCACGGCCTAGCCATGGGCTAGTAGCGTGTCGCCTCTAATTTGATGGGTATGTGTGGTCGGCTGTTCTGGTTGATACTCGACCAGAAGGAGTTGACGGCGTGCCTCGTCTGAAGGAGTTCACGGTCACCTTGACTGCGGGGGATCGTGCGAAGTTGACC
>JBBRHF010000047.1:0-24876 GCA_038223055.1 Actinomycetes bacterium | reverse complement strand
GAGGGGGATGCCGGCCAGGTCGAGGGCGAGCAGCATGTTGGGGTATCCCAACTCGGTGGAGAAGGACACGCCCAGCAGGTCGAACGCGCCGACCGGGCGGTGCGCGTCGACCGTGAACTGGGGCAGCCGATGCTCGCGCATCAGCCGTTCCAGGTCCGGCCACACCGCGTAGGTGCGCTCGGCGAGGATTCCGGGCGCCTCGTTGAGCACCTCGTAGAGGATCATGACGCCCTGGTTGGGCACACCTACTTCGTAGGCGTCGGGATACATCAATGCCCAGCGCACGTCGCAGGAGTCCCAGTCCTTGACCGTCGAGTTGAGCTCGCCCCCGACGTACTGAATCGGCTTCTGCACCTGACCCAGCAGCACCTCCAGCCGGGGGAACAGCGACTCGACCGGCATGAGCCCACCCTAACCCCGGCGCCGGTGCACATTCTGCAGCAACCCGACGGCGAGCAGGTTGGCGAACATCGAGGACCCGCCGTAGGAGACGAACGGCAGGGGTACGCCGGTGACGGGCATGATCCCGAGGGTCATCCCGACGTTCTCGAAGGTCTGAAAGGCGAACCAGCACAGGATTCCGGTGGCCAGCAGGCGTCCGAACAGATCCCCGGCGGCCATCGCGATCCGCCCCGCGCGCCAGAGCACCACCCCGAGCAGGACCACGACGGCGGCGGCGCCGGCCAGTCCGAGCTCCTCCCCCGCGACGGTAAAGATGAAGTCGGTCCGCTGTTCCGGCACGAACCCGCCCTGCGTCTGGGCGCCGTGGAACAGGCCTTGCCCAAACCACCCGCCCGAGCCGGTGGCGATGAGGGACTGCCGCACGTTGTAGCCCGCGCCGCGCGGGTCGGCGCGGGGGTCGAGGAACGCGGTGAACCGGTCCAGCTGATAGGGCGCGAGCAGGTGCACCCGCACCGCGACGAAGGCCGTGAGCGCGGCGCCGCCGAGCATCCCGAGCAACCACCGCAGCGGTGCCCCCGAAACTGCGACGACCCCCACCACCAAGGCGGCGAGGACGAGTGCCGTGCCCAGGTCGGGCTGCAGGAGGACCAGCCCCAGTGGCAGCCCGGCGACCGCGAGCGCCACCACGACGTCGACATGGCGGGGGTCATCCTCGCCGTCACGCTGCTCGCCCAGCAGCATCGCCAGCCCGACGACCAGGGCGACCTTGGCCAGCTCCGAGGGCTGCAGCGAGAACCCGGCAGGCAGCACGATCCAGGAGTGGGAGCCGTTGACTGTCGTGCCCACCGGGGACAGCACCGCCACCAGGGCGAGGATCGAGACGAGGTAGACGGCGGGCGCGTAGGCCCGAAGCAGGCGGTGGTCGAACAGCGAGGCCACGGTGGCGAGCACCAGCCCGATCGCCACGTTCGCCAGATGGTGCTTGAGCAGCGCCTGCGGGTCGGCGCCCTCGTGCAGCGCTCCGTTGCGGCCGGCCGAGGTGACGAGCACGCCCCCGAGCAGGCACAGGGCGAGGACCGCCGGCAGCAGCGCCCAGTCGAGCCGGCGCAGCGCCCGGTCGCTCTCGCGGCGGACGACGGCGGCCTGCACGTCCAGACTCACGGGGCCTCCACCGAACCGTCGCCCCGTACGACGGGGAGCGCGGTGACCGGGTGTCCACCCGGCGGATCGGCCCTGACCAGGTCGACCGACCTGCCGTTGACGCCGAACAGGGTCCGGTAGAGCCCCGCGACCGACGGTCCCGCGGTCCCCGACCCGGTGCCGCCCTGGGTGACCATGAGCACCACGGCGTACTGCGGCTTGTCGGCGGGGGCGAAGCTGGCGAACCACGAGGTGCTCTGCTTCCCGAAGACCTCTGCGGTGCCGGTCTTGGCCGCCACCGGGACCTGGTCGATCGGGAACCCGGCCCGGGCGAACGGCGCCCGGGCGGTGCCGTGCTCGGTCACCGACCGCAGCGCGCCCCGCAGCCAGGTCAGGGTCTCGGCGCTGGTGGGCACCCGACCGGCCGCTCGCGGCTCGATCGCGCGGACCAGCTTGCCCGCGGGCGTGACGATCGCCTTGCCCAGGTGCGGGGTGACCAGCGTGCCGCCGTTGGCGACCGCGGCGTAGACCCGGGCCAGCTGCAGGGGGGTGACGAGCGTGTCCCCCTGGCCGATGGCGAAGTTGGCGGCATCCCCCCCGCGGTAGGCCCACCCGTCGGCGCAGTTCTCCCGCGCCAGCCGCCGCAGGAAGCTCGCCCGGGCGGGGTCGGTGCGGGCGACCTCGGGATAGCCGGTCGCGGCCTTGGCGCAGGAGGCCGCCTTGGTCCGCGTCCATCGGGCCGCCTTCCAGGCGCGGTCAGCGATCCGCCCGCTCGCCTCGCCCGGCAGGTCGACGCCGGTGCGACGCCCGAGCCCGAAACCCTGCGCCATCGCGGTGAACGGGTCCGTGCGCCCGGCGGGGGGGTGCAGCCCGCCCTGGCGCAGCCAGGTCTCGTAGGCGAGCTTGTAGAAGACCGTGTCGCAGGACACCTCGAGGGCACGGCGCATCGAGATGGTGCCGAACGCCTCCGACTCGTAGTTGGACTTGACCGTGCCGCCGATCGGGTAGCCGGCCGGGCACGGGTAGGACCCGTCGAGGGAGTAGCCCGCGTCGACGGCGGCCGGCACCGAGATCGCCTTGAACGTCGACCCGGGCGCGAACTGGCCCTGGAAGGCCCTCGACTGGTTGGGAAAGTCGTTGGCCTTGCTCGTGATCGCGCGGTAGTCCGCGGTGCTGATGCCGCCGACCCAGACATTCGGGTCGTACGTCGGCCAGCTCGCCATCGCCACGATCCCCCCGGTGTGCACGTCCATGACGACGACGGCACCGGAGTCGGCGGTGAACCTGCGGAAGCCCTTGTTGACGTCGCCGACGTGGCGAGCTCGCTGCACCGCAGCCGAAAGTTCGCGCTCCGCGGCTGCCTGGACCGCCGCGTCCAGCGTCGTGACCAGGTGGTTGCCCGGCCGCGGCCTGGTCTCGGTCACCGTCCCGGTCACCGCGCCACGACGGTCGACCGCGAGGGTGCGCACGCCCCCGGTGCCGCGGAGATCCACGTCGTAGGCCTGCTCGAGCCCGGAGCGCCCGACGAGATCGCTGCCGAGGTAGCCCAGTTCGTGGGCCGCGTTGGCGCCCAGCGGGGCCGGGTAGACGCGAACCGCGGCGAGCGCGGTGAGCACGCCGGGGAAGGCCTCGCGGCGCTCCATGATCTGCAGCGCCATCGCCGGATCGGCGTTCTCGGCGAGGGGGATCGCGGCAGCTGGCGAGCCGTTCCAGCACGCCGGTCGGCGGGGCGCGTCCGGCGCACCGCACAGCCGGGTCCGACCCCAGAGCTCCCGCGCCGGCCGCTGCAGGATCGTGGCCAGCCGCCCGATCAGCCCCCGGCCCTCGTCGGACGCCCGGACCAGGGCGGCGCGGTCGATCGACACGGTCAGGGCGGTGCGGTTGCGGGCCAGCGCCCGGCCACGCGAGTCGAGCACCAGACCGCGGGTCGCGGGAGTGAGGATCTCGCGGGTGCGGTTGGCTGCGGCGGCCTTGACGTAGCCGCCGCCCTCGTGGACCTGCACCACCAACAGCCGCCCGAGCAGAGTCACCATCATCGAGACGACGAGCACCTGCAACACGACCAGGCGGGTCCTGGATCGCTGTCTCACCGGCGCCGCCCTCCCCCGTGCACCACCAACGGGCTCAGGAAGACAGCGTAGAGAACCTGGCTCGCCACAAGGCGGATCACCACGCCGACGGGAGCGTGCAGATCGTCGAAAAGCAGGCCGGTCGCGGCATACAACAGCACCGAGGCCCCCGCGCTGCCCGCGACCAGGGCGACCGAGGCCAGCGGGGAGCGCAGACCGCGCTCTCCCGCTCGCCCGGCGGCGTAGCCGACCAGGCCGAGGACGAGCATCCATCGGCCGATCGCGGCGTCCGCCGGTGGCACGAGGTCGGTGGCCAGTCCGGCCGCCGCGCCCGCCGCCAGCCCGGCGTCCGGGCCGCCGCGCAGGGCCAGCCCCACGACGGCGACGAGAACCAGGTCGGGTGTCGCCCCCGGCAGTCCCAGCCGGCTCAACACGGTCAGCTGCACGACCAGCGCGGTGAGCAGCGCGGCCGCGCCCAGGACCACCTGGGTGGAGTGCAGCAAGGTGGGGCCGCGGGTGTTGTGGCTGCGGGTGGTCGGGCTCGGCGTGGTCGGGCTCGGCGTGGCCGGGCTCGGCGTGGCCGGGCTCATGGCGTGGGGCTCGGAGTGCTGGGGCTCGGCCGGGGCGGGAGGACGGCGTCGCGAGGGTCCGTCCGCGGCGGCTGCACCACGACTCCGACCAGGTCCAGGGCGGTGTAGTCGACGTAGGGCCGGACGGTGGCGGTGCGGGTCAGCGACCCGGGCGTGCGCGCCACCCGCGTGACGGCCCCGATCGGCACGCCGGCGACGTACGGCGTGGCGCCGCGCGAGCCGAAGGTCACCAGCCGGTCCCCCGCCGCCACCCGGGCCTGGCCGTCCAGCAGTTCCAGGTGCAGGCCGGAGTGGCCAGCGGTGCCGCGGCCGGTGAGGACGCCGATCTCGCTGGACCGCTCGAGCCGGGCGCCGACGGAGGACTCGGGGTCGATGGTCAGCAGCACGGTCGCGGTCGACGGGCCCACCGTCGTGACCCGCCCCACCAGACCGTCCCCGTTGATCACGGTCAGGTCCGGGCGGAGGCCGTCGCGTCGGCCGGCGTCGATGGTGACGGTGAAGCGCAGGCCCTGGGCCGCGCTCACGGCGACCACCCGCGCAGGAACGGTGGGCCACTGCCCGGCGCCCGCGACCCGCAGCAGGCGGTCCAGCTCGGCGGCCCGGGCCCGGGCTTGGTCGCTGCTGCGCAGCCGGCGGCGCAACTCGGCGTTCTCCCGCGCCAAGCGAGCCGCGTCCGAATCGCGGCCGCCGCTGCCGGCCACGGCGTCGCGCACGGGGCGGGCGACCGCAGCGGCTGCGGTCTCGACCGGGCCGAACACCGCCGCCGCGCCCGAGCGCAGCGCGCCGAGCGGAGGGCCGGAACCGCCGCCCCGATCAACCACGATCACGCTGACCGAGGTAAGCACCAGCAACCCAAGCAGCACCCGGGTGCTTCGGGCGTCTCGCCTCATCGGGCGGGCACCGGGACGAGGCGCTGCGCCGGGGCGCCTGCCCGGCTCAGTGTCGGGGCTCGGAGATGAGGACCTGCCGGAGGGCCTCGAACTCCTCGACGCACCGGCCCGAGCCGAGGACGACGGAGTCCAGCGGCCGGTCGGTGAGGCGGATGGGCATGCCGGTCTCGTGGTGCAGGCGCTCACCCAGCCCGTTGAGCAGGGCGCCGCCGCCGGTGATCACGATGCCGCGATCCATGATGTCGCTGGCGAGTTCGGGCGGACACTTGTCCAGGGTGGTCCGGACCGCGTCGATGATCGCGTTGACGGGTTCCTCGATCGCCTTGCGGATCTCCTCGGCCGACACGACGATCGTCTTGGGCAACCCGGAGACGAGGTCGCGGCCTCGGATTTCCGCATCCGGCTCGTCCGGTGACGGGAACGCCGATCCGATGGCCATCTTTATCTTCTCGGCGGTGTGCTCGCCGAGCAACAGGCTGTATTCCTTCTTGACGAAGGTGATGATCGAGGCGTCCATCTCGTCACCGCCGGTGCGGATCGACTTGCTGGTGACGATGCCGCCGAGGGAGATCACCGCCACCTCGGTGGTCCCGCCGCCGATGTCGACCACCATGTTGCCGGTCGGCTCGTGCACCGGCAGCCCGGCGCCGATGGCGGCCGCCATCGGCTCCTCGATAATGTAGACCCGGCGCGCGCCTGCGGCGTAGCCGGCGTCCTTGACGGCTCGCTGCTCGACCGAGGTGATGCCGCTGGGCACGCAGACCACGATGCGCGGCTTGGCCAGATGCCGGTGCTTGTGCACCTTGTGGATGAAGTAGCGCAGCATCCGCTCGGCGGTGTCGAAGTCCGCGATCACCCCGTCCTTGAGCGGCCGGACGGCCAGAATGTTGCCCGGGGTGCGCCCGATCATCGCCTTGGCGTGCGCGCCCACCGCCAGGATGGCACCGGTGGTCGTGTTGATCGCCACGACGGAGGGCTCGTTGAGCACGATGCCCCTGCCCCGGACGTAGATCAAGGTGTTGGCAGTGCCCAAGTCCACGGCCAAGTCCCGGCCGATGAACGACATCTGCGTGCCCAAGAGGAGTTGGCCTTCCGACAAGCCCTGCGGTGGGGTCATCGTATCGGCGCGACGCAGCATCGGCCCGGTCTGCGCCGGGGTGTCTGCGGCGTGTCGAAGGGGCGTTGCTGGGTTGTCTGCGGGGTTGTGCTGGCGCCCTACAAGGTGGGGAAAAAGGTCGCGATCTCCCGCCGCGCCGACTCGGGTGAGTCCGAGGCGTGCACGAGGTTGTCCCGGTTAGACAGCGACAGGTCGCCGCGGATCGTGCCGGCGGCGGCCTGGCGCCCGTCGGTGGCCCCGACCAGGGCGCGCACGACGGTGATCGCCTCGTCGCCCTCGAGCACCAGGGCGACCAGCGGGCCGGACGTGATGAACTCGCGCAGCGGCGGGTAGAAGTCCTTGCCGACGTGCTCCGCGTAGTGCTTGTCAGCCATGGCACCGTCGATGGTGCGCGCCTCCATGGCGACGATCCGCAGACCCTTGCGTTCGAACCGGCCGAGTACGTCGCCGGCCAACCCCCGTCGCACGGCGTCGGGCTTGATCAGCACCAGTGTCTGCTCGCTCACGCCCGGCACCTTATCCGCTCAGGCTCCGCGCTCGGTGATGCGGTCGGTGCCGTGATCCGTTCAGGCTCCGGGCTCGGTGATGCGGTCGGTGCCGCGGTCGGGTGCCGCGGACTCCTGGAGGCGGCGAACCCGAGTCCCCAGCGTGAGCGCGAGGAACCACAGGGCCGCGAACACGAGGCCGAGCCCGAACATCACCGGCACGACCACGCCCGAGGCCACCACCAGCACCTGCAACACCGACCCGGCGACGAAGGCCCAGCGGTGACGCAGCAGGCCGGCCAGCAGCAGGCAGGCCAACGACGCCGCCCCGCCGACCGCCCACACGGTCGAGCCGTCGACATCGCTGAGGTCCTTGGCCACCAGGATCGCGAACAGGATCACCAGGGCCTCGCTGACCAGCACGCTCGCCGCCAGGGTGCGCACCGTCAGCCCGTCCGGCCGAACAGCGCGCGGGCCTCGGCGACCGTCGTGATGGACCCGGTGACCAGCACTCCGGACCCGCCGAGATCGCCGTCCTGCTCGGCCAGCGTGATCGCGGCGTCCAGGGCGTCGTCGAGCCGGGGGCTGACCTCGACCCGGTCGGCGCCGAACACGTCGACAGCGATCGCGGCCAGCTGGTCGACCGGCATCGCGCGCGGCGATGACCCCTGGGTCACGACCAGCTCGGCCAGGACCGGTTCGAAGGCCTCGAGCATGCCCAGCACGTCCTTGTCGGCCAGCGCCGCGAACACCCCGACCAGGCGGGCGAAGGTGTAGTCCTCGGCGAGCGCCGCCGCCGTCGCGCGGGCTCCGGCCGGGTTGTGGGCCGCGTCGAGCACCACCGTGGGAGAGCTTCGGACCGTCTCCAGCCGGCCCGGGGAGGTGGCCCCGGCGAAGGCGGCTCGCACGACCTCGACGTCCAGCGGGCCGCGGTCCCCCTGCCCGTCCCCCCGCCCGTCGCCGCCCCGGCCCAGGAACGCCTCGACGGCGACGAGGGCGCAGGCCGCGTTGTGCGCTTGGTGCGCCCCGAGCAGCGGCAGGAAGATGTCCTCGTAGTCACCGGCCAGCCCGCGCAGCCCGAGCACCTGCCCGCCGACGGCGAGCGTGCGCGAGCGCACGCCGAAGTCCAGACCCTCCCACACCACCGTCGCCCCGAGCTCGACGCTGCGCCCGTGCAGCACCTCGGCGGCGACGACCGGCTGCGCGGCGCTGACCCCCACGCTGGTCGCCTTGAGGATGCCGGCCTTCTCCGCCGCGATCGCCTCGATCGTCGAGCCGAGGAAGCGCACGTGGTCGATGTCGATCGGGGTGATCACTGCCACGTGCGCGTCGGTGACGTTGGTCGCGTCCCAGGTCCCGCCGATGCCGATCTCGACGACCGCGACGTCGACCGGGGCGTCGGCGAAGGCCGCGTAGGCCATCGCGGTCAGCACCTCGAAGAACGAGAGGGGCACGCCGTGGCGGGCGTCGACGATCTGCACGTAAGGCGCGATGTCGTCGTACGTCGCGAGGAATCGCTCTGGGTCGATCGGCTCCCCGTCGAAGGCGATGCGTTCGCGCATCGAGTGCAAGTGTGGGCTGGTGAAACGACCGGTGCGCAAGCCGAGTTCGCGCAGCACCGCCTCGATCATGCGCGCGGTCGACGTCTTGCCGTTGGTTCCGGCGACGTGGATCACGGGCACCGACCCCTGCGGCGACCCGAGCAGGTCCAGCAGATCGCGAATCCGGTCGAGCGTGGGGTCAATGCTGCTCTCCGGCGTGCGGTCGAGGATCGCCCGCTCGACCTCGGCCAGCCGCACCGCCTGGGACTCGGCTGCTGAGGCTGCCTGCGAGGGGTCGGTCACGACCGGCGAGTCTAATGCGCTCGACCGCGCTCCCTAGGATCGTCGACATGGACCACCCGACGAGCCGCGTGCCGGACAAGCCCACCCTCGACGGCATCGAGGCGCGCTGGGCGGCGGAATGGGAGGAGCAGGGCACCTATCGGTTTGACCGATCCAAGACCCGCGAGCAGGTCTTCTCGATCGACACTCCCCCGCCGACGGTCAGCGGCTCCCTGCACGTCGGTCACGTCTTCTCCTACACCCACACCGATATCGTCGCGCGCTACCAGCGGATGCGCGGCCTCGAGGTGTTCTACCCCATGGGCTGGGACGACAACGGCCTGCCGACCGAACGCCGGGTGCAGAACTACTACGGCGTGCGCTGCGACCCGTCACTGCCCTACGACCCGACGTTCCAGCCACGGGACAAGCCCGACCCCAAGCGCCAGCTGCCGATCGCGCGGCGCAACTTCATCGACCTGTGCGAGCGACTGACGGCCGAAGACGAGAAGGTCTTCGAGGCACTGTGGCGTCAGGTGGGCCTCTCGGTGGACTGGTCACTGGTCTACACCACCATCAGCGACGCATCGCGGACCGTCGCTCAGCGTGCGTTCCTGCGCAACCTGGCTCGCGGCGAGGCCTATCAGGCGGAAGCCCCCGGCCTGTGGGACGTCACCTTCCAGACCGCGGTCGCCCAGGCCGAGCTCGAGGCGCGCGACTACCCGGGCCACTTCCACCGGGTCGCGTTCCATCTTCCTGGGGGGGCCGGGGCCTCCCAAGGCTCTGTCTACATCGAGACGACCCCCCCCGAGCTCATCTCTGCGTGCGTCGCGCTGATCGCCCACCCCGACGACGAGCGCTACCGAACCCTGTTCGGCACCACGGTTCGCAGCCCGCTCTTCGGGGTCGACGTCCCGGTGCTGGCCCATCCGCTCGCCGAGCCGGACAAGGGCACCGGCATCGCGATGTGCTGCACGTTCGGCGACCTGACCGACGTGACATGGTGGCGCGAGCTGCGGCTGGCGACCCGCTCCGTCATGGGCCGCGACGGCCGCCTCCTGCGCGACAGCCCCGACTGGCTGCGCGACGAACCGGCCGCGACGACGTACGCCGAGATCGCAGGCAAGACGACGTTCTCGGCCCGCGTCCGCATGGTCGAGCTGTTGCGCGAGTCGGGCGACCTGGACGGCGAGCCGGTGCCTACCCAGCGGATGGCGAACTTCTTCGAGAAGGGCGACAAGCCGCTGGAGATCGTGACCAGCCGCCAGTGGTACATCCGCAACGGCGGGCGGGACGCGGCGCTGCGGGAGCTGTTCGTGCAGCGGGGCCGGGAGATGACCTGGGTGCCAGACTACATGCGCCACCGCTACGACAACTGGGTCGAGGGGCTCAACGGCGACTGGCTGGTCAGCCGCCAGCGGTTCTTCGGGGTGCCCTTCCCGGTCTGGTACCCCCTCGACGACGAGGGTCGGCCCGACCACGACAAGGCGCTGCTCGCACGCGAGAGCGCCCTGCCGGTCGACCCGTCCTCGGAGCCGCCGGAGGGCTACGACGAGGGCAGCCGCGACGTGCCCGGCGGCTTCACCGCCGACCCCGACGTAATGGACACCTGGGCCACCTCGTCGTTGTCGCCGCAGATCGCCGGCGGGTGGGAGCGCGACCCTGACCTGTTCGCGCGCGTCTTTCCCATGGACCTGCGGCCCCAGGCCCACGACATCATCCGCACCTGGCTGTTCTCCACCGTGGTGCGCTCACACTTCGAGCACGCAACGGTGCCGTGGGCCAACATCGCGATCTCGGGCTTTGTGGTCGACCCGGACCGCAAGAAGATGTCCAAGTCCAAGGGCAACGTGGTGACCCCGGCCGACGTCCTCAAGCGCTACGGCTCGGACGCTGTGAGATGGCGGGCCGCCGGGTCGCGGCCCGGCACGGACAGCCCGTTCGACGAGGCCCAGATGAAGGTCGGGCGCCGGCTGGCGATCAAGATCCTCAACGCCAGCAAGTTCGCGCTGTCCCAGGGAGTGACCGAGGACCCCTCCGCAGTGACCGACCCGCTGGACCGTGGGCTGCTGGCGGCGCTGCGCGGCGTCGTACGGGAGGCGACCGAGGCGCTGGACGCCTACAACTACGCCCGCGCGCTGGAGGTGACCGAGACCTTCTTCTGGACCTTCTGCGACGACTACCTCGAACTGGTCAAGGACCGGGCCTACGGCGCCCGCGGCACGGCGGCGGCGGAGTCGGCGAAGGCCACTCTGGCCACCGGGTTGTCGGTGCAGCTGCGGCTGTTCGCGCCGTTCCTGCCCTTCGTCACCGAGGAGGTCTGGTCGTGGTGGCAGGACGGCTCGGTGCACCGGGCGGCCTGGCCGGTGTTGGAAGAGCTTGGGGCCTTCGGTTCCCTCGATCAGGTCGACGGCGGCGCCGACTCGGCGGTTCTGCGCGACGCATCGACGGTGCTCGCCGGGGTGCGCAAGGCCAAGTCCGAGGCCAAGACCTCGATGCGCACCGACGTGCCGCTGGCGGAGGTAACCGGGCCCGCGGACGCGGTCGACCGGGTGCGGCTGGCCGCCGGGGACCTCACCGCAACCGGGCACATCACTGAGCTGCGGTTCACCCCGGGAGGCGACGCCCTGTCGGTGACGGTCACCCTCGCGCCGTAGCGGCGGGGTCAGCAGCAGCCGCCGGGTCAGACGACGGCCAGTCAGACCAGGGTCAGGCCGACCAGGGTCAGGCCGACTTCTCGCGCCGCTCGCGCTTGGGGGTCTCCCGCGGCACAAGGGTGGGGTTGACGTGCTCCAGGACGACCTCGCGGGTGACGACGACGCGAGCCACGTCCTTGCGGGAGGGCACTTCGTACATCACGGAGAGCAGGACTTCCTCCATGATGGCGCGCAGGCCGCGGGCGCCGGTGCCCCGCAAGATGGCCTGGTCGGCGACTGCCTCCAGCGCGTCTTCGGTGAACTCGAGCTCGACCCCATCGAGGTCGAACAGGCGCTGGTATTGCTTGACGAGGGCGTTGCGCGGGTCGGTGAGGATGCGCACCAGAGCGTTCTGGTCGAGGTGGCGCACGCTGGTGATGACGGGCAGCCGGCCGATGAACTCCGGGATCATGCCGAACTTGAGCAGGTCCTCGGGCAGCACCTCGGAAAAGACGTCGGTGGCATCGCGCTCGGCCTTGGTCTGCAGGGTCGCGCCGAAGCCGAGGCCCTTGCGCCCGACCCGCCCCTCGACGATCTTCTCCAGGCCGGAGAAGGCCCCGCCGACGATGAACAGCACGTTGGTGGTGTCGATCTGGATGAACTCCTGGTGCGGGTGCTTGCGGCCGCCCTGGGGTGGCACGCTCGCGGTGGTGCCTTCCAGGATCTTGAGCAGCGCCTGCTGCACTCCCTCGCCGGACACGTCACGGGTGATCGACGGGTTCTCGCTCTTGCGGGCGATCTTGTCGACCTCGTCAATGTAGATGATGCCCGTCTCGGCCTTCTTGACGTCGTAGTCCGCAGCCTGGATCAGCTTGAGCAAGATGTTCTCGACGTCCTCGCCGACATAGCCCGCCTCGGTGAGCGCCGTCGCGTCGGCGATGGCGAACGGCACGTTGAGCATCCGGGCCAGGGTCTGGGCCAGGTGCGTCTTGCCGCAGCCGGTGGGCCCAATGAGCAGGATGTTGGACTTGGCCAACTCCACATGCTCGTCGCGGCCGGGCTTGACGGCCTCACCCGCCTGCACCCGCTTGTAGTGGTTGTAGACGGCGACCGCGAGGGCCTTCTTGGCGATGTCCTGACCCACGACGTATTGATCCAAGAACTCGCAGATCTCGATCGGCTTGGGCAGCTCGTCCCACTTGAGGTCCGAACTCTCGGAGAGCTCCTCCTCGATGATCTCGTTGCACAGGTCGATGCACTCGTCGCAGATGTAGACGCCGGGACCCGCGATGAGCTTCTTGACCTGCTTCTGGCTCTTTCCGCAGAACGAACACTTCAACAGGTCGCCGCCGTCACCGATGCGTGCCACGCGGGGCCTCTCCCTCTGTTGAACCGGCCGGCCGGAGCGCCGGATCAAAGTGTTGCGTCTCGACGGTACCCCGCCGGGGGTCCGCTCGGCTCAGTTACCCCGCGAGTGGGGGCGTGTCGAACGGGTGACGTTCAGCCGATCTCCCGGCTGGTCAGGATGCGGTCGATGATGCCGTAGTCCAGCGCCTCGTCGGCGGTGAGGATCTTGTCGCGCTCGATGTCGCGGCGGACCAGCTCCTCGTCGCGCCCGGTGTGCTTGGCCAGCAGGTGCTCCAGCAGGGAGCGCATCCGCAGGATTTCGCGGGCCTGGATCTCGACGTCACTGGCCTGGCCGCCGCCCTCGGTGTAGGGCTGGTGGATCAGGATCCGGGAGTTCTTCAGCGCATAGCGCTTGCCGGGCGTGCCGGCCGCCATGATCACGGCGGCGGCGGACGCGGCCTGGCCCAGACACACAGTCTGCACGTCGGGGCGGATGAACTGCATCGTGTCGTAGATCGCCGTGAGGGCGGTGAACGACCCGCCCGGGGAGTTGACGTAGAGGATGATGTCGCGATCGGGGTCCATCGACTCCAGGGTGAGCAGCTGGGCCATGATGTCGTTGGCGATGGTGTCGTCGATCGCCTGGCCGAGGAACACGATGCGCTCCTCGAACAGCTTGGTGTAGGGGTCCAGGCGCTTGAAGCCGTAGCTCGTGCGCTCCTCGATGACCGGCAGGACGTAGCGCGCGTTCGGGCCGGACAGGTTGCTGGGCATGCTCATGCTGGTCGGGATCCCTCCGGGCCGGGCGGCGCCGTCGATGGCGCTCAGGTCGATGGCAGCATTCATGGGGTTCACGCCGTGCCGCCGGAGTCGGCGACCTGGCCGGCGCTGGCGGCGACCCGGTCGACCATGCCGTATTCCTGGGCCTCCTCGGCCGTGAACCACCGGTCCCGGTCGGAGTCGCGCTCGATCTGGTCGTAGGTCTGGCCGGTGTGCATCGCGATGAGCTCAGCCATCTTCTTCTTCGTGTAGAGCATCTGCTCGGCCTGGATCTTGATGTCCGACGCCGTGCCCCCCAGGCCGCCGGAAGGCTGGTGCATCATGATCCGCGCGTGCGGGGTGGCGTAGCGCTTGCCCGCCGCGCCGGCGCAGAGCAGGAACTGGCCCATCGACGCAGCCAGCCCCATCGCCACGGTCGCCACGTCGTTCTTGACGAACTGCATCGTGTCGTAGATCGCCATCCCGGCCGACACCGAGCCGCCGGGTGAGTTGATGTAGAGGAAGATGTCCTTGTGCGGGTCGTCGGCCGCCAGCAGCAGCAGTTGCGCGCAGATGGCGTTGGCGTTGGCGTCCTCGACCACGGAGCCGAGGAAGATGATGCGCTCCCGCAGCAGCCGGTTGTAGACCTGGTCGTCGAGCCCCATGCCGCCCGGCTGAGGGGACCGGGCCTCCGGCGTCGCCAGGCTGGGCGTGATCAGGTCGCTCACTGCGGGTCACCTTGTCTCGCGTCGGGCGGCGGGTGGTCCCGCCGGATGAAGTCGAACTCGCACGTCGCTGTCGCGTTGCCTTTCCGACACTAACGCGGGCCGCTCGCGTGCGAGTCCCCGACAACGGCCTGTTCGCTCACGGCGCACGGGCCGCTGCTCCCCAGGCATGTCCGCGGAGCCGAGAAGATCCCTGCTCGTCGTACGGCGGGGGGTGGGTGGTTAGGCCGGCGTGCCGCTGTCGCGAGAAACCTCGTCGGCACTGGCGCCCTCGACCACCTCGTCCACCTCGTCCACCTCGTCCACCTCGTCCACCTCGTCCACCTCGATCAGCCCCGCCATCGGGTCGTCTTCGCGCAACTGCTCGAGGTCGACGGCGCGGCCCGAGGCGTCGAGAATCGTGGCCGCACCGAGCACCAGGGCCATCGCCTTGCCCCGGACAAGCTCGCTGACCAGCACGGGAACCTGGCCGGCGCGCATGACCTGCTCGGCGAACTGCTGCGGAGCCATGCCGTAGCGCGACGCCGTGCGCACGATGTGGTCGGACAGGTCCTGCTCGTTGATCGAGAGCCGCTCTGCGGTCACGATCTTGTCCAGGACGAACTGAGCGGTGAGAGCGGCGCGGGCGGACTTCTCCAGCTCGGCTCGGTAGTCCTCCTCGGTCTCGTTCTGGGACTGGAGGTAGACCTCGCGGGTGATCCCGGCCTGCTCCAGTTGGTGGAGCATGTCGTGCTCGCGACCCTCGACCTCGGCTGCCACCACACCTTCGGGCAGCGGGACGTCCACCAGCGCGAGCAGCGCCTCCAGGGTGCGGTCGCGCGCCTGCACTCCCTGCTCCAGCCGCTTCACCCGGCCGAGGCGGGTGTGCAGGTCCTCGCGCAGCTCGGCCATGGTGTCGAACTCGCTGGCCATCTGGACGAACTCGTCGTCCAGCTCGGGCAGCTCACGCTCCTTGACCGATGCGACGGTCACGGTCACCTGGGCCTCGGACCCGGCGAGGTCCCCCCCGACGAGCGTGGTCGGGAAGAGCTTGGACTCCCCTGCCGCGAGGCCCGTGACGGCATCGTCAAGTCCGTCAAGCAGCGACCCCTCACCAACCAGGTAGGACAGGCCCTTGGTGGCGAGGTCCTCGACGGGCTGGCCCTCGACCGTGGCGGACAGGTCGATCGAGACGTAGTCGCCGGCGGCGGCGGCCCGGTCAGCGCCCTTGAGCACCGCGAAACGCGCTCGCAGCCCCTCGATCTGCTCGTCCATCACCGCGTCGGTGACCTCGGTGTCCTCAACCGTGATCGGGAGCCCGCGGTATTCCGGAAGGTCAAACTCGGGGCGTACGTCGACCTCGGCGGTGAACTTCAGATCCTGGCCGTCTTCCAGCGTCGTGACGTCGACCTCCGGGCGACCGAGAGCGTGGACGTCGTTCTCCTCGACGGCCTTGCCGTAGAACTGCGCCACGGCCTCGTTGGCGGCCTCTTCCAGGACGACCTCGCGCCCGAACCGCTGGTCGATGATGCGGGGCGGGATCTTGCCCTTGCGGAAGCCCGGGATGACGACCTGACCGGCGATCTTCCGGTAAGCCGCGTCGAGGTTGGGCTTGAGCTCCGCGAACGGAACCTCCACCGTCAGCCGCACGCGGGTGGGGTTCAGGGTCTCGAGCGCACTCTTCACGGTCGGGGGGCTCCTCAGGCGACGTTCGGGTAACTTGGACGTGTTCGCAGCCAGGACAGCACAGAAGGACCACGACGGGCTAGATCTGTCGGGGCGGGGAGACTCGAACTCCCGATCTCCTGCTCCCAAAGCAGGCGCGCTAGCCACTACGCTACGCCCCGCGGCGCACATGGCATCCTAGAGCCCATAGGGCCGTTCCGGCGACGGGCCGGCGCAGCGCGGGTGTAGCTCAATGGCAGAGCCCCAGCCTTCCAAGCTGGCCATGCCGGTTCGATCCCGGTCACCCGCTCCACCTGAAAGGCCACAACTGGTGGCCCGCTGACCCCGACCTAGCGCGAGTTGAGCACGGTTCCCGCTCGCTGTGAGCGGAGGCGTGTGCCGCCCCGCTTCACCACATCTCGGCCCTTTGTCCGGTTGGCCGTTTGCGTGCGGCCGACCAAGGTGGCGCCAACTGGCGGCGCAACGGTGCGGTTCCCGACACGCCTGGCCACTACGCGCCCGCGTGCCCGAACGGCATGCCCGAGCCGCCAACCCGCCCGCTTCCATGATCGTGAAACTTTCGAGCGATACGGGCACTGATTTGTTTCACGATCATGCACGAAGCGCGCTCGGGCCGGGGAAGTGCGGCGGGCAGAAGACTGAGTAGTCACCGACCGCGACATCTGAAACCCCGCGTTCAGTCACCGTCCCCGCCCCGTTCTCCATGCGAGATCCAGCCATCACGCTCCACTTCGCCGACCTTCCGCCAGGTGATGTTCGAACACTCGGGGTGCCGCGTGACGAGTGCCCTTCGCCGGCATCCACCGACTCGTGCACCGCGCGGGCGAGCTGGTCCTCGTCCGCTCCGTCAGCGGCGACATCGATGACGGATCGCATCTGACGCTTCGACAGCTGCGCGTCCGCGAAGAGGAGATCGACCTCAGGGCGGCACTGCGGATCGAACGCGCCCTCCAGCACGCACCCACGCCATGAGATGTACGACGACGGCGCTCCGGTTATCGCGCGCCAACAGGGGCTTTTCACCCAGTCGAACGACTCGGACATCAGCCTTGATCGTCTCCGCCGCCGGGTCATCCTGGAACGGGTCGTCTCTCGTCTCGAAGTCTCCCATCCAGGCCGATGGGTGCTCACGGGCGGCATGGCACTGGAAGTTCGTCTGCGCGACCAAGCTGCGATCGGAGGCGATTGAGCGAGCGATCTCGAGGAGGACGACCTCCGGGAAACCGCCGAACCGCGTTCCGCGTGCCCTTCCTAGAAGGTCACGTGGGGCCTCCTGAACGTCGTGATCATGCCTCTATCTGGGCGCGCCGCCACACGGCGCGCCAACCTTCCAAACTGGCCATGATGGTTCCATCCCGGTTACCCGCTCCATCGTCAGGCCGCAGTGCGACCGCCCCGCCGTGTCCGGCGCAGAAAGCCACAGACATTCATCAGCGCGTTCGGGTGGGCTGTCGGAGGCCGCGGCTAGGGTCGTTTCCGAACGGCATCAAGCCCCGTCGAGTCAGCCGACCGGGCACGTCGCAACCAGAGGAGAACACCGTGGGAAAGGCCAACCGGGAGCGTCGCAGGCTCAAGCAGAAGGCGCGCAAGCGGTCGCCCTCGCCCGGCACCCAGGGGTCGACTCCAGGGTCAGCCCAGGGGTCATGGTGGGCACCCAACCCGCAGGCGGCACCCAACCAACAGGCGACCCCAGGGGAGCTCGCCGACCTCGACGTCGCAGCGGCGCTGGACGCGCTGGTCTACCAGCACCGGGCTGCCTTCGAGGCGGCGGCTGCACGAGTGGCCGACCGGCCCGGCGTGGCCGGCTGGAGCAAGGTCGTCGAACGGGCTTTGACAGGTCACCTCATCGCCGCCATCACCGCCACCTGGCGAGAGGGTTGGCAGCCTGCCGACCTCGTGCGAGTGGCGCGCCGTCAGCTTCGACCTGGTCACGTCAACCTGGTCCGTGACACCATCGCCGCCGAACTCGAGGGCTATGCCCCCGCGACGATCGACCCCCGGTGGACGGCTCAGCTGGCCGAACTCGACGCCCGCGTCCGGTGGCGACCCGACCAGACACATCTGCGCGCCGCGGCCGACGCGCCCGGCGCGGCGTGGGGCGAGGTGACGACGGCCGCTCTGGAAGTGCTCGATCTGCTGCACTCCCTGCCCAAGCTGGAAATGTTGTCACCCCCTCCGGGCACCGCCCGACCGTCCGGCGCCGCGTCGCACCGGCAAGGGCAGGGCATCGACGAGCGGATCCTCGCCAGGGTGCGGGCCATGCTCGCCAAGGCCGAGTCGACCACCTTCACCGCCGAGGCAGACGCCTTCACCGCAGGCGCCCAAGCATTGATGGCCCGGCACTGCATCGACATCGCGCTGCTCGCAGCGGTCAGCCCCCGAGGCTCCGACGACCCGACCGGGCGGCGCATCGGGATCGACAACCCCTACGACGGGCCCAAGGCGGGGCTACTCGCCGCGGTCGCCCGCGCCAACCGGTGCAAGGCCGTGTGGGCTCGTCATCTCGGCTTCAGCACGGTCGTCGGTTTCCCGGCCGACCTGGACGCCGTCGAGGTGCTGTTCACCTCGCTGCTCATCCAGGCCACCAGGACGATGACCCAGTCCGGGTCGCGCAACGATGCCTATGGTCGATCCCGCACCCGGGCGTTCCGGCAGTCGTTCCTCACCGCCTTCGCCGGACGCATCGGTGAGCGGCTTGCGGAGACAACCGGGGCGCAGACCGCCGAGGCGGCCGCGGAACACGCGGGCCAGAACCTGCTGCCGGTCCTGGCGGCTCGGGACAGGGTGGTCGAGGACGCGGTCACCGCCATGTTCCCCCATCTGGTCAACAAGACGATGGGCTCGGTCACCGACCGCGAGGGTTGGGCGTTCGGCCGCAGCGCCGCCGACCTCGCGAACCTCGGCGGCGCCACCCAACTGGACACCGCCCAGGAGCAGTCAAGCTAGAGCCGCGGCCGACGTGACCCCCCGTGTCGGACCGATGACCGCTGAGCAAGACCGCTGCCGAATTCCTGGTGCGGCAAGAGTTCTCGGATGCAGACTCGCCCTGCCGCCGGGCAGCCGCCCGCGCAGCGCGACGTCTACGGCACTCGCGTGCCCTGGGAGAAGCTCCATGTCTCGTCCACGTTCCCGACGCTTGACCAAAGCTTTGGCACTGTTTGGCACGGCCGTGGTGGTGGCCGCTTCGGCCAACGCCCTGACGTCGGGCACGAGCTCCGCCGCCGGCACGGCGGCCAAGCCGACCCGCGAAAAGGTGGCGCAAGCCCTGCTCGACCATCGAGGCGAGTTCGGCACTGCGGCCCTGCACAAGGCCTGGACATTAGCCGCCGGGAAGGGTCTGTCCAACTCGCCGCTGGTCCACGAGGAGGGCCGTCCCGCCGCGTCGGCCAGGCAAGCCCCGTCGGCGTCGGACCCAGCGGCTCGCGCCGGCCTGCCCAACGTCCGAGTCAACAACCCGGCGACCGATGTCGCGCCGCTGGACCAGACCACGCCGAGCGAGACGTCGGTCGCGGTGTCCAGGCGCAACGTCGCCGTGGGCTACAACGACTCACACCTCGCGCAACCTTCGTTCACCTCGGCCCTGAACCTCACCGGCTACTCCTACTCGACCGACGCGGGACGGACCTTCACCGACGGCGGTGCCCTGCCCCGGCTGCAGGGCTATCTCAACCTCGGCGACCCCTGGCTGGCCAGCGGGCGCGAGGGAAACATGTACTTTGCCAACCTCGCGATCGACGGTCCCTCCGGAAACCTGGAGGTCGGCGTGGCCCGCTCCACGAACGGCGGTCGGACCTGGACCGCGCCGGTCATCGCCTCGCCCAACGATCCCAGCCTGTTCTACAGCGGAGACAAGGAGGCCATCACCACGGGGCCGGCCCCCGGCGACCCGGGGAGTGAGACCGTCTACGCGGCCTGGGACGACTTCTCCTTGGACCTGGCTACCGGCACGGCCTTCGGCGGCCTGCCGGTGGCCAGATCGACCGACGGGGGGCAGACGTGGGCACTGTCCTACGCCGACAAGATCACCCAGGACCCGAACAGCTGTTCGTTCGCCCAATACCTCGGCGCACAGCCGTTCGTCGACGACAGCGACGGGCGCCTCTACGTCTTCGCCGAGAAGATCGTCGTCGATGACCCGGACTGCACCGGCGGAGCTGTGAGCATCAGCCAGGTCGAGTTCGTCTCGACCGACGGGGGGACCACGTTCGGGCCTGCGGTCAAGATCGCCGACGTGGGCCCGTCGCTGGCCCTGGACCTGGCGCACGGCCAGATTATGCGCACCGCCGAGTTCCCGACCGTAGCCAAGCGCGGCAACTCGTTGCTCGTGGCCTGGAACGACGGCACCAGCGGCAAGAACCACGTGCGACTGGCCCGGTCCACCGACCGAGGTGCCACCTGGACGACGTCCGACATCACCAGCGGAAGCGGCGACGAAGTCCAACCTGCGCTGAGCGCGGACCGGGGCGGGCTGCATCTGGCCTACTACCAGCGCAACGCCGACAACACCCTCGATGTGACTCTGGCCGACTCCTTCGACGCCGTGCGCTGGACCCCCCGGACCGTCACCACCAGATCGTTCCCCGGCGTTGACACGGCGCCCCCCTTCGACCCGATCATCGCGCCCGGCTATATGGGTGACTACATCGCCAACGTCTCGGCCGAGGGCCACCAATACCTCGCCTGGGGCGACAACCGCGACCGCGTCACCAACGTCCTGTGGCCGGACGGACGACAGGATCCCAACGTCTACTTTGCTCGACGCTGACCCCCAACTCAAGCCGACCCCCAACTCATGCTGACCCCAACCCAAGGTCGGTCGTGCTGGTCCGGCTCAGTCGCGCCAGACCAGCACGACCGCGCGGTCGTCGTTGTGCGCCTCCGCGACGCGGTCGATCAGTTTCTCTGCGCCATCGCGGAACCCTCCGGTCACCAGACGTTCGGCCTCGCCGAGAAGTTTGTCGATGCCGACGGCAAGGTCCTGTCCGGGGGTCTCGATGAGCCCGTCGGTGTACATCAGCATGGCGTCACCGCGATTGAGCCGCCCGCTCTCGCTGACGAACTTGGCGTCCGCGAAGACTCCGAGCAGGGGCCCCTCGCTCGCCTCGCTGAGCCTCCACCGCCCCGACCCGGCGGAGAACTGCACGGCGGGCGGGTGGCCCGCCACCGACACGATGTAGTCGCCGGTCGCGAGATCGGCCGCGAAGTGGGCGACGGTCGCGAAACCCTCCTCCCACGCCTGTCGCAAGAGATAGCGGTTCGCTGCGGGCAGGAACTCCTCGGTCGGCACCGACCCGAGCAGACCGCCGAACGCGCCGGACAGCAACAGCGACCGGCTCCCGGCGTCGACGCCCTTTCCGGACACGTCCACGACCGCGATCTCCAACAGGGCGCCCGAGTCCGAGCGCGTCGCCACGATGAAGTCACCCGAGAAAGCGGACCCGCCGGCCGATCGCAGCACCACCTCGGCCGACCAGCCGTCGGGCAGCCCGGGCAGCACACCGTGCGCCCGCAGCCGGTCGCGCAGGTCGACCAGCATGGAGTCACCGCGGGTCCCCTGTACGCCGAGGCGCCCGCGGCTGCGCGCGAGCAGCAGGACCATGACCCCGGCCGTGCCGACGACGATCGGGATCCCCGCCGCCAGCCGGGGCTGACCGGCGACCATCTCCACGATCAGGACCGCGCCGACCACGGCGCCGAGGAACAGCAGGCTTCGCACTCGGAGCAGGGAGCCGCCTGCCATCAGCACCAGCACCAGAGCGGCGGCCGGGAAGATCTGCGGAAACGCGAGGAAGAGCCCGCCCAGGACCAACGCCCAGATGGTCAGCAGGAGCAGCGCGAAGCCGTCAGAGTGCAGCAGGTATCTCCGGAACCACATCGTGAGGCGCCAGCGCAGGACCCATTTCCGCGACCTTTGCCGCCGCGCCGATCCGGGACCTGCCACGACGACCAACAGTACAGAGCCCGCTACGCGCTCCCGTCGTCTGCTTCTGGTAGGCAGTCACCCATGGCCGTGACCTCCTCGACATCGTCGTCCCCGCCGTACGTCGTGAGGGCACTCGCCGAGGACGAGTGGGACCGTGTGATCGAAGTCGACGCCCATGCCTTCGGCATCACCCTGGACGACGAGGTGAGCCGGGCCCAGCGACCGCTGCACGAGCCGGGACGGCTGGTCGGCGCGGTCGACAAGCGCGACACCCTCGCGGGCATCGCCAGCGCCTTCTCCTTCGAGTTGGCCGTGCCCGGCTCGATCGTCCCGGCCGCGGGGGTGAGCTGGGTCGGCGTGCTCCCCGTGCACCGGCGCAAGGGGGTGCTACGCGCCCTGATGACCCACCAGCTCACCGACGTGCACCGGCGGGGCCGCGAGGCGCTGGCCGTGCTGTGGGCGTCCGAGCCGGCCATCTATGGTCGCTTCGGATACGGCCTGGCCAGCCGGGGGTTGTCTTTGACCGTGCCGCGCAACCCGCGCGCGCTGCGCGCCGACAGCCCCACCGACCCCGCGCTCCGACTGCGGCTGCTGGCTCCGGACGACTGGCGGACGACGGCGCCTCTCTACGACGCCCTGGTCCCGACCCGACCGGGCCTGCTGGCGCGGGACGAGCGCTGGCACGCGCGCGCGATGAGCGACCATCCCAGCATGCGGGAGGGCCGGTCGGCACTGCGGTGCGTCCTCGCCGAGGACGACGGCGGCCTGCGGGGCTACGCGCGCTACACCACCAAGCCGGACTGGTCGTCGGGTCCGCCGCAGGGCGTAGTTGCGGTCCGCGAGGTGATTGCCTCCGACTCCGCTGCCAAAGCCACCCTCTACCGCTACCTGTTCGACCTGGACCTGATGGGCACCACCGAGCTCGGCAACTGCCCGGTCGACGATCCGGTCCTCTTCTGGCTGGCGGACCTTCCGGGCACGTCGCCGCGGCTGTTCGATGCGCTCCACGTCCGGCTCGTGGACGTCGGCGCGGCGCTGGCCACCCGGGGCTATGCGGAGCCGGTGGACGTCGTGCTCGAGGTGACCGACCCGGCCTGTCCGTGGAACCAGGGGCGGTGGCGGCTGCAGGGCGGACCCGACGGGCCGGCGACGTGCGATCTCACCGGCGACGCGGCGGACCTGAGCCTGTCGGTCACCGACCTCGGCGCGGTCTACCTCGGCGGCATCAGCCTCGCCGACCTCTCGGCGGCCGGGCGGGTCCGCGAGCACCGTCCCGGATCCCTGGCGGCGACCTCGAGGGCGCTCGAGTGGACCCCGAAGCCCTGGTGCCCGGTGGTCTTCTGATGGCCACCCCGATGCGCGACCCGATGCGGGGGCTCACCGCGGCCGGCCCGTCCCGGGTGGGCGTCGCCAACGCGATGCGGGCACGGGATGTCTCCCGCGACGACGTGTCCGAGCAGGGCGCGCCGGGCGAGCCGGAAGGGCCGCAGGTGCCCGGCCAGGCGGAAGCGCCCGGCCAGCCGGACGAGCCCGGCGGGCCGCAGGTGCCCGGCCAGGCGGACGGGGCGACCGCAGTAGCACCGTAGGCGCCCCCAGCGTGACCGGGGCACCGCAGCCACGGCGATGCCGCCGTGGCGGCGGGTCAGAGCGAGGGAGGTGCGGGCAGTTCGGGCAGGCCCTCGCCCGCCTCGAACCGCTCGATCATCTCGATCCGACGGGCGTGTCGCGGGTCGCCGCTGAACGCCGTCGTCAGAAAGATCTCGATGAACCGGGTTGCCTCGTCCGGCGTGTGCATCCTGGCGCCGACCGAAACGACGTTGGCATCGTTGTGCTCGCGGGACAGCGCCGCGGTCTCCTCGCTCCAGGCAAGCCCGGCTCGCACGCCCACAACCTTGTTGGCCGCGATCTGCTCGCCGTTGCCCGAGCCGCCGATGACGATGCCGAGGCTGCCGCGGTCGTTGACGACCGCCTGCGCAGCCCGCATGACGTAGGGAGGGTAGTCGTCGACCGGGTCGAGCTCGATCGGACCGTGATCAACCACGTCGTAGCGTTCGGACTCGAGCCAACCCGCCAGGTGGGCCTTGAGCTCGAAGCCGGCATGGTCGGAGCCGAGGTGAACGCGCATGCCGCGCAGTCTGGCAGGCCTCAGTCAAAGATGGGGTCGCGGGTGCGTGAGCGCTTGAGCTCGAAGAAGCCGTCGGTGCCGGCGACGAGGAGGACACCGTCCCAGAGCTTCCCGGCGGCCTCACCGCGCGGCGCCGGCGAGACCACAGGACCGAAGAATGCCACGCCATCGACCGCGATGACCGGCGTTCCGACCTCGAGCCCGACCTGGTCCATGCCGGCGTGATGGGATGCCATCAACGCCGCGTCGTAGTCGGTGGAGGTCATCGCGTCGGCCAGGTCGACCGGCAGGCCCACCTCGGTGAGAGCCGACTGGATCGTCGCGCGGTCCTGCGGCAGTTTCTCGTGGTGGAAACGGGTTCCCAGCGCGGTGTAGAGCGGCAACATGACCTCCTGCCCGTGGCCCTCGGTCGCGGCGATCACGACCCGTACCGGTGCCCGGGCTCCGTCCATCTTGGCGCGGTAGTCCTCGGGCAGGTCGCGTCCCTGGTTGAGATACGCCAGCGACATGGTGTGCCATCGGGCCGCGACCGGACGCACCTTCTCGACCTCGAGCATCCAACGCGAGGTCATCCAGGCCCACGGGCAGATCGGGTCGAACCAGAAATCCACCACCGTCAGGTCCGGCGTCGACCCTTCTCCGGCCGAGGGGGCAGTCATCTTGATCTGGAACGGCGTGCGCGAGACGGGCGTGAGCGGTGACATCGTTCTCCTCGGGGAGCGGGTTGGCTGGCAGCCACAACCTCGGACTACCCGGACGCGATTCCCGCCAACCGCAGGCCGGCCCCCGTGGGAGGATGCCTCGTCCCACAGCAGAGGAGCCTCCTGGTGCACGCCGTTGCCAACATGAATCTCACCCGGGCCGAGGTCCAGGCGCGGGCGCGCGTCCTGCGCACCGAGTCCTATGACGTGGCGGTGGACCTGACGGTCGGCGACGCCGTCTTCGGGTCGACCACCGTCGCGCGGTTCGGCTGCTCCGAGCCCGGCGCCGGTGTGTTCGTCGACCTGGTGGCCCAGCAGGTCCACGAGATCGAACTCAACGGCCGGCGCCTCGACCCGGCGGCCGTCTTCGACGGCACCCGCATCGCCCTGGATGACCTCGCCGACGACAACGTGCTGCGGGTCGTGGCCGACTGCCGCTACATGAACACCGGTGAAGGTCTGCACCGCTTCGTCGACCC
>JBBRHF010000046.1:0-24887 GCA_038223055.1 Actinomycetes bacterium | reverse complement strand
GAGAACAGGTCCAGCTCGGTGCCAAGCCGGCGGTGGTCGCGCTTCTCGGCCTCGGCGAGCATGGCCAGGTGGGCGCGCAGGGCGTCCTTGGACTCCCATGCGGTGCCGTAGATCCGTTGTAGCTGAGGGTTCTTCTCACTCCCCCGCCAGTAGGCCGCCGCCGACCGGGTCAGGGTGAAACCGTTGGCCACCAACCGGGTCGAAGGCAGGTGCGGCCCGCGGCACAGGTCCTTCCAGGCGAGCTCTCCGCCACGTCGTACGTTGTCGTAGATGGTCAGCTCATCCCCGCCGACCTCGACCGACTCGCCATCGGAACCGGACTCGGCTCCCCCCTTGAGCCCGACCAGCTCGAGCTTGTAGGGCTCATCGGCCAGCTCGGCCCGCGCGTCGTCGTCGGACACGACCCGGCGCACGAAGCGCTGGCCCTCCTTGACGATGCGCTGCATCTGCTTCTCGATCGCCGCGATGTCCTCGGGGGTGAACGGGCGCGCGACGTCGAAGTCGTAGTAGAAGCCGTTCTCGATCGGGGGCCCGATGCCCAACTTCGCCTCGGGGTGCAGCGCCTGCACGGCCTGGGCCAGCACGTGGGCGGTCGAGTGGCGCAGGATCGCGCGCCCGTCCGCAGAGTCGATCGCCACCGGCTCGACGTCGTCGCCGGCCTCCATCACATGGTCCAGGTCGCGCAACTCGCCGTTGACTCTCGCGGCGATGACCGCCCGGCCCTCGCCGTGGACGGCGACCAGCGCCGCACCGGCGGTCGTTCCGGCGGCGACCTGGTGTTCGCTGCCGTCGACGCTGATCCGATGCTCTGGCACGGTGGCTCCTGAAGAGTTGGGGCGGAGCCCCGATGTTAGCGACCGGACGATGCGAGACAGCGCCCGGTTTGAACCCACTGGGCGAGTCGGAGACGCTGGGCGAGTCCTCGACGCTCGGCGAGTCGGAGACGCTCGGCGAGTCGGAGACGCCCTGATGGTGACGTGCGACACATCTGACCTGAACGGCTTACGCGCGGCGCGCCGCCATCCGGTAGAGACCGCCGGCCAGGGTGACGGCCCACAGTTCGCCGGTGGCGCCCTCACCGAAGCTGGTGACCCCGGGGAGCCTCCCGACCGTGCTCCGGCCGCCGAAGAAGGTGAAGACCCGGCCACTGACGAAGTCCCCGCCGACGTAGCGGCCAGCGAGGATCGAGCGATACTTCGCGCCGCGGTAGACAAACCCGCCGGTGATCGCCGAGCCATAGCTGTGGGAGTACCAGAAGCGCGGGCCGACGTAGCCGGGCTGCCCGGCCAGGGAGCAGGGCTCGGTGCGGGAGCCTGCTGCGGCCCAGGCCTCGCAAGCGTTCCAGCCCAGGTTGGCGCCGGCCACTCCGGACCGCAGCCGCGTCACCTCCTCCCAGGTGCTCTCCCCCACGTCGGCGATCCACAGGTCACCGGTGCGAGGGTCGATCGAGAAGCGCCACGGGTTGCGCAAACCGCTGGCCCACACGACCCGGCGGGCACCGGCCTGGGCCGCGAACGGGTTGGTCGCCGGAACGCAGTACGACGACGCGCCGCAGGACCGGCGCGCGTCGATCCGAAGGATCTTGCCGCCGAGGTAGTCGAGATCTCGGGCCCGGGCACCGCCGTCGCCGCCGTCGCCGGTGGACAGGTAAAGGAAGCGGTCGGGGCCGAACGCGAGTTGGCCGCCCCAGTGGTTGGAATGGTCCCGCGGATGCGGCACGTCCAGGACCGGGCGGCCACTCGACGTAGGCACGCGGGGGGCGGAGAAGGTCGCGGCGCGGAACCGCTCGACCCGCAGCGCGCCCCCGTCGCGGCGCGTGTAGGTCACCCAGAGGAACGGCCGGCGACGGAAGTCGGGGTCGAACGCCACGCTGAGCAGCCCGCCCTCCCCGGCGGTGTTGAGGCGCGAGCGCAGGTCCAGATAGGTCGACAGGCGACCGTTGCGATAGGCCTTGAGCCGTCCGGTCTTCTCGACCACGAACAGGCGGCCGGTGCCGTCGCGTGCGCTGGTGACGCCGGTCGGCTGGTCGAGGCCGCCGGCCCGCCTCGTCCAGCCGATCGACACTCCGGCCGCCGACGCGGCGCCAGCCGGAAGCCCGACCAGCGGCACCAGCAGCAGGGCGGCCAGCAGCACGCGCGCCAGCCGGACAGGTGGGTGGATTCTCATCGGCGTGACCCCCGGGTTGGTTCGGGACGGACACCTGTCGTGTCGGTCAGACTACGTCGGATTGTCCGGATTGGTTGTCGTCGCGTCAGTGCGGGTTCTCCGACTGCGCCTTCTCGGGTCCGGCGCCGTCCTGGCGCACCTCCGAGCCGTCGCCCGACCATAGCGTGTGGAAGATCCCCGCCCGGTCCACGCGGGCATAGGTGTGCGCCCCGAACAGGTCGCGCAACCCCTGCACCAGCGATGCCGGCAGCCGCTCGCGACGCAGCCCGTCGTAGTAGGCCAGCGCGCTGGCGAACCCCGGCGCCGGCACCCCGAGCCGCACGGCCTCGCACACCACCCGGCGCCAGGCATCCTGAGCCTGCGCCACACTGTCGGAAAAGGAGTCGTCCACGAGCAGGCTGGGCAGGTGTGCGTCGCGGTCGTAGGCCTCGCGGATCCGGTCGAGGAACCGGGCCCGGATGATGCACCCGCCCCGCCAGATCGTGGCCATCGCGCCCCGGTCGATGTTCCAGCCATAGAGTTCGGACGCCGCCTGCATCTGGTCGAACCCCTGTGCGTAGGCCACGACCTTGGACGCATAGAGAGCCTGTCGTACGTCGTCGACGAAGATCTCCTTCTCGACGTCGGTCAGCTCACCGCCGAACAACTCTTCGAGCGTCTTGTTCGGTCCGGCCAGTCCCCGGGCCGGACGGCGCTGCTCGGCGTGCCCAGACAGCGCTCGGGCGAACACAGCCTCGGCGATCCCGGACACCGGCACGCCAAGCTCGAGGGCGGACTGAACCGTCCAGCGCCCGGTGCCCTTCTGCTCGGCCTCGTCCACGATGATGTCGACCAGCGCCGCGCCCGTCTCGGCGTCCACCTGGCGCAGCACCCGGGCGGTAGTCTCGATGAGGAACGACTCCAGGTCTCCGGAGTTCCACTTTTCGAACACCTCGGCCAGTTTCGCCGGGGAGAACCCGAGACCTTGGCGCAGCACGTCGTAGGCCTCGGCGATCAGTTGCATGTCGGCGTACTCGATGCCGTTGTGGACCATCTTGACGAAGTGTCCCGCGCCGTCCGGGCCGACGTAGGTGCAGCACGGCGTGCCGTCGACGTCGACGGCGATGGACTCGAGGATCGGGCCGAGCGCCTCGTAGGACTCCTTGGATCCGCCGGGCATGATCGAGGGACCGTTGAGGGCACCTTCCTCGCCGCCGGACACGCCGGTCCCGACGAAGTGCAGGCCATGCGCCCGTAGCGCCGCCTCACGCCGCCGGGTGTCCTCGAAATGGGCGTTGCCGCCGTCGACGACGATGTCGCCCTCGTCCAGCAGCGGCACCAGTTCGTCGATGACGGCGTCCGTGCTGGGACCGGCCTTGACCATGATCACCACGCGGCGAGGACGCTTGAGCGAGGAAACGAAATCGGCAAGCGAGTGGCTGGGCACGAAGTCGCCCTCGTCGCCGTTCTCCCGGACCAGGTCGTCCACCCGGGAGGGCGTGCGGTTGTAGAGCGCGACGGTGTGCCCGTGGCGGGCGAAGTTGCGCGCGAGGTTGCGGCCCATGACGGCCAGGCCGGTCACTCCGATGTCGGCGCGGGCCTGCTTGCGGTCCTGGGTGGGAAACGGGGTGGGCTGGCTCGGTGGCGTGGACTGGGTCATGCCCTGATCCTGCCGCCCGGGACACCGTCGGCGCCAGAGGCCCAGCGTCGCCATGACGACGTACGGCGCTCCCGCCCGGGCTGTCCGCCGGCTTTGGTCTGCACTACGCGAACCGCGCCGGGTCACCGGCACCGACGCGCACCACCTCGGGGTAGCCATCGGACCAGTCCACGACCGTGCTGGGCTCCGCACCGCAGTCGCCTGCATCAATCACTGCGTCCAACTCGTGGTCGAGGGCCTCCTTGATCGCCCAGCCGTCGGTCATCGGCTGCTCGGCGTTTGGCAGCAGGAGGGTGCTGGACAGCAGCGGCTCGCCAAGCTGACGCAGCAGCGCCTGGACGACGGGGTGGTCCGGGATGCGCACCCCGACGGTCCGCTTCTTGGGGTGCGAGAGTCGCCGCGGAACCTCCTTGGTGGCCGGCAAGATGAACGTGTAGGCGCCCGGTGTCGCCGCCTTGATGGCGCGGAACGCGGTGTTATCCAGCTGGACGAACTGGCCCAGCTGGGCAAAGTCCGCGCACACCAAGGTGAAGTGGTGCCGGTCATCCAGGGAACGGATCCTGCGGATGCGTCGGGCGCCGTCGGGATTGTCCAGCTGAGCACCCAGGGCGTAGCAGGAGTCGGTGGGGTAGGCGATCAGCGCGTTCTCGCGCAAGAGGGCCACCGCCTGCGAGATGGCTCGGGGTTGCGGATCTTCCGGGTGGACATCGAAGTACCGGGCCATGGGACGAGACTACGGGCGAGAGACGCATGCGACGCACCCAGGTCAAAAGCACCCGACCCATGCGTCGACGCATAGGCCGGGTGCGTTTCACGTACCTTGCGTGGTCAACTTCGACGGGGGCAAGGCCGCGGAGGGTCAGCGCGGGGCGGGAGTGATGGCGAGAGTGACGGGCTGGGCGATCTGGGCGTAGAAGTCGTTGCCCTTGTCGTCCACGACGATGAACGCCGGAAAATCCTCGACCTCGATCCTCCAGACGGCCTCCATGCCGAGCTCGGCGTATTCCAGCACCTCGACGTGCTTGATGCAGTCCTGCGCCAGCCGCGCCGCGGGCCCGCCGATCGACCCGAGGTAGAACCCGCCGTGCGCATGGCATGCCTCGGTCACCTGAGTCGACCGATTTCCCTTGGCCAGCATGACCAGCGACCCGCCCGCGGCCTGGAACGCATCGACGTAGGAGTCCATCCGTCCGGCCGTCGTCGGCCCGAACGACCCGGACGCGAAACCCTTCGGCGTCTTGGCCGGCCCCGCGTAGTAGACGGGGTGGTCGCGGAGGTAGGCGGGCATGCCTTCGCCTGCGTCGAGCCGCTCCTTGATCTTCGCGTGCGCGATGTCGCGGGCCACGACCAGGGTCCCCGAGAGCGACAGCCGGGTCTTGACGGGATAGCGCGACAGCTCGGCGCGGATCTCGTCCATCGGCCGGCCCAGGTCGATGCGCACGACGTCGTCGGCGGGGCCTCCCTCGGCGAGGTGCTCGTCGGTGACCTCGGGCAGGAACCGCCCCGGCTCGCGCTCCAGCCGCTCGAGGAAGACACCGTCGGCGGTAATCTTGCCGAGGGCCTGCCGGTCGGCGGAGCAGGACACCGCGATGGCCACCGGGCACGACGCGCCGTGGCGCGGCAGCCGCACGACTCGCACGTCGTGGCAGAAGTATTTCCCGCCGAACTGCGCGCCAATCCCGAACTCCTGTGTGAGCTTGAGGACCTCCGCCTCCAGCTCGACGTCGCGGAAGGCGTGCCCCACGGGCGACCCCGCCAGCGGCAGGTTGTCGAGGTATTTCGCCGAGGCATACTTCGCGGTCTTCAAGGCGAACTCCACCGATGTCCCGCCGACGACGATGGCCAGGTGGTAGGGCGGGCAGGCCGCCGTGCCCAGCGCCCGCAGCTTCTCGTCGAGAAAGCGCATCATCGACGCGGGGTTCAGGACAGCCTTCGTCTCCTGGTAGAGGAACGACTTGTTGGCGCTGCCGCCGCCCTTGGCCATGAAGAGGAATTTGTACGACGGGTCCTCGCCCGACGGCGTCGAGTAGATCTCCACCTGCGCCGGCAGATTGGAACCGGTGTTCTTCTCCTCCCACATCGACAGCGGCGCGAGCTGGGAGTAGCGCAGGTTGAGAGTCGTGTAGGCGTCATAGACCCCGCGCGAGATCGCCTCGCCGTCATCGCCGCCGGTCAGCACCCGCTCGCCCTTCTTGCCCATGACGATGGCGGTGCCGGTGTCCTGGCACATCGGCAGCACCCCCGCCGCGGAGATGTTGGCGTTCTTGAGCAGGTCCAGTGCGACGAATCGGTCGTTGGCGGAGCTCTCGGGGTCATCGATGATGCGTCGCACCTGGGCCAGGTGCGAGGGGCGCAGGTAGTGCGCGATGTCGTGCATGGCCGCACTGGTCAGCCGGGTCAACGCCGCAGGGTCGACGCGCAGGAACAGCTCACCGCCGGCCTCGAACGTCGACACCCCGTCCTCGGTGATCAGCCGGTAGTCGGTCTCGTCGGGGCCGATGGGAAGCAGGTCGGAGTATGCGAAGTCGGGCACGGCACGTCCTAGCAAACGTCGGGAATGGTCGCCAGCAGCCTACGGGACCTTCCGGACATAAACGGCCGCTCAGTCGTCGGCGCTGTGCATCAGCAGCAGGGCGCCCGTCGCCGGTCGGCGGGACCTGGCGGTCAGGTGACTGACACCAAGCATCACCGCGAAGCTGGCCGCGATGGACCATGCGGCCGGTTCGGCCAGCAGGACGGCGACCCAGCCGCGGCCGGGAGGGGTCACCACCGTGACCAGGACCGCCGCGCTGGACAGCATCGCGCCGGTGAACAGGCCGGCCGCCGCACCCGCCGAGGTGAGCCGGTCGGTCCAGATCCCGAGAATCAGAAGCGGGGTGAAGGTGGACGCGGCCAGACCGAAGGCCCACCCGACGGTGACGCCGAGATCGAGGTCCCGCGCGCCCAGGGCAACCAATGCGGCAGCGAGCGCGACCAGTGCCACACCGGCCCGCAGCCGGCGGATCTCCTGCTCGCCGGACCGCGCGCGCGGCAGCAAGTCGTGGCTCACGGCGGCCCCGGCCGCCAGCAACAATCCTGAGGAGGTGGACAGGAACGCCGCGAACGCGCCGGCGGCGGCGACAGCCGTCAACAGCCCGGCTCCGGTGTCGAGCGCCAGTCCCGGCAGGGTCACGACGACGATGTCGCTGTGCCCGGTGAGGGACAGCTGAGGCGCGACGCTGCGGGCGAGGAGCCCGTAGACCGGCGGGGAGATGTAGAAGAGGCCGACCAGCCCGATGGTGGCCACGGCTGTCCGCCGGGCCGCCCGGCCCGTGGGGGCGGTGTGGAAACGGGTGAGGATGTGCGGGAGGCCCATCGTGCCCAGAACGGTGGCCAGCAGCACGGACCAGGTGCCGAAAAGCGGATGGCCGAACCCACCGAGGTCGAGCAGCGGGCGCCGCCACGCCGGCCCGCCGAGTGCATTGGTGCCGTGCAGCGCGGGCACCTGCGACCCGGCCGGGAAGGTGATGCGACTCCCGGCCGGCAGTGCGTGCTCGCCCACACCGAGAACCTCCTGGCTCGGCCCGCCCGGGCCGCTCGAGACGGCTGCGGCGACCGGTTCGGTGAGGACGAGCGTTGTGCCGCGATCGAACTCGACGGTGGTAGCCGAGGCGAAGGAAGACCGATCGGAGGACACCGCGGCATGCCGTTCCGCGGGGTGCACCAGGATCAGCAGGACGGCTGCGGGCACGGCGATGCAGAACAGCTTGACGGCGTACTCGAAGGCCTGCATGTAGGTTGCGCTGCGCATGCCCCCGAACCCGACGATGCCGCAGATGACGGTGGCGGTGATGGCGATGCCCGACCAGTAGGGCAGGGACGTTACCCCGCGCAACACCCGGGCCGCGCCGATGAACTGCGGGACGACGTAGAGCCCCGAGATCGTGAGCGTCACGATGGCCGCGAGCGGACGAAGGCGCGGGTCGCCGAGCCGTCCCTCGACGAAGTCGGGGATCGTGTAGGCGCCGAACCGGCGCAGCGGCGCCGCGACACAGACCAGCAGGGTGAGGTAACCCGCGGTGAAGCCGATGGGGTACCACAACGCACCGACCCCGTCGCGCAGGATCAGGCTGGCCACGCCGAGAAAGGACGCCGCCGAAAGGTATTCCCCCGCGACGGCCATGGCGTTGACCCGGGTGCTCACCGAGCGCGATGCGACCAGGAAGTCGCCCGTCGATCGGACCCGCACGCCGTGGGTTCCGACGACGACCGTCGCGAGCACGACGAGGACGATCCCGGCGACGACCATCAGCGACCGCCCGGTCGCCGGCTCAGCCGGTCGTCGACCAGCTCGGCCCGCCGGGCGTGGCGGTGAGCGAGCAGCAGCATCAGTGGGTAGAGCCCTACGCCGAGCAGCAGCCAGACGATGGGCACCCCGAGGAGCCGTACGTCGGTGAGATCGGGAAGCAGGGCGACCAGGATCGGCAGGCCGAAGACCCCGGCGAAGACGATGGCCATCGTCCGGGCTGCCAGCCTCCGGTGCACTCGCAGCAGCACCGCCAGCCGGGCGGAGTCGTCCAGCGAGTCGGGCCGGGTGGCCAGGCTCGGCGGCCGGGCCGAGGACCGGTGGTCCTGCAGGGCGAGCCGGGTCTGCGGGCTCATCACGGTGACGCGGTCGGGCCGCCTCGTCACTGGCCACCCCTGCTCGCGTCGCTGCGAAGCCGCTCGCGCAGCTCCCGCGCGTGGCGCCGGCTCACCGGCAGGTCGCGACCTCCGACCCGAGCCAGCAGGCCACCGAGGGGGTCCTTGCGCAGCTCCGTCACGGCGTGCAGCGCCACGAGGTAGCTGCGGTGGATGCGCAAGAACCCGGCCGAGGACCAGCGTTCCTCGAGTGCGGTCAGGGGGATGCGGACCGCGTGCATCCCCTTCTCGCGGCCGCGCGCCTGAAGGCGCACGTAGTCACCGTGCGCCTCGACGTACAGCACGTCGCGGCGGAGCACGAAGCGCGTGCTCCCTTCGCACTCGACCGGGATGACGGCGAGATCGTCCACCCCGTCGGGATCGCCGGGGTCGTCGGGGTCGACGGGGTCGTCGGGGTCGACTGCGTCGTGGGAGCCCGTGACGGCGCGGTCGGCCAGCCGGCGCTCCAGCCGTCGCAGGACCTCCCCCACGCGGGCGGCACTGACCGGCTTGAGGACGTAGTCCACGGCGTCCAGACCGTAGGCCTCGGCAGCGCGGCCTTCGTGAGCGGTCACGAAGACCAGCTCCGGTCCGTCCGACATCCGGTGCAGGATCTCGGCCACCTCGACGCCGTCGAGCCCGGGCATGGAGACGTCCAGGAACACGGCGTCATAGGTTTCGGTTCGCAGCAGCCGCAGCGTCTCGATGCCGTCTCGGGCCGTGCGCAGCAGTCCCACCCGGCGGTCCTCGCCGAGCAGGTAGGCGAGCTCGGCCAGGGCCAGGGGCTCGTCATCCACGGCAAGGACGCACCAACCGAACGGGTCCGTCGTCACGGGCGCACCTCCGGGCGGTACTTCGGGATCCGCAGGACGATCTTCGTCCCGGCGCCGGGCGCCGTCTCGATCACGAGTCCGTGGCTGTCGCCGTAGATAGCGCGGAGGCGCTCGTCAACACTGCGCAGGCCGAACCCCGACCGGGCCGACTCGGCCGGAGCGGAACCAAGCCGGGCCTCGAGCACGGCCGGGTCCATGCCGGGTCCGTCGTCCTCGATCTCGATCCTGAGATTGTGCGCCTCGTTGTGGGCGACGACGCTCACCGTCCCGCCGGTCGCGGACGGCTCGACACCGTGCCGCACCGCGTTCTCCACCAGGGGCTGGAGGACCAGGAAGGGCAGGGAGACCCCAAGGACCTCCGGGGGGATCAGGACGTGCACGCGGAGGCGGTCGCCGAACCGAGCGCGCTCGAGGGCAAGGTAGGTCTCCACAGCCCGAAGCTCCTCGGCGAGGCTGGTGTAGTCGCCGTGCCGGCCGAAGCTGTAGCGCGTGTAGTCGGCGAACTCCAGCAGGAGGTCACGGGCCCGCTCGGCGTCGATGCGCATCATCGCCGCGATGGCACCGAGCGCGTTGAACAAGAAATGCGGGCTGATCTGGGCACGGAGCGCACGCAACTCTGCCTGCGCGGCGCGCTCGTGCTGGTCGTGCCTCGCGAGGTCGCGCAGGCGGTGCGCGACCCACAGGGCGGTGCTCGAGGTCAGCAGCCGCACATCCGCGGTCTCGCCGTCGCCGCCGAATCGCAGGACCAGGGCGAGCGAACGGCCCTCGACCTGTACGGCGACCGCGACGAGGTCCCCGCGGGTCTGCTCACGGCCGTCCTCGAGGCAGGCGCTGGCCAGGCTGGTCGCGAGCGCGTCCTCGCCACGAGGCCCGGCCCGCTCGACCTCGCCGTCGGCGACCGCCAGCCAGCACGTGCTCGCTCCTGCGAGCCGTCGCGCCTGCTCGACGACGCACTGCACGGCCGCGGTCCGGACGACCTCGGACTCAGCGGCGACGACGTCGCGGATCGCCGCAATCCGAGCGTCCGTCCACGTCCCTCGGCTCCCGTGGCCCGGGGCGTCGCGTCGCAACAGCCGGATCACCTGGCACGCCCCATCCCGATTGTTGACACAGGCTACGGCCCGGTCCTGACGTGACCGCTCATCGGCTCATCGTGACCGTTCGTCGTGCCCGTCGCACAACTCACCGCGAGGGCATTGTGATGCAGGACGCATGTGTTCATTGTCTCCTCAACGCCCTACACCACCACCCCCCGCCAGCCACACCCACCCCAGGAGAAATTATGAGCACCGCCATCCGCACCCACGAGGCCATCACCCCGGGCCAGGCCACCCGGCCCGTCAACGGGACGGCACCGGCGACGATCCACGTCGAGAGCCCCGTCGCCGACCCGGGCCCGCTGGGCCTCGCGGGCTTCGCCCTCACCACCTTCGTCCTGTCAATCTTCAACGCCGGGCTGATCGGCAACCCCAAGCTGGAGGCGGTAGTCCTGCCGCTCGCGCTCATCTACGGCGGCGGAGCTCAGCTGCTCGCCGGCATGTGGGAGTTCAAGAAGAACAACACGTTCGGGGCGCTCGCGTTCACGTCGTACGGCGCCTTCTGGATCTCCTTCGTCGGCTACGTGAAGTACATCGCCCCGACCCTGCCCCCGGCCGAGGCGCACACGGCGACCGGCATCTTCCTGCTGTCCTGGACCATCTTCACGGCGTACATGCTGCTCGCCTCGGTGAAGACGAACGCTGTGCTGGCCACGATCTTCGGCACTCTCACGGTGACGTTCGTGTTGCTGACCGTCGGTGCGTTCTCCATGAACTCCTCAATCACCCACCTCGGCGGCTGGCTCGGTCTCGTCACCGCCGGCCTCGCCTGGTACCTCTCGGCAGCCGGGGTCACGAACTCCACCTGGGGCCGCACCGTGCTCCCGGTCTTCCCTGCGCGCAAGAGCTAGGTCTGGGCTAATCCAGGGCTAATCCCCGCCCGGCCGGCCCGCCATCTCGGCGGGCCGGCCGATCTGCCGTCCCGACCCACCGAGAGGATCGTCATGCACGTCCCCTTGACCACCGTGGACTCTCTCACCCGAGCCGAACTTGGGTACGGCGACCGGGTCGGCGTCATCGATGCCAGCCACCGTGAGCGCGGCGACCTGCTGGGCGGGTTTGCGACCGCCGAACCGCACGGCACGGCTCTGCTCACAGCGGACCGCAGGATCGGTCGTTCCGCTGCGGCGATGATGTGCGAGGTCATCACGGTCTGAACCCCGTCGGCGCCTCACTCAGTGACCTCCAGGTCGCCGTGCTCGACGCAGCGCGCGGTCCAGCCGGTCGGGCGGACCTGGACGGTCATCCGGCGACGACAGCGTGGGCAAAAGCGCGGCGGCTCCAGGGCCAGGGCCTCGACGCAGGCCCCGTGTTCGGAAACGTCGAGGCCCAGGCCGCATCGACCGCAGTAGATCGCCGTACCCGCCATGGCAGCCACCCTCACAGCGTGGCGTTGAGCACCTTGACCGGCATCGACAGCTCCTCCAGCAGCGCCAGGTCCGCGGCCGGCGGCCGGCCCAGGGTGGTGAGGTAGTTGCCGACGATGACCGCGTTGACCCCGCCGAGCAGGCCGTCCCGGGTGCCGAGGTCGCCCAGGGTGATCTCGCGGCCCCCGGCGTAGCGCAGGATGGTCCGCGGCAGGGCCAGGCGGAAGGCGGCGATGGTCCGCAGCGCCTCGGCGGCCGGCATCACCGGCTGGTCGCCGAACGGCGTGCCCGGGCGGGGGTTGAGGAAGTTCAGCGGCACCTCGTCCGGCTCGAGTTCGGAGAGCTGGGCGGCGAACTCGGCCCGCTGGGCCAGCGTCTCGCCCATCCCGACGATGCCGCCGCAGCAGACCTCCATGCCCGCATCCCGCACCATGGTCAGGGTCGACCAGCGCTCCTCCCACGTGTGGGTGGTGACGACGTCGGGGAAGTAGGAGCGCGCCGTCTCCAGGTTGTGGTTGTAGCGGTGCACGCCCATCTCGGTCAGGTCATCGACCTGCGCCTGGCTCAACATCCCCAGCGAGGCTGCGACGTTGATGTCGACCGCGGCCTTGATGGCGGCGACACCCTCGCGCATCTGGGACATCAGCCGGGCATCAGGTCCGCGGACAGCGGCGACGATGCAGAACTCCGTCGCCCCCGTCTTCGCCGTCTCGAGCGCGGCCTCGACGAGGGCCGGGATGTCGAGCCAGACCGATCGGACAGGTGAGGTGAACTGGCCCGACTGCGAGCAGAAGTGGCAGTCCTCCGGGCAGCCGCCGGTCTTGATCGACACGATTCCCTCGACCTCGACCTCGGGGCCGCACCAGCGCAGGCGGGTCTCGTGCGCCAGTTGCAGCAGTTCCGGCACTGCCTCGTCGGGCAGCTCCAGCACCTCGACGATCTGGGCCTGGGTCAGGCCCGCTCCCTCGCCGAGAACCTGCGTGCGCGCAATCGCCAGGATGGGGTAGGTCGTTGACGCCGCAGTCGTCGTCTCGCTCACGGGCTTGCCTCCATAGGGTCGAACTTGGGGCCGAGCATAGGGTCGAACTTGGGGCCGGTCACGGGGTCGAACCGGTGTCGGAAGTCTGCTGCGTCGAAGGCGCCGCCGAGCTCAGGGGCCAGGCCGGCGCGTGCGGCGCCGAGGAAGGCCGCCGCGTCCAGGCGACCTGCGCCCGAGGGCACGGCTCCGGACAGCGGCCGGCCCGCGACGGACTCCAGGTCTCCAAGGTTGGAGCGGCACGCAAGGTCCGGCTGGTCCGGCCAGGACCCGATCACCAGGCCGGCGAGGGCGAGGTCGCGCCGCTCCAGCGCCTCCAGCGTCAACGTCGTGTGGTTGAGCGTGCCGAGGTCGGGGGTGACCACGACCAGGGTCGGCGCGCCAAGTGCTCTGGCCAGGTCGGCGACGGTGGCGCCGTCCCGGCCAAAGCGCACGAGCAGGCCACCGGACCCTTCGACCAGGACGAGGTCGCGCGACGCGGCCAGCGCCACGACCTCCGCCGCGCAGGCCACCAGGTCCACCGGGGGCAGGCCGGCCATCCGGGCGGCGGCCTCGGGCGCCAGCGGGTCGGGATATCTCGCGTGCTCGTGCAGGTCCTCGACGCCGGAGAGGCGGCACACCTCGTCCAGGTCGCCCGGCTCGTCGCTGCCGACCCCCGTCTGGCCCGGCTTGACCACGGCCACCCGCAGCGCCCGCTCACCCGCCAGCGCGGCAATGGCGGCCGTCACCACGGTCTTCCCGACGCCGGTGCCCGTGCCGGTCACGATGAGGACGCCCGTCGGCGCGCCGGCACCCACGCGGCTCACCGCGCCCATTCGGCGCCGACCTCGGCGAGCACCCGGGCGGCGACACCCAGATCCTGCTCGGTGAGGTCGGCGCGGGCCGTCAGGCGAAGCCGGGAGACGCCGTCGGGCACCGAGGGCGGGCGGAAGCAGCCGACCCGGACGCCGCGCTCCCGGCAGGCGGCCGCCGCGGCGACCGCCCGGCCGGGGTCTCCCACCAGCAGCGACGTGACGCTCGCCTCGGGCTCGGTCAGTGCCCAGCCGGCGGCCCGCGCGACCTGGGCAAGCTCCCGGGCATGCTCCCGAACCCGCGTCGCCCGCTCGGGTTCGGCGATCAGGACGGCCAGCGCGGCGTGAGCGGCCCCCACCGCAGCCGGGCCCAGGCCGGTGTCGAAGATGAACGGGCGCGCCGCATCGACCAGGTGCTCGATGACCGGGCGCGGCCCGAGGACGGCGCCGCCCTGGGACCCCAACGACTTCGACAGGGTGGCGGTGATGACGACGTCGGGCGCTCCAGCCAGGCCGGCAGCGTGCACCGCGCCGCGCCCACCCCGGCCGAGCACGCCGATCGAGTGGGCCTCGTCCACCAGGAGCAGCGCGCCGTGCCGGCGGCACGCCGCGACCAGCGCCGGCAGGTGCGCCAGGTCGCCGTCGACGCTGAACACCGCGTCGGTCACGACGATGGCGCGCTGCTCGGTCCGCGCGGCCAGCGCGGTCTCGACGGCGGCGACGTCGCGGTGGGCGGTGACGACGACGCGAGCCCGGGACAGGCGGCACGCGTCGACCACCGACGCGTGGTTCTGGGCGTCGCTCACGATCAGGTCACCGCGCCCGGCCAGGGCGGTGACGGCGGCGAGGTTGGCGAGATAGCCGCTGGAGAGCACGAGACCGGCAGCCGCACCTACGTGAGCGGCGAGGTCGTCCTCGAGGTCGTGGTGAGCCTGGGTCGAGCCCGTCACCAGCCGCGAGCCGGTCGCCCCGCCTCCCCAGACGGTCGCGGCGGCGACGGCTCCGGCCACGACCCGGGGATGGCGGGTGAGGCCGAGATAGTCGTTGCTGGCGAGATCGAGCAGGTCCGAGTCCGCCGGCCGCGGGGTCAGCGTCCGCCGCAGCCCCTGGGCGCGCCGCTCGGCCGCCCGCTCATGCAGGTGGCGCAGCGGGTCGTCGAGCCGAACCGGCAGGGCCAGCGGTCCCCGCACGAGCAGGCCCGGACGCCAGGCGACCGCGTCCGGCTCGGTCGCGAGCCGCAGGTGCGGGAACCGGTCGAACAGCCGAGGCAGGGCGTACGTCGCCTCGAGGCGCGCGAGCTCGGCGCCCAGGCAGACGTGCGGGCCGTAGCCGAAGGCGAGGTGCGGGTTGGGTGCCCGGCGCAGGTCGACGACGTCGGGATCCACGAACCGCTCGGGATCGCGGTTGGCGCCGGCGAGGGAGACATAGACGGAGGCGCCGGCGGGCACGAGGACCCCGGCCACGTCGACGTCGGTCCGGGCGAAGCGCCAGGTGGCTCCCTCCAGCGGAGACCCGTGGCGCAGCAGCTCCTCGACAGCGCCGGCCCAGTCCTGCTCGCCGTCAAGGGCCGAGCGTTGGCCGGGGTGTGCCAGCAGCGTGAGGACGCCGGAGGCCAGCAGGTTCATCGTGGTCTCGTATCCGGCGAACAGCAGCAGGAACGCGGTCGCCAGCAGCTCTTCCTCGGACAGCAGCCCATCGTCGTCGCGCGCGTGCACCAGGGTCGAGAACATGTCGTCGCCCGGCGAGCGCCGCTTCGCCGCGATCAGCGAGGTGAAGTAGGCGAGCAGCTCGGACCACGCGTCGTCGGTGCCCTCGTCGCGCGGGCTGCCCACCCGGTAGGTCCAGCCGCGTAGCGCCCCCCGGTCCGCGGCGGGCACCCCGAGCACCTCGCAGATGACCGTCACCGGCAACGGAAACGCGAAGGCGGTCACCAGGTCGAGCACCCCCGTGTCCGGCAACGCGTCGAGCAGCTCCTCGGTCACCGCCGCGATCCGGGGCCCGAGGGCGTTGATGCGCGGGCCCGTGAACGCGGTGCGCGCCAGCCGGCGGACCCGCGCGTGCTCGGGGCCGTCGGTGTTGAGCATGTGCCGCTCGAGCCGTCCGCGCGCCGACGCCGACACCGGCGCGGGGCCGTCGGGAGCACCGGCGTGCTCGGGCGGCGCCGCCGTGAACCGCGCATCCGCGAGAACGCTGCGCGCCGCGGCATGCCGAGTGACGAACCACGCCGTGCGCCCGTTTGCCAGGACCACTTCGGTGACCGGGCCGGTCGCGCGCACATCGGCGTACGGCGTGGTCATTGCACGACCTCGCGCACGCACTCCTCGACGGTGCCGACCAGCGTCGCGAGGTCGTCGTCGCCGATGGCCAGCGGCGGCATGAGCACGACGACGTCGCCGAGCGGGCGCACGAGCACGCCGCGGCGGCGGGCCGCCCGGCACACCTCGAAGCCGGTCCGCTCGCCCACGCTGCGCACCTCGATGCCGGTCATCGTGCCGATCCGGCGGATCTCGAGGACGCCGTCGTAACTCGCCAGGGCCTGCGTCAGCGACCCGATGCGCTCGCCGACGCGGGCCGCGCGCGCGACGGTGCCGTGCGCGGCCATCAGGTCCAGGTTGGCGATGGCCGCGGCTGCGCAGAGCGGGTTCGCGGTGTAGGTGTGGCCGTGGAAGAACGTGCGCCCGCTCGCGGGGTCGCCGAGGAATGCTTCGTAGACCGCGTCGGTCGCGAGGACTGCCGACAGCGGCAGGTAGCCCCCCGTCAGGCCCTTGCCGCAGGTGAGCAGGTCGGGCACGACGGCGGCGTGCTCGACGGCCCACATGCGCCCGGTGCGGCCGATCCCGGTGGCCACCTCGTCCGCGACCAGGTAGGCGCCGTGGATGTCGGCCAGCTCGCGCAGGCCGGCGACGAAGGACGCGTCGTGGGTGAGCATCCCCGCTGCCGCCTGCACCATGGGCTCCACGACGATGGCGCACACCCGCGCGCCCTCGCGCCCGAGCAGGGCACGCGCCTCCTCGAGGACCTCTGCGGCACGCTCCCGAGCGAGCTGTCCCGGTTTGCGGACTCCCGGGCTGGACACCATGGCCGTCTCGAGCAGGATCGGGCGGTAGGTCTGGTGGAACAGGTCGATGCCCCCGACGCTCACCGCGCCGAGCGTGTCGCCGTGGTAGCCCTCGGCCACGTGCAGGAACAGCGGGCGGTCCTCGCCGCGCTGGGCCGTCGCCTGGAACGCCATCTTGATCGCGGCCTCGACCGCGCTCGCGCCGTCGCCGGCGTAGAAGACCTTCGCCAGCCGCCGGTCGCCCACCGGCGCGGCCGCGAGCAGCCGCTCGGCCAGCTCGATGCCGGGCTCGTGGGTCAGCCCGAGGAACGTCGAGTGATCCAGGCGCCGCAGCTGGGCGCGGATCGCCTCGTCGATCTTCGGTACGCCGTGCCCGTGCACGGTGACCCACAGGCTGGAGACCCCGTCGAGGTAGCGGTTCCCGTCGGAGTCGATGAGGTGGACGCCCTCGCCGCGGTCGATGACGAGCGGGTCGTCGGAGCCCCACTGGGCGTGCTGGGTGAACGGGTGCCAGACGCTGGCGAGGTCGCGCGCCACGAGGTCACGGGTGCGCTCGCTCATGGACGCCGTCATGGACGCCGTCATGGACGTCGACTGCTCGGGACCGTTCATGGTTGGCGATCCTCGCAGGATGTGGCAAAGGGAACAAAGCCGAGCACGATCGACCCCCGCCGCTACTCGGCGACACGGGCCAGGTATGTCGGTCTCATGACGTCGGCACCGACACCTGGGTGGAGTTCACCGTGGGTATAGATCTGGCAGCGGTCAGCGGCGTGGGCGGGCGTGGCGCCGCGGTCGGCGAGCCACGCGGCCCACTCGGGGAGCAGGGCGACGAGCTCCGCGGCGAAGTCCTGCTGGTAGTAGTCGCGGATGTGTGCCACGGCGAGCGCGACGCGGTGCGGCGAGCAGGTGCTGTAGAGGTCGGCGGGGCCGCCGCTCTGCCAGGAGTCTGCCAGTTCCTCGGGGAGCTCGTCACGGTCGGCGAGCCCGGTCCGGGCGGGTGGGTGCTCCCGCAACCAGGCGGCGAAATCGGCTGCGGCGGTCTTTGGGTCGAGGTCGGCCTGCACGGCCGTCCGATGTGCACGGTGCGGCTCGATCGTGTCGATCACGGCTTCGGCCAGTCGCTGGCTGCGGTGGTACTCGGCGAATTGCTCGACGTTCTGACCACCGGGCCGCAAAATGTGCCGCTCCCGCGGCATCAGCTCGTCCAGCAGTGCCATGTCATCGACCGGGGCGAAGGCGGTCCCGTCAGCGGCTGGTGCGCCGACGCCGGCCTGCCAGTCGGCGAGCGCTTCGTCGGGCGTGGCGTGGTATCGGCTGTGGACGGTAAAGGCGTCGTGGCCGCAGGCGTCGATGTCCCACAGGTACCAGCGGTCCGGCCCCTCTGCGGTGCGAATCGGCGCGGCAACCCCGAACCGGCTGCCGTAGCCGTCCCGGGTCCACAACACCGAACCGGTCACGGTCGGGCCGGCGGGTGTCTTGGGAAGTAGGCGCCCGCCGGGCCCTGCGCGCAGGTCGTCGATCGACTCCGCAGCCTGTTCGCTGAGTGGATAGGGGACGGTGCCAGTCACGGCGGTCAGCACCCGCCAGGCGTGCGTCCAGCCGATCGCCTTCTCGACCAGCGCGGCACCGACGGCTTTCCCAGCAGCGTCGATGACGGCCTCGGCGAACGCGATGGGGTTGACATGATCCTTGATCGGCCCCTCATCCAGCTCGGCTAACGCCCGCCCGATCCGCACGCACAGCTCCTCTTCAAGATCGGGATCGGACCGGGCCGCCGCGAACCCGACCAACCCGGCGATCAAGGGCTCGGCCGCCGCCTCGGCAAGGGACATACGACGCGCGTGCAGTTGCTGCCGCAACTCTGCCAGCCCCGACAACGCGCTGGCCAGCTCCTGCGGCCGGGCTTCGAATCCAACACCCGGCGAGTACGTCGGTGGCCCGAACTTCGCAGACCTGGACTTTTGACCTGACTTGCGATTCTTCTTGCGCTTTCGCGATACCGGCACCCTGACACGATAGTTCGGCGGGCGGACCGGGATGCGACGTGAGGTCCAGCGCCCCCACTGCGGCCCCCGTCGACGTACCCGCGACCGGAATGACGCCCGCGCCTCGTCCGGGCGAGTTAGGGTGCCGCCATGTCTGCGCCTGCGACGTTCGCGCGTGACCGGTTTGCGAGCCTTCTGGGCGACGCGGTGGCTGCCGGCGCGTTCAGTGCACGACGCAGCGCGCCCCCGGACGGGCTGAGGCTGGAGGTGCGAGGCGTCGGCCCGATCGACCTGCCCGTCTCCGCCAGGCAGGCCAGGGAACTCTGCCAGGTGGGCCGGCCGGCCCGGTTCGGCAAGGGCGAGCAGACGCTGACGGACGCCAAGGTCCGCGACACGTGGGAGATCCCGACGCGCCGCATAAAGATCGACAAGCGGCAGTGGAACGCCACCGTGCGACCTGTTCTCGATCGCCTGCGCGCCGACCTCGACCTGCCGGCAGGGTGCGAGCTGACCGCCGCCTTCCACTCGATGCTGGTCTACGCACCGGGCCAGTTCTTTGCCCCGCACCAGGACTCGGAGAAGGCCGACGGCATGGTCGGAACCCTGGTCGTGATGCTCCCATCCGCGTCCAAGGGGGGCGTGCTCGTGATCGAGCACGCCGGTCGAACCGCCACCTACCGGTCGTCGAAGGACCTGCTGTCATTCGTCGCCTTCTACGCGGACTGCCGCCACCATGTCCGGCCCGTGACCTCGGGCCACCGCGTCGTACTGACCTACAACCTGCTCCTTGAGGGCGACACGGTCGCTTCGGCCGCCGGCGGGGCGGACGCGGGGCTGGCCGCCGAACTGGCCCGCTGCCTGGACGAACACTTCGACGAGTCCGACGAGCCAGCCCGCCTGGTCTACCTCCTCGACCACGAATACACCCAGCACGCGCTCCGCTGGGCCCGACTCAAGGGAAGCGACGCCGGCCGCGCCGCCACCGTTCGGGCGGCAGCAGACGCCGCCGAATGCGAGGTGGCCCTGGCACTCGTGGAGGTGCACGAGACGTGGAGCGCGGAGGAGGCCGAGCCGTCAAGGGGGCGAGGGCGCGGCCGCTACTGGGAAGAGGACGAAGACGAAGACGACGGGTACGACGGCGACGACTCACCGGAGGACTATGAGCTCCAGGAACTCATCGATTCGACGACCAGCCTCGACTGCTGGCTGGACGAGTCGGAGGAGGCGACGCCCACCTCGTTGACCATCTCCGACGACGAGGTGTGCGCGACGACGCCCACCGCGGATCTGGCGCCCCGCGAGTCGTCGTACGAGGGATACATGGGTAACTACGGCAATACGCTGGACCGCTGGTACCGCAGAGCGGCGATCGTGCTGTGGCCGCGCCGGCGGGCCTTTGCGATCCGCGCCGAGGCATCGCCAGGATGGGCCCTCGACCGGCTCGCCGACCTGGTCCGGGCGGGGGACGGGGCAGGGGCACGGGCGAGCGCCGCCACCATGGCGTCCATCTGGAGCATCCCCGTGAACGGCAAGCAACTCCTGGACAAGGCGCTCACGGTCGCCCGGGACATCGACGAGCCCGGGATCGCCGCCATGCTCCTCGCGCCGTTCCAGGCTGAGACGCTGACCCACGCCAACGCGGCGCCGCTCGCCAAACTCGCCGCACACTATGGCGAGCCGTGGACCCACGATCTGGTCGAGGTCTGGTTCGGCCGCGACCGACCACCGGACTCTTCGTGGGATCCCCAGAGCGCAGCCTGGCTCGAATCGCTGCCCGCAGTGTGCAGGGCGCTGCGCGCGACGCCCAAGGCCGGCGCGTCGACGGCCGGGCTGCTGTCAGCCAGTGCCTGGACGCAGCTACGCGAGTGGGCAAGCCTGCTCCTTCACATCACCGCGCCGAGATACCGGCGCGAGGCACTGAACGAACTCGGGCCACCCCTCGCCGGCGTGCTCGTGGGCACCGCAATCAGCGGGGCGACGGATCTGCGCGACGAGGTGGTGGCGTTCCTGTGCCAGGACAACGACGACCTGGTCGTCTGGGCGATCTCCGCGCTAAGGGCAGCCCCTCCGGCCAAGCCGCAGGACCGCGGCGAGTCAGCACTCGACGTCGTCGCCCGGCGCTGCGCCAGCCGGCTTGAGGCTCGGCTCGCCCGGCCGGAGCGGGTCGCCGATGACTGGGCGATCGAGGTTCCGAAGGGATGCCACTGCGAACTGTGCGCAACCCTGGGCGCATTCCTGGCCGACCCGGCGCGGCACCTTCTTGAGTGGCCGCTCGCAGAGCAACGCCGACGCCACGTCCACAGCAGGATCGACCAGGCCGAGGTGCCGGTGCGCCATCAGACCCGACGCAGCGGACGACCCTACACGCTGATCCTGACGAAGACCGACGCCCTCTTCGAACGCGAACGCGAGGCCCGCCAGCGTGACCAAGCCGACCTGACCTGGCTCGGTTCGCGCAGAAACGTGGTGGGCGATACTGGGTTCGAACCAGACTGCTAGCCCAGTGGTCACTAGTGCCCCTGAGTGGTCATTAGGAGCCTGACCTGCGGTTATGTGATCCAACGTCGTGACCGACTGGTGGGCAATCAGAGGCAGGAATACCCTGTCAGTGGACACGTAGTGGACACGAAACGGATTGGGGCCAGCGGTGGCACGCGCAGTCGAGCGGCGGAATTTCGGACAGATCACCAAACTACCAAGCGGACGCTACCGGGCGCGCTATGCAGATCCCGACGGTCGTCAGACAGACGCTGGTCTCCCGTTTCGCCACAGCGCCCCGCACACCTTTACGGCCAGAGCAGACGCGGAAGCGTGGCTCGTTGACGAGCGGCGCTTCATCACGAACGGTGACTGGACCTGCCCTGCCGACCGCCAAGCCAACCGGCGCGAGAAGTCGCCGACCATGGGTGAATACGCTCCTCGTTGGTTGGTCGCCCGGAAGGTGAAGGGTCAGCCCCTGGCCGACCGCACCCGGGACCATTACCAAGATCTGCTCGACCGCCTCATCCTCCCGACCTTCGAAGACGTCGAGCTCAAAGCGATCTCCCCCGAGGCAGTCGCCCAGTGGTACGACACGGCTGCCCCGGACACCCCGACGTACCAGGCGCACGCCTACTCGCTGCTCCGGGCGATCATGCGGACGGCTGCTGACCCGACCAAGAACAGCGGCCGTCCCCTCGTTCCGTACAACCCCTGCGGGATCTCCGGGGGGGGCTCGTCGGGCACCAAGCGCCGGATCCGACCGGCCAGTGCCCAAGAGGTCGCGACCATCGTGGCGGCCATCTCCGAGCGTCACCAGCTGATGGTGCTTCTTGCTGACGCGTGCGCGCTCCGCTTCGGTGAGTTGGCTGAACTCCGGCGCTCAGACATCGACGTCGCCAACGCAGTGATCCGCGTACGCCGCGGCGTCGTCCGCTCTCGCTCGGCCGGCGTCGTCGCCAAAGCCCCTAAAAGCGAGGCCGGAATCCGCGACGTGCCGATTCCACCTGACATCCTGGACGCCGTGCGCGACCATCTTGCGCAGCACGCAGCTCCGGGCGCCCAGGGGCTCTTGTTCCCCGGCCTCAACAGCGAACACCTCTCCCCCAGCGCGTTCTACGGCAAGGTCACCAAGAAGCGCCGCGGCAAACCCGACACCACGGGCTGGGGCTGGTACGAAGCGCGGCGCCTCGCCGGCCGAGAAGATCTCCGCTTCCACGACCTCAGACACGGAGCTCTCACCGAGGCCGCCCGACACGGAGCCACGCTCGCTGAGCTCATGGCGCTCGGCGGGCACTCCACCAATCAGGCGGCCATGCGCTATCAGCGGGCTGCCTCCGGTCGCCTTGCCGAGCTCGCTCGAAAGCGGGCTGAGGCACGAGGCTGGAAGCCGAGCGACATTGCCTCAGACAAGATTTGAACCCGAATCCTCTGGACGCCGTCGGGGGCACCGCGAGTGCTACTGAGTCAGGCCGGAAACTTCCGATTCGCTCGGTGTCGTGAGGGATTTGCCCTCACTTCCAATCTCACGACCGACCACGAGGGCGACTACCCCATCCGATACCGCGACGCGCGCTAGCCTTCCCGCTGCGCCATGGCTGACGTCGAAAGGACATTCGGTGATTCGTGGCTCTAGTCCTCGCAGAGCCCGACGAATGCTCCTAGCTGGAGCAGTCCCGTGGTGGACGTCGGCATGAACTGGGTCAAGCGACCGCTGCGAATGAGGACAGCCAGCCACTGCCCCCGCGAGATCGCGACGTTGACACGGTTGCGGTCGAGCAGGAAGTCAATGCCACGCGGTACGTCGGCGATCGACGATGCGGTCATCGACACGATGACGACGGCCGCTTCTCGGCCCTGGAACTTATCGACCGTGCCGACCAGCACGTCAGCGAAGCCACGCTCGTCCAGCGCCCGGCGGACCGCGTGCACCTGGGCGTTGTAGGGCGCGACGACGAGGAAGTCCTCGGCGATCAGCGGCCGCGTGCCCTCGAAGATGTCGGGCGCGGTCCACGGCGTACCGACCAGGCTCTCGATCTGGCGGACGACCTCGTCGGCTTCCGCCACGGATTCGACGGAACAGTCCTGGTGGTCGAGGCGCACGACGCACAGGCCGGGCTCCACGCCTGCTAGATCGCGTGCAGCCGTGCGCGGGTGCGCTCGTAGCCGGCCCTCGTAAGAGAGCTTCGAGTCCTTCTCGGCCAGGTCGGGGTGCATGCGCCAGGTGAGGTCGAGGAAGTAGCCGAAGTCCTCAGGCAGGGTTGCGTGCTCACCGATGAGCCATCCCAGTGCCGAGTCGTTGACTGGCTCGGGGTGGATGCCCTGGCTGACCTGCGGCAACTGTTGGGGGTCACCGAGCAGGAGTAGCCTCTGCGCTGCCACCGAGACGGCGAGCGTGTGCGCGAGCGAGAACTGACCGGCCTCGTCGATGACCAGGAGGTCCAGCGAGTCCCGGTCGATCCGCTTGGTGTTGACGAAGTCCCACGCGGTGCCGCCGACCACGCAGCCGGTGCTCTTCTCCTCGAGGAACTTCGCGTAGCCACTGTCCTTGATCCCGGTCCAGGCGCGGGACGCGCCTACGTCGCCGACCTTCTTGGCGACCACCGAGCCGGGCAGCCCTGCCCGCACGATCGCGTCGAGCATGTGCTCCACCACCGCGTGGCCCTGGGCGACCACCCCGACCTTCCAGCCATGGTCGCGCACCAGCCGCGCCACGACGTGCGACCCGACGTACGTCTTGCCGGCGCCCGGCGGCCCCTGGATGGCGACGTACGAGCGGTCGAGGGCGCGGACAGCGTCGAAGATGTCGTCGACCGAATCCCCACTGCGCGGCAGTCCTCTCCCACTGAGGCGGGGTGGAGTGCGGCGCAGGACGTCGAGTCCGGGCTGCGGATGTAGTCCGCGCGTGAGCACAGCATGGGCCAGTTCCTGGACGGCCGCGTCGATGCCACCAGTGCCTGGCGGTGGCCCGGGAACGACGGCGTCGGGAAGCTGGTCATAAGGAGCGCAGTCCTTCGTCAATGTCTCGTCGAGCACCAGGACGTCGCGACCGTCGTGGTCGTGTCCACGGGAGACGACCACGACGCCGCTGCGCGAGCAACCCAGCGATGCGTTGGCGGGTACGTCGTGTGCTCCGTCCACGGGGTTCGCGTAGACGGTGCTCACCTGGGCGCCGTCGCGCACCACGCTGCCCGCACCCCAGCTACCGACCAGGCGCACATGGCGATGGGGGCTCGATCGCGGGGTCGGCTTCGCCCAGGCAGTGAGCACGTCGGCGGACTCCACCACGAAGACGTCACGCTCATCGCGCCAGTCGGTCAGCGCCGAGGACAGGCGATCGAAGTGGGCCCACCAGAAGGGCTTGTGCTCGCGCCGGTTGTAACCGATCGCGGCGGCCAGCATGGCCCGCGCCTGCTCGTCCGGGGTGCGCCCGGTCTCGGGCAGGCCTTCACGCAGCCGCACCTCAAGCGTCGTCAACTCGAGATCGGACGGCTTTGCCTCCGCGGGATCCGCGATGCGGTGCGTCACGCCGTGCTCGGCGGCCCGCTCGAGCAGCCAGTCACGCAGCCGGCGGGTGCTCTCGCAGTCGTAGCGGTTGTAGTCGCGGATCTCGTCCAGCAGCTTGGCGGCACCCTCGGCATCGCCGCTGTCCCGGGCCTGGCAGAAGGCGTGGTACTCGACGATCGATGCCGCCGCGTCGGTCACTTCCCCCTCACGCAGATCGTCGCCCATGTAGAGCGGCTCGAGCTTCTTGATGCTGTAGGACGGCGCGGAG
>JBBRHF010000045.1:0-24989 GCA_038223055.1 Actinomycetes bacterium | reverse complement strand
AGCTGGCCGGCCAGCTGGTCAAGGTCGGTGTCGGCAAGTCCGACATAGCCGCAGAGCCGAAGGACTGGCGGTTCGCCGATCCGACGTGGACCGAGAATCCTGCCTACCGGCGGCTGATGCAGAGCTACCTCGCACTCAGTGGCGCGCTCGAGGACGTCGTCGCCGACGCCGAGCTTTCGGACTGGCGCCAGCGCGAGCGGGCCAAGTTCCTCGTCACCATGGTGACCTCGGCGCTGGCCCCTACGAATGCCTTGGTCGGCAACCCCGCCGCCCTCAAGCGGGCGCTGGAGACCGGCGGAGGAAGTCTCCGCCGCGGTGCGCGCAACTACCTGTCCGATCTGCGCCACAACGGGGGGCTGCCGTCCCAGGTGGACCGCTCCGAGCTGATCGTGGGTCGCGACCTCGGCGTGACGCCGGGTGCGGTGGTCTATCGCGACGAGGTCCTGGAACTGCTGCAGTACCGCCCCGCGACGGCCAGCGTGCACGCCGTACCCGTCGTGGTGGTTCCCCCGCAGATCAACAAGTACTACTTCATGGACCTCGCCCCCGGCCGGTCCCTGATCGAGTACGCCGTGTCGCAGGGCCTGCAGGTGTTCGCGATCTCCTGGCGCAACCCGACCAAGGAGCACGGCGACTGGAACCTCGACACCTACGGCGCCGCCATCATCGGCGCCCTGGATGTGATCCAGCAGATCACCCGAAGCACGCAGGTGAGCGTCTTCGGCTTGTGCGCCGGGGGCATCACCGCGGCCGCGGTGCTGAACCACCTCGCCGCGAGAGGCGACGACCGGATCCGCAGCGCGAGCTTCGGGGTCACGCTGCTGGATTGGTCGGTCCCCGCCCAGGTGGGGATGCTGGACTCCAAGGCGCTGCTGCGGTTGGCGACGTGGCGCTCCCGCTCCCGCGGCGTGCTTGACGGTCAGTCGCTGGCGTCGGTGTTCACCTGGATGCGGCCCAACGACCTGGTCTGGAACTATTGGGTCAACGACTATCTGCTCGGCAAGAACCCGCCCACGTTCGACATTCTGGCGTGGAACGCCGACAAGACGAACCTGCCCGGCGCGTTGCATGCCCAGTTCATGGAGATCTTCGAACACAACAGCCTTGCCCAGCCCGGCGCAATCACCATGCTGGGCACGCCGGTCGACCTATCCCGGGTCACGGTGGACACCTACATCACGGGGGGGACCACCGACCACCTGACGCCGTGGCGTGGCTGCTACCGCTCCGCCGCGCTGCTCGGCGGCACGTCGACCTTCGTCCTGGCCAACACCGGTCACATCCAGACCCTGGTCTGCCCGCCAGGAAAGGCGAAGTCGCGCTACTGGGTCGGACCGGAGCCCGGCCCCGACGCGGATGCGTGGTTCGCGTCGGCCCAGGAGCGCACCGGCACCTGGTGGGAGCACTGGGCGGGTTGGCTGGTCGAGCGCTCCGGCGTGAAGAAGGCGGCGCCGGCGAAGCTGGGCAGCACGGCCCACCCGGTGCTCGACGAGGCGCCCGGGCGCTACGTGCACGGGCAAGCCTGATCTGACCGAATCACGCATCTGATCGCTCAAGCATGTGATCGATCGCTCAAGTCGCGCTGCATCCTCCCGATGATTCAGGTGCGCGACCGCTGCCCGCAGGGCCCGCGCGGCGCTCCATCGGAGGACGAACGCATGCGTGGTCTTGCTGCCCTCGGTGCGGCGACTCTGGTGGCGGCCCTGACGGCCGTTGTGGCGATCCACCCGGCGCCGGCCGTCGCGTCGGCGAGCCGGCCCTCGACCACGACGGCAACCAAGGCACCGCTCGGGCGGATGGTGCGGCCGGTCGCATTCGGCCTGCACGACCCGCACCAGCAGTCCACCGTGCCCAACGGCGCGATCCGGCTCTGGGACACCGACACCGCGTGGTACGACCTGCAGCCCGCCCGCGGCGAGTGGCGCTTCGACCACCTCGACGAGATGGTCGCGCGGGCCGAAACCCAGCGGGTCAAACCGATGTTGGTCCTTGGCGCGACCCCTGCGTGGGCCGCGGAGGACCCCACCGCGCCGTCCGCTCCGTGGCTGCGCCCGGGCACCTCGAGCCCGCCGGTGCGCGAGAGCGACTGGGTCACCTACGTCCGCACGGTGGCGACGCGCTACCGCGGCCGGATCGACGCCTACCAGGTGATGAATGAAGGCAGCCTGTGGCAGTTCTGGCGCGGCTCGCCGGAACGCCTCGCCCGGCTCACGGTCCTCGCCCAGCGCGCGATCAAGGCGGCCGACCCGGCGGCGTACGTCGTCTCGACGCCGATGCTGCCCCGGCAGAAAAGGTGGAAGCCCTGGTCCACTCGCTACCTCACGGCCCTGAAGGCCCGTGGCTGGCCGGTGGATGTCTTCGCCGTGCACTCCTACCAGCCCGACGCGATGTCGAACCCGGAGGGCCGCGTCACCGGCATCCGCACGATGCAGGGCCTGCTGCGGACCCTGGGTGCGCCGAGGCGCCCCATGTGGGACACCGAGGCCAACTATTCCGCGGCCAGCTACTACGCGCCCAAGGTCGTCGGCCCACAGTCGGCGGACTGGGTTGCCCGCGCCTATCTCGACTCGCTGCGCCTGGGCATCGCGCGGACCTACTGGTATGCCTACGACGCCCCCGTCGGACACCTGCGGATCACCTTGGTCCCGGCGAGCTTTGCGGCGTCGGGCTACGCGGCCGTGTCCTCCTGGCTGGTCGGTTCCCGCTTCCTCGGCTGCACCGACACCCGCGCGGTCACCAAGGTGACCGTCACCACGTGCAGTTTCACCCGGGGGCTGCGCACCTCGAGGGTCGTCTGGGCGTCGGCGAACCGGCGTACGAAACTGCCCGGAAAGACGTACGCCGCGTGCCGCCTCGTGACCGCGTGCGTGCGCACCGCCAGCACGGTCTACGTGACCACCTCGCCCCAGCTGCTGCGTTGATCCGGCACCGCAGGCGATGATCCAGTAGCGTGAGGTCGCCTGGCGCGGGCTCGCGTGCCATGACCTCATCGGAGAACCGTTTGCGGACGCGTGGCCTTGCTGCCTTTGGTGTGGCGACGCTGGTGGCCGCGCTGACGGCGGCAGCGGCGATCACCCCGGTCCCGGCCGGCGCGACGGCCAAGCCTTCCGGCCGTACGCCGACAAAGGCACCGGCCGCCCCGCTGATCCGGGCGCAGGCGTTCGGCCTGCACGACCCGCTGCAGCAGTCCACCGTGTCCAACGGCGCGATCCGGCTCTGGGATACCGACACCGCGTGGTACGACCTGCAGCCGGACCGTGGCCAGTGGCGATTCGACCACCTCGACGCGATGGTCGCGCAGGCGCAGGCCACGGGTGTCAAGCCGATGCTGGTCCTGGGCGCGACGCCTGCCTGGGCCGCGGAGGATCCGACCGCGCCGTCGGCTCAGTGGCTGCTGCCGGGGACCTCGAGCCCGCCCCGCAGCGAGGGCGACTGGGTGACCTACGTTCGCACGGTCGCCGTGAGGTATCGCGGCCGGATCGACGCCTACCAGGTGATGAACGAGGGCAGCCTGTGGCAGTTCTGGCGGGGCTCGCCGGAACGCCTGGCCCGGCTCACGGTGCTCGCCAGCCGCGTCATCAAGGCGGCTGACCCCAAGGCGCTCGTGGTCTCCACGCCGATGATCCCGCGCCAGAAGCATTGGCGGGCCTGGTCGACCCGCTACCTCGCGGCGCTGCGGGCCCGGCGCTGGCCGGTGGACGTCTTCGCCGTGCACTCCTACCAGCCCGACACGATGTCGAACCCGACCGGCCGGGTGGCCGGCATCCGCACGATGCAAGGCCTGCTGCGGACCGTGGGTGCGCCGAGGCGCGCCATGTGGGACACCGAGGCCAACTATTCCGCGGCCAGTTACTTTGCGCCCAAGGTCGTCGGACCGCAGTCGGCGGACTGGGTTGCCCGCGCCTATCTCGACTCGCTGCGCCTGGGCGTGGCGCGCACCTACTGGTATGCCTACGATGCCCCCGTCGGGCACCTGCGGATCACCTTGGTCCCGGCGAGTTTCGCGGCGTCGGGCTTCGCGGCCGTGGCCTCCTGGCTGGTCGGTTCACGCTTCCGCGGCTGCACCGACGAACGCGCGCCCACCAAGGTGACGGTCACGACGTGCACCCTGCGGCGAGGGCTGCGCACGTCGTACGTCGTGTGGGCGTCGGCGAACCGGCCGACGAGGCTGCCCGTGCGGACGGCCACCGCCTGTCCTCAGGTGACTGCGTGCGTGCGGCCGTCGACGACGACCTACGTGACCATGTCGCCGTTGCTGCTGCGCTGACCGCAGGCCCCAGTGGGCGGGCGGGGTCGGCCAGCCACGGCGGGCCGGACGAACGCGGTTAGCCTTACCGAGTGAGCCTCGAGGACAGCGTGCCCAGCGTGGCGGTCTGGGGTGATGAATATCGCGTGGTGCGCGAGGCGATGGACTGGGCCGCTCGACGGGTCGTGCGGGAGACCGACCCCAAGTCGACCGCCCGTTCCGCTGCCGAGCTGCGCCGGGCCGCTGGGCCGACGGTCTCCCCTGAAGGCATCGGCGGGATGGCGGCGCTGCGGGTGTTCTTCGACGTGCTGGAGCCGGCCACCCGCGCCCAGGACGACCCGATGAACCTGGCCTACGTTCCGTCGGCGCCGACCCGGGCTTCGGTGGCGTTCGACTTCGTCACCAGTGCCGCCAACGTGTTCGGCGGAGTGTGGGAGACCGGAGCCGGCGCGATCTTTGCGGAGAACGAGGCATTGGCCTGGTTGGTCGGACTGCTGGGCTGGCCCCGAACAGCCGGCGGATGCTTCGTGTCCGGTGGGACGATCGGCAACCTGTCCGCACTCGCGGCCGCCCGGGAAACCGCGCTGGCCCGGCGCGGCGCCCGACCAGCGGGGGCCTGGCAGCTTGCCTGCACGGGCGAGGCACATTCCTCGGTCCGCTCCGCCGCTCGGATCCTCGACGTCACCCTGGTCGAGGTGCCCGGCGACGAGCGCGGCCGGCTGACCGGGGAACGGCTCGAGCCGGTGCTGCGCGCCCATCCGGACGTGTTCGCGGTCGTGGCGTCGGCCGGGACGACCAACGCCGGGCTCGTGGACGATCTGGCCGGAGTCGCCGACGCGTGCGCCGCGCACGGGGTGTGGATGCACGTCGACGGTGCCTACGGCGGGGCCGGGTTGGCCGCGCCGAGCGTGCGGGGTTTGTTCGAGGGAGTGGAACGGGCCGACAGTTTCATCGTCGACCCGCACAAGTGGCTCTTCGCGCCCTACGACTGCTGCGCGCTGCTGTATCGCGACCCGGCTCTGGCCCGGGCCGCGCACGCCCAGAGTGCCAACTACCTCGACCAGATCGATCACACCATGTGGAACCCCGCCGACCTGGCCATCCACCTGTCCCGCCGGGCTCGCGGGCTGCCGTTCTGGTTCAGCCTGGCCACGCACGGCACCGTCCGCTACACCATGGCGGTGGAGCAGACCCTGGACACTGCTCGGACCGTCGCCGAGGCTATCCGGGCCTGCTCCCATCTGGAGCTCGTCTGCGAACCGCACCTGTCGGTCCTGTTGTTCCGGCGTCCCGGTTGGGGCATGGACGCCTACCGCGAGTGGTCCACGCGGATGGCCCGCGCCGGCGTCATCCTGTGCTTGCCGACCACCTGGCGTGGCGAGCCGGTGTTGCGCCTGGTGTTCGTCAACCCGGCCACCCAGGCCGGGCGGGTCACCGACGTGCTGGGGACGTTGCTGTAGGCAGGCCGGCTGGGTGGAACACGTGTTCCTCAACGCGGGGTCGTCCCGGGCTGGCATGGACCCTGGCGCCGCCGGTCGATCGGGCCCGACGGGTGCCTGCAGAGAAGCGCGGACATCGTCCACGCGATCATCGACAGAGCGGCCCCCCGGCCCGGACGACGGTGAGCAGCTCGGGGTCGGTGCAAGTCCTGTCGACGTAGCCGATCGCGCCGGCGGCGAGGGCATGTCGCTCCCCGGTAAAGCCTGCCAGCAACGGATGTGCGCCGCCGGATTGTGATCATCCGGGAACGGTCGAGCGGTGCGCCGGTGGCGAAGTGTCCTACGACCTGTAACCGCTGTGTTTGCTGATGCCGCGCTGCCCGGCGATAGTGACCTAGCCGCCGGCGTCCAAGCGACCGGCCCACAGGAAGGTCGCCGATGACCCGCACGCTGCTGGTGGCTCCTACCGGCCATCGGGTCGGCTTGACCTCGACCAGCCTGGGGCTCGTCGCGGCGCTGGACCGTGCGGGTGTCAGCGTGGGCTTCGCCAAGCCGATCGCGCAGCCGCGCGGAGACGGGGTCGACCACTCGGCGCTTCTGGTCGGGTTGACCAGCCGGCTGGAGCCGCCGGCATGCATCGCGGTGCAGCACGCCGAGGAGCTGCTGGGACAGGGTCGGATGGCCGACCTGATGGAGGAGGTCGTCGGGGTCATCGAGTCTCTGTCGGGCTACGACGTCGTCGTCGTGGAAGGACTGGTGCCGCTGCCGGAGCACGTGTGGTCGGCGCGGTTGAACGTCGCCATGGCCCGGGAGCTCGACGCGGACGTCCTGCTGGTGGCGGACTCCCGGGGCGACCCCGACGACCACCTCGTCGATGCCGTCGCCATCGCCGCGTCCGCCTACCGATCGGGGGAGCGGCTCAACGTCGCGGGATGTGTGGTCAACCGCCTCTCTGACGTCTCCCCGTCCCGGGTCGCGCAGCTCGCGGCCTCCCTGAAGCACCACGGCATCGTGCTCGCCGGTGCCGTGCCGTTCCGGGTTGACCTCACCTGGCCGCGGGTCACCGATGTGGTCCGTGAGCTCGGCGCGCGCACGCTGGTGGCCGGGGATGACTCCCGCCGGGTGGCCGGGGTGGTCGTGTGCGCGCAGGCGGTGCCCGGGCTGCTGCCGGTGCTGCGCGACGGCCAGCTGCTGCTCGTTCCGGGGGACCGGCACGACGTGGTCATGGCCGCCTGCCTGGCTGCGCTCAACGGGATGCGGCTCGCGGGACTGCTGCTCACCGCGGGCGTCGAGCCGCACCCCGAGGTGACCCGGCTGACGGCGGCGGCCGCCGCGACCGGCCTGCCCATCCACATCGTCGACGAGCTGACCTATCCGACCGCTGTGCGCCTGCACAATCTGAACCCGGAGCTGCCCGTCGATGACTCCGATCGCGCCCGGGACGTGGCGGACACGTTCGCCGACGCGCTGGATCCGGCCTGGCTGCAGGCCCTGCCCGAGCCCGGGCGCGCGCGCCGGCTGACCCCGGCCGCGTTCCGGCATCACCTCGTGGAGATGGCCCGCGCCGCCGATGCCCGGATCGTGCTGCCCGAAGGCGCCGAGCCGCGCACGGTCCAGGCGGCGGTCGTCTGCGCCGCGCGCGGCATCGCGCGGTGCCTGCTCCTGGCCGAGCCGGAGGAGATCGCGGCGACGCTTCGCTCCCTCGCGATCACCCTGCCCGATGGCGTCGAGGTGATCGCCCCCTCAAGCATCAGCGGCCGCTACGTCGAGCGGCTGGCGGCGTTGCGGGCGCACAAGGGTTTGACCGTCGCGATGGCCGAGGAGCGGCTCACCGACGCCGTCACCGTCGGCACCATGATGCTCGAGGGTGGCGAGGTCGACGGGCTCGTGTCGGGTGCGGTGCACACGACGGCCGCGACGGTGCGCCCGGCGCTCGAGCTGATCCGCGTCGCCAAGGGGGCGCGACTGGTGTCCTCGGTCTTCTTCATGTGCCTGCCCGACGAGGTCGTCGTCTACGGTGACTGCGCGATCAACCCCGATCCCAGTGCCAGCGACCTCGCCGACATCGCCCTGCAGAGCGCCGCGAGCGCGGCCGCTCTCGGCATCGAGCCCCGGGTGGCGATGATCAGCTTCAGCACCGGGTCCTCCGGCACCGGGGTCGATGTTGACAAGGTGACCGAAGCGACCCGGCTGGCCTGCGAGCGAGGCCCGGAGTTCGCCATCGACGGGCCGCTGCAGTACGACGCCGCGGCGGTCACCTCGGTAGGCCTGAGCAAGCGGCCGGGCAGCGAGGTCGCCGGCCGCGCCACGGTGTTTGTCTTCCCCGACCTCAACACCGGCAACACGACGTACAAGGCGGTGCAACGCAGCGCGGATGTCGTGAGCATCGGGCCGATGCTGCAAGGGTTGGCCAAGCCGGTGAACGATCTCAGCCGTGGCGCCCTGGTCGAGGACATCGTCTACACGATTGCGTTGACCGCCATCCAGTCGCAGGCTAGCCGCGACTAGCGCGGCTGCCGGCACGACGCTGGCCCGGCAGGTGGATGGCGGGTCGTGGTGCGGCGCTGGCGGGTGGTCGCTCCACCCGGCGTACGACGTGGCGGCTGACCCGCACCAGCAGCGTGCCGCCCACGGCGTCGACGATGGAGTGGTTCGCGGTGAGCACCACGGCGGCGACCACGAGCAGCGGCAACAGGGCTCCGGCCAGCCGCGGGGCCGGTCTCCGGGCGTCCGGCGCGCTCGGTTTTCCTCCTGTCACCGATGCGATACTTTGGGTCACCTCGGTGTCTGTGTTCACGTCTGCCCGGAGCAGGCGCAGAGCCTCGTTCGGCGCGTGGAGGAGTGCTGTGGTCCAAGAAGACAAGCTGTCGGCCGTGCTCAGCGAGTTCGCCTGGCGGCTGGCCACCGATTTCCCGATCCAGTCGATCCTGGATCACCTCGTCCAGCGGATCGTGACCGTCCTGCCGATCACGGCGGCCGGGGTGACGCTGATCTCCGAAGACGTTGCACCGCACTACGTCGCCGCCTCGGACGGCGATGCGCGGCGTTTCGAGGAGCTCCAGTCGGCGCTGGACGAGGGGCCGTGCACGCTGGCCTACAATTCCGGGCAGCCCGTCGCGGTCCCCGACCTGCGCGCCGACGAGCGCTTCCCGCGGTTCGGACCCGCGGCCGTGGCAGCGGGGCTGGCCGCGGTGTTCACCTTTCCGCTGCGTCACGGGGACGGCCGGTTCGGCGCGCTGGATCTCTACCGCGACGTCCCCGGAGCGATGGCCGCGCACGCCATGGACGCGGCGCAGACCCTGGCGGATGTCGCCGCGGCCTACCTGCTCAACGCCCAGGCCCGCGCGGAGGCGCGCAGCACCGCCGACCGGTTCCGCCACATCGCCTTGCACGACGCTCTGACCGGGCTGCCGAACAGGGTGCTGCTCGAGCAGCGGATCGAGCACGCGGCGGCTCGCGCCCGGCGCTCGCACTCCAAGGCCGCCATCCTGTTCCTCGACCTTGACCGGTTCAAGGCAGTGAACGACAGGCACGGCCATCACGTCGGCGATCAGTTGCTGCTCGCCGTGTCCCAGCGGCTCGCGGGTCTGGTCCGCCCGGGTGACACGCTGGCACGGGTTGCCGGGGACGAGTTCGTTTTCTTGTGCGAGGACCTCAGTGATGCGGGCGACGCCGAGGTCCTGGCAGACCGCATCGGGCAGGCGTTCGCAGCGCCGTTCGTGCTGGCCACGACCGAGCTGCGGGTGACCGCCAGCATCGGCATGGCCTTCTCCGGCCCGGGTGAGGAGATCTCGGACGACCTCATGATCGAGGCCGACGTCGCGATGTACCAGACCAAGCGCAAGGGCGGTGCGGGCCACCAGGTCATCGACCTGCGCGAGGCGCTGAAGTCCACCGACTTCAGCGCTCTCGAGCGCGACCTGCGCTCCGCCCTGTCCGAGGGGCACCTGGAGGTCGCCTACCAACCCATCGTGCGGAGCGCCGACGGGCTCGTCACGGGGGTCGAGGCGTTGCTGCGCTGGATGCACCCCCAGCGCGGTCCCGTCCCCGCCCTGACGATGGTTCAGCTGGCCGAGCAGATCGGGCTGATCGCCGAGCTGGGCGCGTGGGTGCTGGAACGCAGCTGCCGCGATGTGGTGTCCTGGCTGCCTGAGAACCCCGGCTCGCCGCTGGACCTGGCAGTGAACGTCTCCACCGTGCAGCTGATGAGCCGGGACTTCGCCACGACCGTCTCCAGGGTCCTGGCGCGGACTGGCATGGACCCGGCCAACCTCGTGCTGGAGATGACCGAGAGCATCTTCATCGACGACAGCGAGCGCGCTATGGCGGTGCTGACCGACCTGCGCGCGCTCGGGATCAGGCTCGCCCTGGACGACTTCGGCACGGGCTACTCCTCGTTGAGCTACCTACGCCGGTTGCCGATCGATATCGTCAAGATCGACCAGGGTTTCATCGGCGACATCGGGCAGGCCCCGCGCGGCGAGGCGATCGTCGCGGCCGTCACCAACCTGGCCCATGTCCTCGGTCTGACGGTGATCGCGGAGGGAGTCGAGACCGAGTGCCAGCGGGCCGAGGTCATCGCGATGGGGTGCGAGTCGGCCCAGGGCTACCTCTATGCCAAGCCCATGAGTGCCGACGATCTGCGCGCCCAGCTCGGCCGGGCGGGGCCGGGTCCGCTGCACCTGCCGGCGGTGACCGTGGGGGCGCAGCGGCCCGGGGGGTGAGGCGTCAGCCCGGCTCGCCCACGTCGCCGATGACCTCGAGCAGCCGCGTGTTTCCCTGCGCCAGCGTGTAGTTCAGGCCTACCGCCGCGCAGCTGCCCTGCTCGACCTTCTTGGCCAGGACGGCCGATCGCTCGACCAACAGTCGCGCTGTGTGCCGGGTGTGCTCCTCGATCACCGTGGCGAGGTCATCGGACCCGCCCGGGCGGGAGGTCAGCACGCTCGGCAGCACCCGCTCGACGACATCGCGCACGAAGCCCCCCGGCATCTGGCCCGAAGCGTGCGCCGCCAGGGTCGCCACGACCGCTCCGCACCCGTCGTGGCCCATCACGACCACCAGCGGGATCTCGAATACGTCGACGCCGAACTCGATCGACCCGAGCACCCCGGTGTCGACGACGTGGCCGGCCGTGCGGACCACGTACAGGTCCCCCAGGCCGCGGTCGAAGATGATCTCGGCGGCGACGCGGGAGTCGGAGCAGCCGAACACCAACGCGAACGGTCGCTGACCCGCTTCCAGCTCGGCGCGGCGGTCGGCGTCCTGGTGCGGGTGTTCGCGGCGTCCCTGGACGAATCGGTCGTTGCCCTTGCGCAGGGCGCGCCAGGCGGCGGCCGGGCTCTCGGATCGGGTCACCCGCCCATCCTCCCAGCCCTCGGGCGCGCCTCACCGTCGCCGCGGCCACCCGGCTGTGATGGTCTCGCTGGGAGCGCGGATCCCGACCAGCCGCTAGCCCCCCAGATCTCCAGCGCTCGTACCCTGAGGCCGCTGCCCGAACGCAGCCCCATCCCGGAGGATGGGGCCGGGTTCGGCTGGGGTCGCTACCGGACGGTGAGGGAGCGCCGCACCGAGGCGCCGGCGCCGTTGATGCGGTCTGCCGTCGTGCGGGTGACGAACGTCGTCCGGCCGGCGGGCGCCCGACCGGTCACCTGGTAGATGCCCTTGGCCCGGGACCGGGTCGTGGCGACCAGGCGGTCACCGGCTGCGGTGCGCCGGTAGACCGACACCACAACTCCGGCTCGGGCCGGCGACACCGTCCCGGTGAACCGCACGGTCCCCGGCGCGGCGCGGACAGCGCGGAGTGACACGGTGGGCGCGACCTTCACGACGACCGGTGCGGTGGCCGCGCCGCCGCCCACCTGGACGGACAGCGTCGCGTTGGTGCGCAGGGTCACCGCGAACGCGAACCGGCGGTCGGGGCCGGCGATCGTCGTGGCGAGGGTGCGGACGGCGGTGCCGGGCAGGCCCCGGGCGAGCAGCCTGACCGTGCTCCCGGCGGGGGCGGTCCCGGTGACGAGGGTGCGCTTTCCCTGGGCCACGGCCGAGGTGGGCGCGACCAGGGTTGGCGCCTGGGCGGCGGCGATGGCGACCGGCGGGGCGGGCGCCAGGGCCGGCGGCAGGACCGGGGCGACCACAGGGGTGGGCACGGCGGGCGTCGCGACGGGTGGGGTGACCGGGACCGGCTGGACCGGGACCGGCTGGACCGGGACAGGAACCGCCGCGACGGCGTTGACCGTGAAGGTGCCGGGGCTGATGGCCAGGTTGCCGCCCGCGCGGATCCTGACCTTGCCGGTGACCGCGCCGGCCGGTACGACGGCGAGAACCCGGGCAGCGCTGACCTCGGAGAACTCGGCCGGCACGTTGGCGAACGTCACGTCGCCCGGCTTGAGCCCGGTGAGGCCGGTGCCGTCAATGGCCACCAGAGTTCCGGGGACGCCGCTGCTGGGAGTGAGCGCGGTGATGGCGTGCACGGTGGCGACCGTGAACACCGCGGCGATGGGCACCGAGGTTCCGCCCGGCGTGCTGACGGTGATGGCGCCACTCGCGGCGCCGACGGGCACCGTCGTGGTGATCTGGGTGGGGCTGACGACGGTCAGCGCCGTCTGGGCGACGCCGCCGAAGCTCACGCTGGTGGCGCCGGTGAGCAGGGTCCCGGTGATGACCACCGGGGTGCCGGGCGGGCCGCCGGTCGGCGTGAAGCCGGCGATGGTCGGGACCGAGGCGAGCACGGTGAAGGCGGTGGCGCTCGGCACGACGGCGTTGCCGGGCGAGGTGACCCCGACTGTGCCGGACACTGCGCCGGGCGGCACGGCGGCGACCAGAGTCGTGGCGGTGCGGTTGGTAAGGATCGGCTGGGTCGCGCCGCCGGCGAAGGTGACCCCGGTGACCGTGTCGAGGCTGGTGCCGGTCAGCGTGATCGACGCACCCACGATGCCGGTCGCCGGTGCGAACGAGGTCAGCGTCGGCAGCGGCCCGGCCGGGGGAGCCACGGTGAGGTCCACGGTGGCGGCGTTGGAGGTCAGCCCCGGGACCGTGACGTCCTTGACGGTGTAGGAGAAGCTGTCCGGCCCGGCATAGCCGCTGTTCGGGGTGTAGGACACGACGCCGCTGGGGTTGACCGTGGCGGTGCCGTTGACCGGCTGGGTGCCGACGGCCACGGTGGCCGGGTCGATCGCGTTGTCGACCTGTACGTCGTTGGCGAGCACGTCGATGTTGGTCGTCGCGCCCTGGGCTGCGGTCACGACATCACCCTTGGCGATCGGGGCGACATTGGTGCCGTTCAGTGGCGGGGTGGGCTGGACGGCCTGAGCGACCGGGTCGACCGGGGGCCAAGCGAGCACCGTCTGGTCGCCGTTGAAGTTGGCGAGGATCGGGTCGACGTACGACAGCATCCGGTCGCGCTCGTTGGTCAGCGCGGACGCGGTGTAGTTGGGATCGAAGTACGTGCCGCTCGGCGTGAGGGCGCCAGGGGTGCGCGGGTCGAACCCCTCGAAGGGGTAGGGGTCCAGCGGCTGCGCCGTGTTCTCGCAGCCGGTCGGGCCGCAGCCGGTCGGGCTCAGGCGGCGGTCCAGCGTCCAGGGCAGGCCGGCAAAGCTGGTCGGGTTGTTGAGCAGGTTGATGTCGATCTCGGCGAAGTTCGGAGTCTCGATGCCGCCGAGGCCGATGCCCATCGGGAAGAGGTACTGACCGTGGGTGGCCACCGCGCCCTGGATGTCGATCGTCTTGAGGACCCGGTCCTGCGGGGCGCGGGCCTGGTCGGCCATCTCGATGCCGGTGCGGGCCTGCACCTCGCGCGGGAGTGGCGACATCATGGCGAACATCTCGTCGACGGTGCCGCCGCCGGGGCAGATGCCCAGGCCGGTGAAGCGTGGGTCGGCGTTGATCTGCGTGCAGGGGTTCAGGGTCGCCTTGGCCCCGGCCAGGAAGTCGACGTCGTGGCGGAGCCGGAAGGTGTGCGGTCCGAGCACCCGGCGGCATTGCAGCGCTCCGGCGGCCGTGTCGCACCCGACGACGGAGCCCAGCGGGAACTCGTGCGCCGCGCCGGCGGTGTCGCGGTGGATCGTCCAGATAGCGACGTCTGAGTCCGCCGCGGTGGTCGCGCCGAGGAACAGGTCACGGGCCCGCCCGCGGTAGAAGCCGGGGGAGTCCATGAACATCTCGTCGATGTACATGTAGTCGGGCTGGTTGGCTGCGGTCGCGCTGCGCGTCTCGAGCGCCACCGAGATCTTCGTGGTGTGGGCCGACAGGAAACGCACCCCGCCGACCGTATCGAAGTTGCCGGACGCGGTGAGGCTGTCCCCGACCAGGACGGGAGCGAACCGGCGCGAGTCGGCCGAGACCGATCCTGGCGTGCGGTTGGTGTCGGGACAGAGCAGGTCGCCGGAGCCGTCAGGGGCGGCCTGGGTCGTGATCGACGCGTTCGGGTCTCCCTTGAGGTTCAAGGTGTCGACGAACGCCCGGGGCACGGTGCTCGGGAGGCAGTAGGGGTAACCGGTGCTGAACACGTTGATGTAGTTGTCGGTGTCCAGGGCGAAGCGCGGGTCGGGGCTGCAGTTCGCCGACGCCGACGTGGCCGCGCACCCGACCCCCTGCTGCACCGTGTGCCGGCTGGTCGGGTCGTTGAGGCGCACCATGACCCCGGTGTTCGGGTCACCGAGGTTGCCGTTGAGCCGGTAGTAGCCGTCGGTGTGGTCGATGAAGGTCACGACACCCGACGTGGTGTCGATGCCCTTCTCGATGAGCACGTCGCCGGCGATGACCCGCCCGCTCCTGGTCCGGTTGGCCGTGATCGTCGCGAACCCGCCGGTGGCGGGTGCGGAGCACGTGTCGGCCGCGGCCAGGCCGCTCTCGCCCGCTGTGACGCAGTCCGCGCTGGCCTGGTTGAAGATCTCGGTCAGGGCCAGCCGGTTGGCCGGCAGGTCGATCAGCAGGTTCCTCGGCAACGTGATGCGCTGCCCGCCGACGACGATCTCGCCGCCGGACCAGGCGTCAGCCGGGTTGTCGAGAAAGAGGTTGTCGATCGGGCCGGCGACGTTGGTCATCACCGGGTTGGCCGGCGCGGCCTGGGCCGGAGCGGACAGGCCCAGGCCGGCCACGGTCGATAGGGCCACCGCGGCGGCGGCGGACAGGGCTGCATAACGACGTACGCGGAACAAGTTCCCCCCAGGGACATAGAGACGCGGCGTTCCGCGTCGCCGAACCGTGACGGACGGGCCTCTCATAAACCTCTGGCAACGGTCTACCTGGTGTGGATGCCTCAGCCGCCCTGCCAACCTGCCGATGTGTAGATCGACGGACGCGGCGGCTCGAGGGGTGCCGCCGACCCGTACACGACGCGACACGGGTGCTCGCAGCACCCGTGGTCGCGTCGCCTGGGCGTCCGGCCTCCGTCACATGGGCTCGGTCGGCGAAGTGCGCTGGTTCAGGGCGCGATGTTCTGGTATAGGTGGAACAGGTTTTCTGGGTCGTAGCGGCGCTTGACCTCCTGCAGCCGGGCATAGTTGGCCTCGTTGTCCGCCGGGTCGGGCCACATGCCCGCGATCACTGCCGCGTAGGTGGCGTCCCGGCGCCCGAACGCGGTGGCGTCCGATGCGACGTCGTGACAGGCGCCGTTGATCGGGTAGAGGTGCACGGAGGATTGACGAACCGGGACCCGCGGGCCGTGCTCCATGCGCGTCCGGATTGCGTCCGCGCCGAGGTCGTCCAGGAACGCCGCCTTCCAGTAGCGTTGCGGGCCGCGAGGAGCCAGCGCGTCGAAGGCGCCGTTGAGCGCGGATGGGGCATCGGCCGGACATGCTCGGCGATGGGGTTCGCGACCTCCCTGAACCCCTGCACGACCCGCTCGCCGTCGCGCGTCGACCCGGTCCAGCACGACACGACCAGCACGAACGGCTCCCCGACCCGGTCCTCGGCAGGTGGTGTTCGTCGAGCAGCCCGACCAAGGCCACACTGAGCGCGATCTGGTCGTTGGACGAACCAACCGCACTGGGGACCGACCCTCGCTCCGAAGTCGCGGAAACCAGTCGGTCCCTCGCGTCGCGATGGCGGGGTCGGGTCGGCGGCCACGCCGACCCAGGCCAGTAGTCTATCCGGCCGGAGCAAGCCGGCCGGTGCGATCCTCGCGCTCACCCGACCGGGCAGGGGGGGTCAGTTCGGCGGCGTGCGGACCAGGCAGCAGCCCGGCCAGATCCGGGGAGACCACCACCTGGCCCGCGGCGGGCAGCCGGCGCAACCCCGCCGGCAGGTTGCGATGCCCCCGGTCATCAGGCCTAGCCGAGGCCTAGCCGCACGCGCGATGCGCGCCCGCCGGTGACCGCGAGCAAGGCGCCGTAGGCGAGCAGCGCGACGCGGCTCATTCGCTTACGCCCACCGCGATCAGATGGGCGACGTCGAGTTGCTCGAGCTACTCGCGGGCCTGTGCCTCCGCCGGGCGCCGGCGCTGACCACCCAAGCGCAACGGCAGCGCGACGTTCTCCAGAGCGGAGAGTTCGGGCACCAGCGAGCCGAACTGGAACACGAAGCCGAAGTCACTGTGCCACAACACGCTGCGCTGCTCGTCCTGCCTCGAGGGAGGCGCCGGCCTTGCGTGCGGTCAGCGCTCGCATCTGCTGGCGGTCGTCGACGCGTTGGATCCGATGACAGACCGCGCATCCCGCCCGGACAGCAGTGCGAGCACAACCTTGGCGAACCCGATCGACTTCAGGTGGGCAGCCGAACTCTCCGGCTCGGCCAGCCAGCCCTCGAGGTGGCTCACCCCTGCCGGGGTGACGCCGTAGACCCTGCGGTCCGGGCCGCCGCTGCGGCCGACGCCGGCGACCTCGACGTGGCCGTCGCGTTCCAGCCGCCCGAGCGTCGCGTAGACCTGCGGAAGCGCGAGCCGCCGGTTGGCGAAGGGCCGGTCATGGCGGATCTTGAGGTCGTAGCCGTGCCCGGGCGCTTGCTCAAGCAACCCCAGCACGATTCCGGCGACCGACATGAGCGCTATTAAGCACCCGGTGACTAGTGAACACAAACCGGTGTCTAGCGCACGCAAGCCGGTGACTGGCGAAGGCGACCCGGGGCCGTGGCGAAACTGCGGACGGGCGGCGATGGTTGGGGACGCACGACGTACGACTCGGTGGGGCGGCCTGGGGTCAGCCGAGGGTCTTGCGTCCAGCCCGCATGACCACGTCGTTGACTCCCTTGACGAAGTCCGCATAGCTGTTGGCCAGCGTGACCGCCCAGTTGAGCTGGGTCGACTCGGCGGCGCTCTCGGTGAGCTCCAGCATGCTGGACAGGTTCTTCTCGTAGGCCTGCAGGTAGGCGGACCCTCCACGCCGGGCCGCCTCCAGCAGCTGGGATTGCAGATCCCGGATGCGGCCGACGGCGGCCTCCGCCCCGGCCTGCGCCCGCGAGGCCGCGCCAACGGCCATCGCGCCGACGCTCGCCGTCGCGTCCGTCACCGTCGAACTCGCCGTCGCTGCTGTCTTCGTCGCGCCCGTCGTACCTGCCGGCCCGGCGGCAGCCTGCCCGGCCCGCACATTCTTGGCCGGCGCGTTCCTCGTGGTTGCCTTCGGCGCAGTTGCCTTCGGCGCGGATGCCTTCGGCGCGGATGCCTTGCTCGCGGTTGCCTTTTTGGCTGGTGCCGTGGGCGCTGCGGTCTTGGTGGCCGCCTGCGCAGCCGGTGCCTTCTTGGTCGTCGCCGTCCTGGCCGTCGGCTTCTTCGCCGGGCTCGTGGTTGCCGCAGCCTTCTCGGCAGTTGACTTGCGTGGGGCGGGTGGCATGGGGCACTCCTCGATGGAGGTACGTCGCCGCGACGGGTCGCGTCGAGCCGTGGGGGGCAGCCTGGCTCATCGTAGGGCGCCGCGCCGCAAAGATCACCTACCCGGCCAACGTGATCGCTGCCCGAGCCGCACCCAGTGGATCCCGTTCTGGCGAAGGCCGATCTGGCTCGTGAACCGCCGGTCTCTCTGTGGCGTAGCCAGAACTGGACAAGCAGGCGGAGTTCTGCCTGTTGCGGCCGGGCTGGGAGGCGCACTGATCGGTGCACTCGTTCCCGGAGAATATCTTGAGCGGGTGACAGACTTCGAGAGCGTGGCGCCCGTTCTTCCCACCCGTGACGTGCCGGCGGCACTGGCCCGCTATGAACGACTCGGGTTCGACGTGGCGATCTATGACGGCGGCGACGTTTACGGCTACGCCCGGCGCGGGGCCGTGTCCTTGCACCTGTCGAGAGTCGAGAACGTGAACCCGAAGAAGACGCTGGTCTCGGTGTATGTCTATGTCTCCGATGCGGACGCCCTGTACGAGGAGTGGAGCAGCTCAGGGGTCGCCGGCCGGTTCCACCCGCCGACCGACACCGACTACGGGCTGCGGGAAGGCGCCTATGTCGATCCTGACGGAAATCTGCTCCGCTACGGGTCACCGCTGCCCTGACGAACGTCGACCGGGACGGGGACGGTCTGAGCGACCAGGGTGCGCCGGTCTCGGCGGCGTTCCGTGAGCAGGGATTCGCCGTTGGCCGCCATGCTCTGAAGCTGTTCCACCGAGCGGTCGAGGATTTCGCACGGGTTGCAGTGCCGCGAGTCGCGTTGGCTGCCACCCTTGATCGCATACGGGTTGGAGGGCGTGAGGCCGGTCGAAGAGCGCCTCGGTCATGCCGGTCTGCGGGAGGCGGCAGGCGTGAGCCGCTTCTTTGTTGCCGAGCTTGAGAGCCCAGGCCAGGCCGCTACGACAAGGCGACCCCTGGAACAGGTGAGGACCGACTCGTCGGCTGAGGCGCAGCGCGGATGATCCTGGTGAAACTGTCGTTCCACTCGCTGCGGTGCGGCCACCGCTCTTTGACGTACGTCGTGGCCTGGTCGAACGTCATGGCCTGTTCTCGCATCAGCCACGCCCGCAGCACCAGGTCGGTCCGCCACGAACCGGCGAAGCAGTGCACGAGCACCCGCCGGCCGTCGGCCCGCAGGGCGAGGATGTCGTCCAGGGCGTCGTCGAGCACCTGGCGCAGCTCGGTGTTGGAGTCGTCGTCGACGAGGTAGGCCCACCGCTGCACGTCGTGCCCGAACCGGCCGCCGGTGCGGCACAGCGACAACACCGCAAAGTCGCGGTCGGAGCCAGCGGCGCCGGACAGGTCGGCGGCCCACAGGCCGTCGGCGATCTCGGTCGGCCCGAGCCCCGATGTCTGCGGCGGGTCGTAGGGCGCAACCGGACCGGCGCCGTCGAGCCGCGCGGCCAGCTCGTGCCACTGGCCGAGGTGGGTGACCGGGACGGGGAAACCCGGCAGGGTGCCGTGCACCGCCGAGGTCCAGCGCATCGGGATCCCCGCGACCCCGAACACCGCGCCCACCAGCCCGCCGGTGACCGCAGCGACCGTGTCGGTGTCACCGCCGAGGTCGACCGCCCGGCGCATCGCGTCATCGAACGACGTCGACACCCGTAGAGCCCACACCGCGGAGCCCAACGTCGGCCACACCGCTCCGTTGGACTCGGTGGCCTGGTCGGGGGTCCAGGACGGGTCGAGCACCGCAGCCCACTTTGCTCGGTGAGCCGGCGCGACGAGCGACAGCGCCGATGCGACGGCACCCAGCGGGCCACCTCCATCAAGGGCCACTCGGATCAGCTCGTGGAAGATCGCGCAACCCTCACCCGTCGACGGGTCGCCGTGGGTTAGCGCCGAGATCCGGCGGGCTGCGGCCATGGTGGCGTCGCGGCCAGCGCGGGCGAACCAGATCGCTGCCGGCGTCGTGCGCATCAGGGAGCCGTTGCCGGCAGCCCGCGCCCCGGAGGCGAAATGCTCGGCCGCGGCGACCTCCCACGGCCGGCCGGAGCCGAGCACCGCAGAGGTCTGGATGCCGACGTCCTTGGGCCCGGCCGCGGCCCACCGGCGGAACCGGTCGAACATGTCCGCCTCGTCGAGCCCGCCGCGCTCGATCAGCGACCCGGCGACCAGCAGCGCCATCTGGGTGTCATCGGTCCACTCGCCCGACCGCCACGGCCCGCCGCCGCACATCTCCGTCTGCACGCCGCGGGCCGGGACCGGGAAGCGTCGCGAGAACGCCCGCGCCGGCCCGAACTCGAACGGAGCACCCAGCGCGTCACCCACGACCGACCCGACCAGCGCGCCCGCCACCCGGCGTGCCCGAGCGTGGCTGGTCACGCCACACCGTCCGAGTGGTCGCTGAGGACCCGCCCGCCGATGCGAGCCTGCAGCTCGACCTCGAGCCCCTCGACCAGACCGGTCATGTCGAGGACCGCCTGCCGCAGCAACTCGGGCACGAACGGGCGGGCGAAGAGCTCGTACCGCGCCAGCACCTGACCGTCCTGGAACATCAGCCGCCCGAAGCGGATGCTCGCGTTGACCGCGTTCAACGTGTGCCCGACCCGCGGGGTCCAGCGGACCTCATGCAGGACCAAGGCGAACAGGGCGATCGACGGCGAGTCCTCCTCGACCCGGACATAGATCACCGTGTTGCCGGCCGGCACCGGCAGGTCGCCGTCAGGGTCGAACTCCACCTCGTGCCCGACCACCGACGCCACCGCGGCGGCCGCCAGGTCGCGCAGCTCGTCGGCGTCTTGGGCCACCACGCACGTGACGTCGACCGCCGCCACCGTGGGCTCAGCCAACGTCAACCCGAACGGCAGGTCGTCCTCGGTCAGCAGACCGCTCGCCGTGAAGCCGCTCACCACCAGGAACGGGGGGGCCGGGACCCCGTAGACGTCGCGCAGACTCGCGACGATCGCCTCGGCCAGCACCCCGGCGTCCTCGGGCAACTCGTCGTCGCGGCAGAAATGAGGCGAGTCCTCCGCGGGTGGCTCGGCCCAGCCCAACGCGACCAGCTGGCCGACCCGGGCGTCGTCCAGCCGGAACCTCGCATCCAGGTGCTGGTTGCTCACCGCCACCGTGGACACCAAGCCCTCCTCGATGGACAACTGAACATACGGCGACGCGTGCACCTCGTCCTCAGCCCACCCAAGCTGGATGAGCACGCACTGATCGGCGGGCTCGTCGGTCAGCCACGCCTCGAGCCGCTCCCACAGCCCGGTCCAGCCCCGCTCGGTCTCGTCGTCCCACCGGTCGATCGTCATGTCCATCCCCCTGTTGTCTACCTTCATTCAACCCCAAGGGTCTGACACAACTCGAGGGCCGACAGGGACCGTCGGCTCGACGCGGCACCGTGGGCTCACAGGGTTGTGTCGGACCATGCCGGGTTGTGTCGGACCATGCCGGGAGGCTGTTTCTTGAGGCAAACAAGGCTTGTGTCGGCTGGTGGGGGGGACGTTGTGAAAGTTCTGGACGGTCAATCAGCGACGCCCAGGGCGGAGCACCTCGATGCCGCAGCGGGGACCTGGCGCCAAGGCCAGCCGGCGGTCAGCGGTCAGCAGGTCGACCTGCAGGAGTTCGGCGAGCGCGACATAGGCGGCGTCGTAGACCGTGAGGTTCTCGCGTAGCTCCCAGCACCGGCTCAGCAGGGGGAGGTGCGGCGCCCGGTCGATCGGCACTGCACCCAGGTCGGTGAGCGCCAGCCCGGCTCGCCGGTCGTCGATTGCGCCGGCTCTGCGCTGTTTACGCAGTACCGACGTCACCTCCAGGTCGAGCAACTCCGGCGCCGCCAGTGCCTCTCCGCGAAGGCGAGCCCTCGCGGCGTCCCCGTCTGCCCCGTCATCACCCAGGACGAGGACCAGGACGCTGGCGTCAACGACGAGCACGGTCGATCCGAAGCGTCTTCACCGCCTGATCGAGCGGCACATTGCCGCCCGAGCGTCCGCCGGCACGGTCCAAGACCTCGTCCAGCGTCGGCCTGCTGGCCTCCTGAATCAGCCGGCCGCGCAGGTACTCCTGCAGCGACTGGTGCGCAGCGGCCGCACGCTGGCGCAGAACTGCGTGGGTCTCGCTCGGGACGTCCTTGATCTGAACGCTGGGCATGGCGCCAATTTGGCGCTGCGAGCGCCAGAACGCAAGCCGCCCGTCATCCGTGAGCGACCGCGAGGTCAGGCGCGGGCCTTCCGGTGCTCGGCAGTCCTATGACGTGCGCGCGAACTGGTGTCCTGCGTCTGAAATGAGTGCCTGCACGTTTTTGTGGAGGCCGCGGCGTAGGAGCTGGTCGGTGCGGAAGCCGAACCAGCGCACGACCTGGGTTATTCCATGATGAGCCGGTCGGGGTGAAGTGCAGATGGAAGCGCGGGTGCTTGGTCAGCCAGTCGTTGATGGCCGGTGTCTTGTGGGTGGACAGGTTACGGTGCCGTCGGCGACGTTGAACGCCGCGAACAGGTTCGTCACCCCGTTGCGGGCGTAGTCGTGGCTGCGCCGCTCCCGCATCCCCGGCATCCCCGGCATCATTGGCATCACGGGCTGGGACCGGTCCAAGGACTGCATCTGCGACTTCTCATCCACACACAGCACCACCGACCGCTCGGGCGGGTTGTGGTAGAGCCCGACACGTCAATGACCTTCGCCACGAACTGCGGATCGGTGGACAGCTTGAACTTGTCCCCAACGTGGGGTTTGAGCTCGAAACGCCGCCAGATCCGCCCGATGCTCGACTTGGACAGCCCCGACTTGCGGGCCAGGTGGGTTCGGCCCGCGGCTTGGTCGCCGGCCGCACGCCGTACTGGATGTCAGGTGCGCTCATCGTCGCCGCGGCCCGCGCCGCGCGGCTGAGCTTTTCGTCCCGGACCTGCTTACCTGGTCACCGGTGACGACGGGCTGTCGACCCACGGCTGTGCTCCGCGAATCGTGGACCGCCTCACCTTCACATGCAGGCCGATTTACGTGTCACCGGACAATGGACTGGATCGGTCTTCCTCGTGACCGATCCAGGCGTTCGGAACACGGCGTCGGCGGGCCCGATACGTGGACCTTCACCTGTCGGTGCTGGCCGGCCTTCACCTGCCGGTGTGCACTGCACCCTCAGTCCGGCCATCGCTGCCGTCCGGAGTGGCGACACCGTTGGGGAGAAGGTCGGATCCCGTACCGTCGTCGGCCGCGGGGTCGTCGGTGCCGGCCGACGGCTCGACAACCTCAGGCGTCGGGTCTCCGGGTTCGGGGCTGGGGTGGACGGAGTCATCGTCGGCGACAGTGGTGCCCGGGGCAGGTGCTGAGTGGTCTCCATGACCGGCGTCGCCGTCGACCACGCTCCGGTGGCGACGGTCGCTGCGGTCGGCGCTCACCTGGTCCGCAGCGCCGACCTCGATGCTGTCCGCGCCTTGGCCGCCGTCGGCGTGGTCAGTCCCCGTTCCTCCGGAGAGCCGGTCCTCCCCTGCCCCGCCCGCGAGGTCGTCGGTCCCGGCGCCGCCACTGAGAACGTCGTTTCCGGTTCCTCCGGAGATCCGGTCGTCGCCCGCCTCGCCGGCGAGGTCATCGGCGCCGGCGTCGCCCAACTCTCGGTCGGCTCCTGCGCCGCCACGGACCCGGTCGTTGCCGGTGCCGCCACGGACGTCGTCATTGCCGCCGCCCGCGAGGACGCGGTCGTCACCGGCCCCGCCCAGGATGATGTCCCGACCGGTCGAGCCGCACACAAGGTCGTTCCCGCCACCCGCGTCCACGATGTGTCCGGCCACCTTGATCAGGATCACGTCCCGGTGGTTGGTGCCCCGGACGGAGTGAGGGGAGTGCACGCCCACCAGCAGAGTGGGTCTGACCCCCGCGCAGCGGGTGGTCGTCGCGGCACCCGCGGCGGCCGGGAAACCCACTGCGGCAATCGGCGCGAGGATGGCAACGAACAGAACGGTGGAACGACGCACGGGCACTCCAGGTGTGTGTGAGGGTAAAGTCGCCATCTGCGTCGGCGACCGTTGGTCCACACATCGACAACGACATCGGCCGTCTTGAGTACGTCCCCCACTCCCGCCAGGGCCGGTCGTCTGTCCGCCGTGCACGCCGCGCGAGTCGGAACAGGTGGTGATGATCAGGGTGGCGTGTCAGACCGCTGGGTACAACTTTCGTTCCAGCAAGGTCATTTCTGACGAGCGGACTCGATCTCGACCAACTGGGGGGGGGCGGACCGGCTGCTGCGCGCGATCCTGATGACGGCGGTCGACGACGGGATCATCGCACGCAACCCATGCCGCATTTGCGGTGCCGGAAGCGAGCCGAGCCCGGAGCGCCATGTCCTGTCCGCGGCGCAGGTCTTCGACCTCGCCGACCAGATGCCGCCCCGCTATCTACTGATTGATCTATCCGCACGGCACGCGCCACGCCGACCAGCACATCGCCGACGCCCTGACGCGCCGCATCGAGGCCGAGGCGACCGGTTCAGACGCGGGGTCCCCGTCGCGCGAACAGCACGCAGCCCAGTCGGAGACCTCAGACAACACCGGCGGCGATCAGGCAGAGTTCTTCTGACCTGGACCTTTGCAGTGGAGCGGGTGACCGGGATCGAACCGGCACTGTCAGCTTGGGAAGAGTTCTGATGCCGCCGTGTTCTCCTGTCCTGCAACGATATTGGCGGCCTCAACTAGCCTCTGGTGACCCCTACCGGCCTGGTCTTGTGGCCCGTGTGTGGCCCAACCCTGAAGGGCCCGCGACGAGTGCACGTCCGCGTGGCACGTCACGAACGTCTGGGTGCGCGCGTCAATCCGGAGCATTCGTTGCATCTCGCGTGGATCAACGCTTGACCCACCGCCGAGAGTAACCATTAGCTCACCATTAGCTCAGGAAACCTTGAGGGGCCTTACACCAGTCCGTGGACTCGACTACGCCGATTGGTTCTGGCGACTTGCTGGTCACCGATTCTCGCGCCCGCGTAGGCCATGAACGATCGCCGCGACCAGCGATGTGAGATCACGGCGACGCGACGGCGCGCAGCGGGAGAAGCACCAGCCCGAAACGATGAACGCGCCGAACAAGACCACGACCACGAGGGAGAGCGCAGCCGCGAAGGCAAGTATCTGATGGGGGGTGAGCGCGGCAAGGTCAACAGAAATGCCAGCGATGGAACGCGAGGATGAGCTCATGCGAGGCTCCGTCTCCTGCCCGAATCTGGGCATGGAAAAGGCCCGCACTATGGCGGGCCTACAAATGCAAATAGCCCGCCGGGCGGGCCTGGAGTGAGTTAGAGGTCGGCTACTCGAGCGACCGAGGGAGTTAGACGCAACCGGCCTCGTTCGCCGGTGAAATCGGCAAGGCTTCGCCTAGGGAGGTCGCATGAGAACCTCCCCTCAGGGAATCCGAGCTATTGCCGGTCGCGCCAGCCGCGCCGAGGAGAGCCCCGACGGCTGGTGCACAAAACGTCTTGGACGATGAAGGTGTGGGAACGACTTGGGAAGGGAACGGGCGTCAGGAGGCCCCGGTGTACCCACATGCGGATCGTCGAGGGTGAAACGCC
>JBBRHF010000044.1:0-25145 GCA_038223055.1 Actinomycetes bacterium | reverse complement strand
GTCCGAGCCGTCGCCAGCACCCACCTGGGCGAACCTAGCGGGTCCGCCCCGAAGGGCGTGGAGGTCGACGGGACGGTGCTGCGCTCGCCGTACATCTTCCGGGTCATCGGTGAGTCGCGCACCCTGGCGGCGGCACTGGACATCCCCGGCGGGGTGATCGACAACCTGCGCCAGCGCGACGCCCAGGGAGTCGTCACCCAGCGCTCAACCCTCACGATCGCGACGTTGCGACGGACCGCGCGGCCTCAGTACGCTAGCCCGGCTCCCGAGGCGACCGCGGGCAACGGCGGCGGATGACCGGGGGATGATGTGACGTGTCGATGACTTTCACTCAGAAGACTTCGTATCCCCAGGAGAGGTAGCCCGTGAACCCCGAGGACCTGCACTACACCAAGGAGCACGAGTGGATCCGCTCCGGCGCCGACACCCTGCGCATCGGGGTGACCGACTACGCGCAGGAGGCCCTGGGCGACATCGTGTTCGTCACCCTGCCCGAGGTGGGTGCCGAGGTCAGCGCCGGACAGCCCTGCGGCGAGATTGAGTCGACCAAGAGTGTCTCCGATGTCTACGCGCCGGTGAGTGGCACCGTGGTGAGCCGCAACGAAACGCTCGACACGTCCCCCGAGCTGATCAACTCCGACCCCTACGGCGAGGGCTGGATGATCGAGATCCGCCCCAGTGATCCGGCGGCGGACAGCGGCCTGCTGGACGCCAAGACCTACGAGGCGGGGCTGGACGCGTCCTAGGTGGCCAGGGTGAGGGTGGCGTCGGCTCCGGTTCACCGGATCGTCGATTGACCCTCGGCCCGGGCGCGACGTAGGTTGCCTGAAACCGTCAACCTCGACCTCTCCTCGAGGGTCCGTCACACGATCAGCCAGGTGCGCGGCGCGAGCCGCGACGGGAGGCCCATCCATGCCGTTCTGCGCCCAGTGCGGGCACTCCAATCCCGACGAGAGCCGTTTCTGCAGCAACTGCGGAAACGCGTTGCGGGCTCCCTCCGTCGCGCCGACCCCCTCCGTCACGTCGGGTGGGGAGACCTCGACGATCACGATCGGCAGTGTCGACGGCGCCGACGGGGGCGCCGAGGCGGTGGAGAGCCTCTCCAGCGCCGACCAGGCCGCGGTCGACGCGCTGCCGTCGGGTTCGGCCCTGCTGGTGGTCCGCCGGGGGCCCAATTCCGGCAGTCGCTTCCTGCTCGACTCGGACAAGACGACGGCCGGGCGGCACCCGTCGAGCGACATATTCCTCGACGACGTCACCGTGTCGCGCCGCCACGCAGAGTTCAGCCGGTCGGGTGAGCGTTTCGTGGTGCGCGACGTGGGCTCGCTCAACGGCACCTATGTCAACCGCGAACGCATCGACGAGGCCACTCTCGCCGGCGGCGACGAGGTGCAGATCGGCAAATACCGGCTGGTCTACTACCCGGACCAGCCGGTCGGTGAGCCGGGATGAGCTCGGCCGCCCATGCGCGGTCGCTGATGAGCATCGGGGAGGTCCTGGCCTCGTTGCGCGCCGACTTTCCCGACGTCACGATCTCCAAGATCCGTTTCCTCGAGTCCGAGGGCCTGGTCGAGCCGTCGCGCACGCCCTCGGGCTATCGCAAGTTCAGTCATCCCGACCTCGAGCGGCTGCGCTACGTGCTCTCGGCCCAGCGCGACGCATATCTCCCGCTGCGGGTCATCAAGGACCATCTCGACGCCATCGACCGGGGGTTCGAGCCGCCCGACGTGCCCGGCGGCCCGCCGCAGGTCCCTACGGCGATCTCTAGCGGCGAGGGACTGCCCGGCTCGCGCCCGTTCGGGCGAGACGACAGCGAGTTGCGGCTGTCCCGCAACGAGCTGATGTCGGCCGCCGGCATCGACGCGGCGCTGCTCGATCAGATCGAAGGCTACGGGCTGGTGGCGATGCGCCCGGGTGCAGCGCACTACGACAGCGACGCCCTGGTCATCGCGAAGACGGTTGCCGACCTGGCCGGCTACGGCCTGGAACCCCGGCACCTGCGCGGCTTCCGCACCGCCGCCGCCCGCGAGGCGGGCCTGATCGAGCAGATCGTCGCGCCGATGCTGCTGCAACGCAACCCCGAGGCCGCGGCCAGGGCCGAGGATGCGGCGCGCGACCTGGGCGCTCTGTCGGTCAAGCTGCACACGGCACTGGTTCGCACCGCCCTGCGCGCCGTGCTGCAGCGATAGGTGGGCCCCGCGACGGCACGGGCGGCGGCGCGCCGGATGCATCTCGCGCTCTGCCGGGTAGGGTGACGACGTGAACGAGTTGGGCGTCGTCGGAGTGCGTGTCGAGATGCCCTCCAACCAGCCGATCGTCCTGCTCAAGGAGGTCGGCGGTGAGCGCTTCCTGCCGATCTGGATCGGCGCAGTCGAGGCGACCGCGATCGCCTTCGCCCAGCAGGGCGTCGTCCCGCCCCGACCGCTCACCCACGATCTCACCCGTGACCTGCTGCTCGCCTTCGGCCAGACGCTCGCGCAGGTTCGCATCACCGCGCTCAAGGACGGCGTCTTCTACGCCGAGATGGTGTTCGCCAGCGGCATCGAGGTGAGCGCGCGGCCGTCGGACGCCATCGCCATCGCACTGCGCACCGGTTCGCCGATCTTCGGCGCCGAGGAGGTCCTCGACCAAGCCGGCATCACGATCCCAGACGAGCAAGAGGACGAGGTCGAGAAGTTCCGGGAGTTCCTCGACCAGATCTCGCCGGAGGACTTCGACAAGCCGCAGGGTTGACGGCCCGCACCGGCACCCTCGACCTCAACTATAGGGTTGCAACACGCCGGGCGGGAGAGGGGGCGGTCGTTGACCGGGCCCGCCTCGGGCCGTACCGTGAGGTGAACGCCCTTGTTGTAACTCCGCGTGTGTGATCCGCTCGGCTTGGTGCCGAGACGGCCCCGGCGCGGGGGTGCTTGTCCCAGCGGCGCCAGACGGAGGTCGGCCTTGAGCACCACCGGCGACACGACGAAGGACCGAGCCACGCCCGGCCCCATGATCCCGGCATCCGGCGCCCCGAGCGCCAGCGTCTCGGTCGCCATCGCGGACTCCGGGCTCGCGGCGGCCCGCGCTCGAGCCGGTCGGCAGGGGCTGCTCTTCGACGACGACCTGCCGGCCCTGCCCGAGGACATCGGCTACCGCGGCCCGACCGCCTGCTCGGCCGCCGGCATCACCTACCGCCAGCTCGACTACTGGGCCCGCACCGGCCTCGTCGAGCCCGGTGTGCGCTCGGCTCACGGGTCGGGCAGCCAGCGACTCTACGGCTTCCGCGACATCCTCGTGCTCAAGGTGGTCAAGCGGCTGCTCGACACGGGTGTGTCCCTCGCCAACATCCGCACCGCGGTCAACCACCTGCGCGAGCGGGGCGTCGACGACCTGGCCCAGATCACTCTGATGAGCGACGGCGCGAGCGTCTACGAGTGCACGTCCGCTGACGAGGTCGTCGACCTCGTGCAGGGCGGTCAAGGTGTGTTCGGCATCGCGGTCGGGCGGGTCTGGCGCGAGGTCGAGGGGTCGCTGGCCCAGCTGCCCGGTGAGCGCGCCGGCGACGAAGCCGCGGTTCCTGCCAGAGCTGGCAGCCCCGACGAGCTCTCGGCGCGACGGACCGCCCGCAAGACCGGCTGACCGGCTGACCGGCTGTTCGGCTGTCTGGACACACGTTCGCGGACGGTAGAGTTGGGTCTGCCATCGTCCCCGAATGGGACAGACTCCACCCGCCACGGGCGGTGATGGTCCCCCCCGTTCACGGGCTCGTGACTCTGCGGAGGTTTCCCGTGCCAGACACCGATCCACAACGTCGCAGCGAGCTGGACGCGACCGTCCCCTTCTCCCGGCGTCACATCGGGCCGGCGCCCGAAGACGAAGCGAAGATGCTTGCCGTGCTCGGTCACGGCTCGCTGGCGGAGCTCGTGGCCGCAGCGGTTCCCGCCGCCATCCAGGGCGGCCGGCCGCTGGCCCTGGACCCCGGGAGGGCCGAGCACGAGGTGCTCGACGAGCTGGCTTCTATCGCGGGTCGCAACCAGGTGCTCACCTCGATGATCGGGATGGGCTACTACGGCACCGTGACGCCTCCGGTGATCGTGCGCAACGTGCTGGAGAGTCCCGCGTGGTACACGGCGTACACGCCGTATCAGCCGGAGATCTCCCAGGGCCGTCTCGAGGCGCTGCTCAACTTCCAGACCGTGATCACCGACCTGACCGGGCTGCCCGTCGCCGGTGCTTCCCTGCTCGACGAGGCCACCGCCGCGGCGGAGGCCATGACCCTGGCCCGCCGATCGAGCAAGGCCGATCCGGACGCCGTGTTCGTCGTGGACGCCGACTGCTTCCCGCAGACGCTCGCCGTGATCCAGACCCGGGCTGAGCCGCTCGGGATCGATGTCGTGGTCCGCGACCTGCTCGGGGAGGGGCTGCCCGACGGCTCCGTGTTCGGCGTCCTGCTCCAGTTTCCCGGTGCCAGCGGGGTGACCCGTGACCTGCGCCCGGCGATCGAGTCCGCCCACGAGCGGGGCGCCCTGGTGGCCGTGGCGGCCGACCTGCTGGCGCTGACGCTGTTGCGTCCGCCCGGCGAGATCGGTGCCGACATCGCCGTGGGCACCGCTCAGCGTTTCGGTGTCCCGTTCGGTTTCGGCGGCCCGCACGCCGGTTACCTGGCCGTCCGCGCGGGCCTCGAACGTTCCATGCCTGGACGCCTGGTCGGAGTGTCCAAGGACGCCGACGGTGACCCGGCCTACCGGCTGGCCCTGCAGACGCGCGAGCAGCACATCCGCCGCGAGAAGGCCACCAGCAACATCTGCACCGCGCAGGTCCTGCTCGCGGTGATCGCCGGTTTCTACGCGGTCTACCACGGACCTGAGGGGCTCCGGGGGATCGCCCGGCGGGCACATCGCTACGCCAGCGTGCTGGCCGCGGGCCTGCGTGAGATCGACGGGGTGCAGGTCATCCACGACGCGTTCCTTGACACCGTCCTCGCGCGGACGCCGGGCCGGGCCGCCGCGGTCGTCGGCGCAGCCCGGTCGGCCGGAGTCAACCTGTGGCTGGTCGACGACGACCACGTCAGCATCTCCTGCGACGAGACCACGACGCGCGGGCACCTGAGCACGGTGCTGCGCGCCTTTGGTGCCGCCGAGGACGAGGACCGGGTGGACACCCTGGACGCGACCGCGCGCAGCGGGCTGCCCGCCGAGCTGGCCCGGGACAGCGACTTCCTCACCCACCCGGTCTTCCACGATCACCGCAGCGAGACCGCGATGTTGCGCTACCTGCGTCGGCTGTCCGACCGCGACCTCGCCCTGGACCGCTCGATGATCCCGCTCGGGTCGTGCACGATGAAGCTCAACGCAACGGCCGAGATGGAGGCCATCACCTGGCCCGGCTTCGCCGCCATCCACCCGTTCGTGCCGATCGAGCAGGCGTCCGGTTACGTCGAGCTGATCGGCCAGCTCGAGGCCTGGCTCGTCGAGATCACCGGCTACGACACCGTGACGCTGCAGCCCAATGCCGGGTCCCAGGGTGAGCTGACCGGACTGCTCGCGATCCGCGCGTTCCACCGGGCGCAGGGTCAGGGGCAGCGCACCGCCTGCTTGATCCCGTCCAGCGCGCACGGCACCAACGCCGCCTCGGCGGTCATGGCCGGGCTCAAGGTCGTGGTCGTCGCCTGTGATGCCGCCGGCAACGTCGACCTCGAGGACCTGCGCGCGAAGGTCGCCGCGCACCGCGAGGACCTCGCGGCGGTGATGGTCACCTATCCCTCGACCCACGGGGTGTTCGAGCAGGAGATCACCGAGCTGTGCGAGCTGGTCCATGAGGCCGGCGGCCAGGTCTATGTCGACGGTGCCAACCTCAACGCGCTCGTCGGGGTGGCGCGACCCGGCGTCTTCGGTGCCGACGTCTCCCACCTGAACCTGCACAAGACGTTCTGCATCCCGCACGGGGGCGGCGGCCCGGGTGTCGGGCCGGTCGGGGTCCGGGCGCACCTGGCGCCCTACCTGCCCAACCACCCGCTGCAGCCCGCCGCGGGCCCGGCGACCGGGGTCGGCCCCGTCGCCGCGGCGCCGTGGGGCTCGGCCGGGATCCTGCCGATCTCGTGGGCCTACCTGCGGCTGATGGGCGGGGAGGGGCTGACCCGCGCGACTCAGGTCGCGATCCTCAACGCCAACTACGTCGCCGCCCGGCTCGGCCCGCACTTCCCGGTCCTCTACACCGGGCGCGGCGGCCTGGTCGCGCACGAGTGCATCGTGGACCTGAGGGCACTGACCAAGGAGACCGGGGTCACCGTCGACGACGTGGCCAAGCGGCTGATGGACTACGGCTTCCATGCCCCGACGACGTCGTTTCCCGTCGTCGGCACCCTGATGATCGAGCCGACCGAGTCCGAGGACCTGCGCGAGCTGGACCGGTTCTGTGACGCGATGATCGCTATCCGCGGGGAGATCGCCCGGGTCGGGCGCGGCGAACTCGATCGCACCGACAACCCGCTGCGCAACGCGCCGCACACGGCCGCGTCGATCGTGGGGGAGTGGGAGCACGGCTACGACCGGAACGAGGCGGTCTACCCGGGCGGCGTCGATCCGCGGTCGAAGTTCTGGCCGGCGGTTCGGCGCATCGACGGCGCCTACGGCGACCGGCACCTCGTGTGCAGCTGCCCGCCGGTGGCCGACTACGCCTAGCCGAAACGTGCCTGCTGCCGCTAGGCGAGAGCGGGCACGCGCTGGTCGGTGGGACGGTGCGGGCTGATCACCCGGCCGTCGGGAAGAAGCTCACCGGTGTCCTCGAACTGGACGACTCCGTTGCACAACAGGCTCCAGCCCTGCTCAGGATGGCAGGCGATGGTGTGTGCGGCCTCGCGGTCAGGCGCTTCGGCGCTGGGGCAATGCGGGTAGTGCGTGCACATGGGGGCGGCTCTCGGTGTGAACAGTGTCGATTTCTAGTGTGTACCCAGTTTCGGTATCCACAGCGCCAACTGAAAGGGTGTCACCCAGACAGTTTGTGGAGATGACCCGATCGGGTGGTTCGATGTTCCGTCTTTGCGCTCCAACGACTCATCCGAGCATGCCCGGATGAGTCGGATCGCGGCCGTGTCCGCTGTGCTCCCGCCTCACACCTACCCGCAAGACGTGCTCACCGAGGCATTTGCCGACCTCGTGCTGCCGCGCGGCAACGGCCGTGCGATCCTCCAACGGCTGCACGAGGCCACCGGCGTCCGGACCCGCCACCTGGCCCTGCCGCTGGCGGACTACCGCACCCTCGACGGGTTCGGTGCGGCCAACGACGCGTTCATCCGGGTCGGCACCGACCTCGGCGAGCGGGCCGTCGCAGAAGCCGTCGAGCGGGCCGGGCTGACCCCGGCCGACGTCGACCTGCTGATGACCACCTCGGTCACCGGTATCGCCGCGCCCAGCATCGATGCCCGGCTGATGCCCCGGCTCGGCCTGCGCCCCGACGTCAAGCGGGTGCCGATCTTCGGTCTCGGCTGCGTGGCCGGCGCTGCGGGCGTGGCCCGCGTGCACGACTACCTGCGCGGTGACCCGGACGGGGTGGCCGTGCTGCTCTCGGTCGAGCTGTGCTCGCTGACCGTGCAACCCGACGACGACTCGATGCCTAACCTGGTCGCCAGCGGGCTGTTCGGCGACGGAGCGGCGGCGGTCGTGATGGTCGGGGAGCGGCGGGCCGAGGGCCTCGGCATCGCCACCGGCCCGGACGCCGCCGTGCAGGTGGTGGCCTCGCGCAGCAGGTTCTACCCCGACACCGAACGGGTGATGGGCTGGGACATCGGTGCCAGCGGGTTCCGGATCGTCCTGGCGGCCAGCGTCGCCGACGTGGTCGAGGAGCATCTCGGCGACGACGTGCGCGGCTTCCTCGAGGACTACGACCTCAAGATCGTGGACATGGCCCGGTGGGTGGCCCATCCCGGCGGTCCCAAGGTGCTGCACGCGATGGGGCGCACGCTCGACGTACCGGATGCTGCTTTTGCCGTGACGTGGCGTTCCTTGGCCGCGGTGGGCAACCTGTCCTCGGCGTCGGTGCTGCACGTGCTGGCCGAGACGCTGGCCGGCGAGCGCCCCGAGCCCGGCGAGCACGGCTTGCTGATGGCGATGGGGCCTGGGTTTTGCGCCGAGCTCGTGCTGTTGCGGTGGTGAGGCGATGACCACCGCGTACGTCGTGTTGCTGGTGGCCGTTGGCGCCGAACGGGTGGCGGAGCTGGTCGTGTCCCAGCGCAACCTGGCGTGGGCCCGGGCGCGGGGTGGCCGGGAGAGCGGCCAGGCCCACTACATGTTCATGGTCGTCATCCACGTGGCGCTGCTCGTCGGCTGTCTGGTCGAGGTGCTGGCGGCGGACCGGCCGTTCCTGGCCTGGTTGGGCTGGCCGATGCTCGCCGTAGTCGCCGCCAGCCAAGCCCTGCGGTGGTGGTGCATCGCCACGCTGGGACGGCGGTGGAACACGCGGGTCGTCGTGGTGCCGGGCCTGGCGCTGGTCTCGCGCGGGCCCTATCGGTTCGTGCGGCACCCCAACTACGTCGCCGTGGTCGCGGAGGGGGTCGCCCTGCCGCTCGTGCACACCGCATGGCTCACCGCCGTGCTCTTCGGGGTCGCCAACGCCGCCGTCCTGACCGTGCGGATCCGCTGCGAGGAGCAGGCCCTGGCGGCCGCCGCGCCGTGAGGGACCTGCTGGTCGCCGGTGGCGGGCCGGTCGGGCTGGCCGTCGCGATCGAGGCCCGGCTGCGCGGGCTCACCGTCGCTGTGGTCGAGCCACGTGCGGGGCCGGTCGACAAGGCGTGCGGCGAAGGCCTGATGCCTGCGGCCGTGGCGGCGTTGCACACGTTGGGCGTGGCCCCGTCCGGTCACCGGTTCACCGGCATCCGCTACGTCGACGGCGGGCGCTCGGTGCAGGCCGCGTTCCGGCACGGGGCGGGTCTCGGGGTTCGTCGTACGACGTTGCACGCGGCTCTCGCCTCGCGGGCCGAGGCTCTCGGCGTCGAGCGGGTCCTCGGGCGGGTCGGCTCGATCTGGCAGGGCGACGGCCACGTCGAAGCGGCGGGGCTGGCAGCCCGATGGCTCGTCGGCGCCGACGGCCTGCACTCGGGGGTGCGCCGCAGCGTGGGCCTCGACGTCCCGGCGGTGCGGGGAGACGCAGCGAGATTCGGTCACCGGGCGCATTTTGGGATCCCACCGTGGACCGATCAGGTCGAGGTGCACTGGGCGCCCACGGGGGAGGCCTACGTCACACCGGTAGCCGACGACCTCGTGGGCGTCGCGGTGTTGTGCGCACCGGGGCACCACTTCGCGGAGGTGCTCGACGACCTGCCCGACCTGCGGGAGTTGCTGGGGCCGGCCGCACCGGTCACGCGGGTGCGCGCCGCCGGGCCGTTGCGGCAGGCCTCGACCGCGCGGGTGCGCGGGCGGGTGCTGCTCGCCGGTGACGCCGCCGGCTATGTCGATGCCCTGACCGGCGAGGGCATCACCATCGGGCTGGTCGCCGCTCGTGCCGCCGTGCAGTGCGTCGCCGCGGGACGCCCGCAGGACTACGAGGCGGCCTGGCGCGACGCGACCCGGCGTTACCGGTGGCTGACCGCCACGATGCTGCATGTTGCGCAGAGCCGGCGGCTGCGCACGCACGTCGTCCCGGCGGCGGCGCGGCTGCCGGTCGCCTTCCGCGGGGCAGTCAACTTGCTGGCCGGGTGAGCGCTGGCGCACCGAGGACAGTGGCGGCCGGGCGGTTCGGGACGGGTCAGGTTGACATCGGCAGCTTGGTGATCGCGTCGCTGGTCGGGGCCTGGGAGCCGCCACGCGGTTCGACCGTCACGGCCAGCTGGTCGCCCGGGCGCAGGGCGGGAACGAAGTGGGCCAGCGAGCCGCCCGCTGCGCGCCCCAGCACGCCCGCCGGTCGAGGTCCGGTCGTGTCGATGATCCACAGCTCGTAGGTGCTCTGCTTGGGCAGGGTGCGCAGGCCGCGGGCACTGAACAGGGCCCGACCCCCGGCGAAGACGACGGTCGCCACGCCGCCCGACCGGATCGGCCGCTGCACCGTCGTACGATCGGGGTCCGTCGCGACGGCGGCGACCTGCGCCGCGAGCCGGCTGGCGTCGTCGGCACGCTGTCGCGCCTGGATCGTGGTGACGCCGAGGCCAAGCGCCACGACGGCGAGGATCGAGGCCGCTATGCCCAGCGGCTGGCGCCACCACGCCGGATCCGTCGAGGGCCGGTCCGGGGCCTGCGCGGGAGGTCGCCACCCCGCGGCACCGCCCGGACCGTCGGCGTCGCGCTGGCTGGCTGGTCCGCGCTGGCTGGCTGGTCCGCGCTGGCTGGCTGGGCCGGGCACCGGCGGAAGTTGGCGAACGGTCGCGACCTCGGCCAGCACGCGCGCCCGCAAGGCGGTTGGCGCCGAGGTTGCGACTGCACGGCCGAGCAGCGCGGCCGTGGCCGCGAACTCGGTCACCTCCTGCGCGCACGCGTCGCACTCGCCCAGGTGGCGTTCGAACCGCTCGCGCTCGTCGTCGGGCAGCGCGTTGGCGGCATAGGCACCGGTGAGCGTGTGCAGTTCGTTCTCCTCGCTCATCGGTGCACCCCCAGACAGTCTCGAAGTCGGATCAGGGCGTCCCGCACCCTGGTCTTGACGGTGCCAAGCGGCGTGTCCAGCAGGTCGGCAACCTCGCGGTAGGTGTAGCCGCTGTAATAGGCCAGGGTTACCGATTCGCGTTGCAGCTCGGTGAGGTTGGTGAGGCACCGTCGTACCTGCTCCTGCTCAAGGCGGGTCTCGACCTGCTCGGCCACCACGTCATAGGCCGGGGTGTGGTCCCGCAGGGCCACGCGCTGATCCCGGTCGGTGGACGCCTGCGCCGAGCGGACCCGGTCGATGGCACGCCGGTGGGCCATGGTCATGATCCACGTCGACGCGCTGCCCCGCTCGGGGTCGAAACGGGTGGCGTTGCGCCACACCTCGACCAGGACCTCCTGGGCGACCTCCTCGGACTGCGCGGGGTCGCGCAGCACCCGCCGCACCACCCCGAACACGGGGTCGGCCACCTCGTCATAGAGCAACTCGAAGGCCGGGCCGTCGCCCAGCGCGACCTGCTCGAGCAGGTCGTCGAGCGTCGGGCGCGCCTCCGGCGCCAGGCGTAGCCGCGGGGTGCGGCGCAGGGAAACCATGGGGACCACTGTGCCATCGCGTGATGCGGTCTCATCGGATGGTATGGGCTCATCCGGCGGGGTGATCTTGTCCGGTGTGCGGCTGCGGGCCATCTGCCGTTGCTCCTCTCACCCGGTCGGAGCGTCGCTCGTTGTGGGTGCTTCGGCGCGGGCGGGGGCCCGGATTGGTCAGGGGACGGGGTGCCCGCCGCGCTGGCTCACTGCAGCACGACCCCGCTCACTGCAGGACGACCGAGCCGGCGCGGCCCTTGACCACCCGCAGCTGCGCGGGGATGCGCGCGCGGAGGTCGGCCACGTGGCTGACGATGCCGACGACGCGACCGCCCTCGCGCAGCTCGTCGAGCACGCCCATGACCTCGTCGAGGGTGTCCTCGTCGAGACCGCCGAAGCCCTCGTCGACGAACAAGGTCTCCAGCAGCGAGCCGCCCGCCTCGGCTGTCACGACGTCGGCGAGGCCCAGTGCCAGGGCCAGCGATGCGGCGAAGCTCTCACCGCCGGAAAGCGTCGCCGGGTCGCGTTCGGCCCCGGTCCAGGCGTCGAGCACGCGCAGGTGCAGCCCGCCGCGGCCACGCCCCCGGCCCGCCTCGGCGGTGTGGACCAGCGTGTAGCGCCCCGATGACATCCGCGTGAGCCGGGCGCTCGCCGCGACCGCGACCTGCTCGAGACGCGCAGCGAGGACGTAGGCCGACAGGCTCATGCGCAGCCGGTTGTCGGCACTCTTGCCTTCGGCGAGGCGCGAGAGGTGGTCGACCAGTCGGTGCGCCTGGGCCAGCGGGAGGCGTTGGGCGACCAGCTCGTCCAGCGCAGCGTCGAGGCGCGCCAGGGCACGGAGCCGCCCTCTGGCCCGGTCGCGCGCGCCGAGGGCTGCCTCGTGCTCGGCCTCGGCGTCGGCTAGCTCCCTCCGATGGGCCGCGACGTCCGCGGGCTCCGCTGTCCCCGCGTCGACCAGCTCGGGGTCGCCCAGCATCTCGTCCACGGTCGCCGCCTCGGATTGGCGTCGGCTGCGCAGGGCGTCGAGCTCGTCGATGCGTGACTCGTCGCGCACCAGGCCGCGGACCCCGTCGAGACCGGGCAACCCGCCGGTCACCGCCGCCTGCTCGGCCTGGGTCACGGCGGTCTCGAGCTCGGCGCGCAGGCGGCCCGCCTCGGTGAGTGCGCCCACCAGGGACTCGCCGTCATCGGCCAGCCGGGTGAGCCGGACCGCGCGGGCCTGGATCGTCGGGTCGTCACCGCGAGCGGCCCCGAGCCGGGTGGCCAGCTCGGAGAGCCTCCGGTGCGAGGACGCCGTGCGCTCCCTCAGCCGCTCGGCGTCGGACGCCAGCTTGAGCCTGCTCTCGGCCCGACGGTCCGCCTCAGTGAAGTAGTCGGCGAGCTGTGCCTCGGCGGCCGGCAGGCCCCCCGCGCTGACAAGCAGGGCGGCGTGCTTGGCCTGGGCTGCGGCACGCGCGGCGATGGCGGACTCGGTGCTCAGCTCCGCCCCGAGAGCAGCCACCTCGGATCGGCGCTCGGCGTCGGCTGCCAGGGCGGCCCGTTCGGCGTCGCCGCGCAGCCGGTCTGCCGCTTCGACGGCCGCCTGCGCGGCCGCCTCCGCGTCCTGGCTGACGGCGTCGTCGCGGGCGGCGGCGGGCGCGGGATGCAGGTCACTGCCGCACACCGGGCACCCGTCCCCGTCGACGAGGCCGGCGGCGAGCTCGGCGGCCATCCCGCCGAGTCGGCGGGCGCGAAGGTCCAGCCACCTCTCCTTGGCCTGCTGGGCCGCATCGACCTGCTGCCGCAGCTGGTCCTGCAGGTCGGGAAGCACCCGATCGAGCTCATCGCGCCGTCGTGCGCTCGCCAGTCGACGCTCGGCAGATTCCCGGGCGCCGACCGCGCCGGGCAGAGCCACGAAAGCCGTCCGGGCGGCCTGGACGCGCTGCTCGAGCCGTTCGCGCGCGCGTTGGGCGGTGTCGAACCATCGGTTCAGGTCCCGGGTCTGCGCGTCCAGTGCCACCACTTCGCGCTCCAGCCCGGAGATCACGTCGGTCAGTTGGCTGGCCTCGCTCTCATCGGCTGCCAGGTGGCCGAGCCGGCTGATCTCGGCGCGGACGTCGCCGACGTGGCGCACCAAGGTCGGCAGCCGCTCGGCCGGCAGCGGATCGGGGCCCAGCCGATCCGGGCGAGACAGGTCAAACAGGTCTGGCAGGGCGGGCCGCAGGGCGAACGTGCACGTCTCCGCCTGTCCGATGGCCGTGGCGAGCGCCTCCTCCAATCGGGCCGTGACGGCCACGAGCGGAGCCACCGGCGCCGCCCGACGAGCCCCGTCCAGCTCGGTCACCACGGCCAGAGCTGCCGGTGCCGCTGCGTTGAGATCGGCCTCGCGGGCACGGAGCGCGACGACCCGTGCCTGCGCGGCGGCGAGCCGCTCGGCCTGCCCGAGGCTGATGCGGGCGCTGTCCCGGCGCGCCGCGGCGGTGCGCTCCGCTGACACGGTCGACGGCATGTCGACCCTGGCCGTCGCGGTGAGCGCGGAGACCCAACAAGTGGCTCGCCGGACGCCTTCGGCATCGGGCGCCGCAGTGACTCCGTCGCCGCCGGGCGCCGCATCTTCTTCGGGCATCCCTGGAAGGTCGACGGCCTCGGCGACCCGGGCCAGCACGTGCTGGATCCGCTCGTCATGCTCGGCCAGCGCCCGGGTTGCGTCCCGCCGCCGATCGACCAGCCACGCCTCCACTGCGGCGAACCGCCCGGTGTCGAACAGGCTCGCCAGCAGGTCGCGCCGGCGGTCGGCGTCGGCGCGAAGGAACTCGGCGAACTGGCCCTGCGGCAGCAGCACCACCTGGCAGAACTGGGCCATCGACAGCCCGATCAGCCGGCCGAGCAGCTGGCCCGCCTCGTCCAGCCGGGTCGACACCGCCCGCCATGACTCGCCGTCGCGCTCCTGCACCAGGACTCGGGCCTGCTCGGTGGTCGTGCCCGTGCCGCGCCGCTTGGGTCGCTGCCACTGGGGTGAGCGGCTGATCAGCAGCCGGCGACCGCGCACCGTGAGCTCCAGCGTGACCTGCGGTCCCACGCCGGGCGCAGCATGGTCGCTGTGCAAGGCCCCGGCCTGCGCTCGGGCGCCCGGCACCTGGCCGTAGAGTGCGAAGCACACCGCGTCGAGGATGCTGGTCTTGCCCGCGCCGGTCGGGCCGTGGAAGAGGAACAGGCCACCGTCGGCCAGCGCGTCGAAGTCGACCTGCTGGCGGTCGGCGAACGGACCGAACGCGGTCACCGACAAGTTGTGCAGGCGCATCAGCCGACCGCCGCGGTGACTCGCGCCGACTCGAGCGCCCGGCCGAGCAACTCGATCTCGCCGGGCTCGGGCGCGCTGCGCACGTGGTCGACGAAATCGGCGGCGACCTCGACGTCGCTGCGCCCGCGCAGGCGACCGGCGTAGGAGACTGCGGCATCGCGGTCGGCGCACTCGGGTTCGAAGCCCAGCACCATGACGTGCGGAAAGCGGGCTCGCAGCCGCTCCATCGGGTCCCGAGGTCTCACCGGGTCGGTGAGCACCACCTGCAGGTAGTGAGTTGTGTGTCGGTCCAGCGACGGGTCGGTGAGCAGGTCGTCGAGCCGGCCGCGAAGCCGGGCTAGCACCCGCTCGACCGGGGTCGGCACCAGCTCGGCCCGAACCGGACGGCCCGGCCCGGCCGGCAGATCGAGCAGCCACATCCCCTTGCGGTGCCCCGCTTCGGAGAAGGAGTAGGCCAGCGGTGACCCGCTGTAGCGCAGGCCCGGGCGCAGCGTCTGGGCACCGTGCAGGTGCCCCAGGCCGGTGTAGTCGACCCCGTCGAAGACCGACGCAGCGACCGAGCTCGCGCCCCCGACACTGATGTCGCGCTCGCTGTCGCAGGCCTCGGCGCCGGTGACGAACGCGTGCGCCAGGACCACCGACCGGGCACCAGGACGCTGGGCGAGGTCGGCCCTCACCCGGGCCATCGCCGCCGTGAGCACGGCTTCGTGACCGCGTCCCTCGCAGCCGAGGTCGCCACGGACGGCGTCGGGCTCGAGATAGGGAAGGCCGTAGACGGCGACCAGACCGTCGGGGTCCTCCACCAGCACCGGCTCGCCGCACCGGCGGGCGTCGGTGCGCAGGTGGATGCCGGCGGAGTCGATCAGGTCGGCCCCGAAGCCCAGGCGGGTGGTCGAGTCATGGTTGCCGCTGATGATCACCACTCGCGCACGGGTGCCGGCAAGGCGACCCAGCGTGTCGTTGCACAGCGCGACTGCGTCGACGGAGGGCAAAGCCCGGTCATAGATGTCGCCGGAGACGGCCACCAGATCGACCCGCTCCGTGCGCACCGTCTGGATGAGCGCATCGACGAATCGCGCCTGCGCTTCCAGCAGGTCCTCGCGATGGAAGGACCGGCCCAGGTGCCAGTCGGAGGTGTGCAGAAGGCGCATGGTTGGACCGTACGACGAGGGTCCGACAGCCCTGGTGATCTGCCGCCGCGTGTCGGGCCGTGGCGGTCGGCCCGGGTCAAATCTGAGCCCCAAGCCGGGGGAGCGGAGACGCGTCGTCAGGGTGGCTCGCGCCCGGCCCACCCTGTATGCGAGGTTGTGACCTCACGAGCGGGAAGGCGCACATGGGCCAGGATGTGAACAAGACCGAGTTCACCCGAGAGGACCGCCAGCTCTACCGGGCGAAGGTCCGCCGGTGCCTGGACGTGTTCGCGCGGATGCTGGCTGAGTCGCGCTTCGACAGCGAGCGCCGCAGCATGGGCCTGGAGATCGAGCTCAACCTGGCCGACCACACGGGTGACCCGGCCATGGTCAACGCGAAGGTGCTCGACCTGATCGCCGACCCCAACTTTCAGACCGAGCTCGCGCAGTTCAACATCGAGATCAACGTCGAGCCGCAGCGGCTCACCGGGTCGGTCTTCACCGTGCTGGAGGAGGCGGTCCGCGCCAGCCTCAACCACGCCGACGACGTCTCGACCGAGGTCGGTGCTGACGTGGTGATGGTGGGCATCCTGCCGACGGTGGCGGCCGAGCACCTGACCGAGTCCACGTTCAGCGCCAACCCGCGTTACGCCGTGATCAACGAGCAGGTGTTCGCCGCCCGAGGGGAGGACCTGCACATCGCCATCGACGGCGTCGAGCGCCTATCGGCCTTCGCCGACACCATCGCCCCCGAGGCGGCCTGCACGAGCGTTCAGCTGCACCTGCAGGTCAACCCGGAGACCTTCGCGGCGCACTGGAACGCGTCCCAGGCCATCGCCGGCGTCCAGCTTGCCCTCGGTGCCAACTCCCCCTTCTTCTTCGGCAAGGAGTTGTGGCGCGAGACCCGTATCGCCCTGTTCGAGCAGGCCGCCGACACCCGGTCCGAGGAGCTGAAGGCCCAGGGGGTGCGGCCCCGGGTCTGGTTCGGCGAGCGCTGGATCACCTCGATCTTCGACCTGTTCGAGGAGAACGTGCGCTACTTTCCGTCGCTGCTGCCGATCTGCGACGACGAGGACCCACTCGAGGTGCTCGAACGCGGCGACGTCCCCAAGCTCGGTGAGCTGCGCCTGCACAACGGCACGATCTACCGCTGGAACCGCCCCATCTATGACGTGGTGGGGGACAGGCCGCACCTGCGGGTCGAGAACCGCTGCCTACCGGCAGGCCCCACCGTGGTCGACGTCCTCGCCAACGCCGCCTTCTACTACGGCCTGGTCAGGGTGCTGGCCGAAGCCGACCGGCCGCTGTGGTCGCAGATGTCCTTCTCCGCCGCCTCGGAGAACTTCCACAACGGGGCCAGGCACGGGATCGAGGCAAAGATCTACTGGCCGGGGATCGGCGAAGTGGCGGCGACCGAACTCGTGCTGCGGCGGCTGCTGCCGGCTGCGCACCAGGGATTGCAGGAGTGGGGGGTGGACACAGCCGACTCGGACCGCCTGCTCGGCGTCATCGAGGGCAGGTGCCTGCGCGGCCGCAACGGCGCGTCCTGGCAGGCCGACACCTTCCATGAGCTGTACGACGAGCATTCCCGGCTCGAGGCGCTACGCGAGATGATGCGCCGCTACGTCGTACACATGCATTCCAACACTCCGGTGCACACCTGGCCGACGGGTCCGGTCGACTGACCCGCCCGGTTCGAAGCGGGGGGAGTGAGCCATCGTCACTCGCATCGGCCGTCCGACCGTCCGGCGCCGGTGTGGCAACCTGAGATAGTGAGGACCAGCGAAGCCGCACTGCGGGCGGCAGCCTCGCTCGGGCCCTACTTCAGCGTCGACCTGGCCGCGGTGGGACCGGGCTGGCTCGCGCTCGGGAGGCTGGTCGAGGACCCGGCGCTGCTGCGGGACCGGGTGGCCACCACCCGGGCGCTGCTGGCCGAGCCGCGCGCGCTGGTGCCCGGCGACGTCGACCAGCGGGCGGCGGCGTCCATCTGGTTTCTCGGGCTGGGTGCGCGACTGGTCTCGCCCGCCCTCGGCTCGGCCGTCCTGACCGGCATGGTGCCGGATGTGGCGTTGGGCAGCACGCACTGGCAAGCGGTGGACGGCGGGCCGATCCCGATCGCGGTCACCGGCAGCCGGCCGCACCCGGCGAGCACCCCTGACGGCCTTGCCGGCCTGCTGTTCGAGCACGTCATCGCCCCGGCCGTGACGCCGGTAGCCACCGCCGTAGGTCATGAGTTCCGCCTGTCGCCGAAGGTCGTGTGGGGCAATGTCGCCTCCGCCATCGCCGGCGCGGCCACCATGCTGGGCCTGACCCGACCCGATCTCGCGGCGCGGTCCAGGCTGGTCGCGGAGCACCTGCTGGCACACGACCCGCTGGCCGGCGCCGGAGGCTACGTCAAGGCCGGCGGGGGCCACGAACGGGCCTTCGTCCGCAACAACTGCTGCCTGTTCTATCGGATCCCCGGAGGTGGCACCTGCGCGGACTGCGTGCTGGGCCCCCTGGCAGCGCGGCGGGCGAGGCGCGGTGTTGCCGCCGATCTCGCCTGACCTGGATCAATGGCCCGACGTTCCGGCTCGACGCGAACGGCTGAGCAGTTCGAGGCGGCGGGCTATCCTCGGCCTAGGGGGAATCCGGCATGTCGGCAAGCGGCGCGCGAGGCAGGTGGACGGTTGATGCGGCGACTGACGGCTTTCCTGGGCCTGCTCCTCGGTGTCCTCGCCGTGAGCATCGCCCTCGCCGGCCCCGCAGCCGCCCACGCTGAGCTGGCTTCCTCGGACCCCGCGTCGGGTGCTCGCCTGCAGACCGCTCCCACCGTGCTCACCCTCGGCTACACCGAGCGGATCAGCCTGGTCCGCAACGGCATCCGGCTGCTCGACGCCGCCGGCCGGTCGATCCCCACGGCCAAGCCCAAGACCGACGGCCAGCAGGTCCTCATCCCGGTCCCCAAGACGCTCAAGGAGGGCGCCTACATCCTCGTGTGGCGGGTCGTGTCGGCCGACTCCCACCCGATCCAGGGGGCGGTGTCGTTCGCGGTGGGCAACGCGGTCCCTGTCGCAGCCGCCGACGTGGCTGTGCAGGCCCCGGGGGCCAAGCGACTGCTCGCGGTCGCCCGCTGGGTCGCCTTCTGCGGGCTGGTGCTGCTGCTCGGGCCCCCGCTGTTCGTGGCCCTGTGCTGGCGCCCTGGCGACCGAGACCGAGGCGTCTTCCGGTTGGTCGTGAGCGGGGGAGCGGCGCTGGTGGTCTCGACGCTGGTGGCGCTTCTCGGCCAAGGCCCCTATGCCGCCGGTACGTCGATCACGACCGCCCTGGACACCTCCCTGATCGGCACCACGCTCGCGACCGACTACGGCCGGGCGTCGGTGTTCCGCATCGTGGCGGCGCTCGGTCTTCTGCTCATGCTCGATGGGCTGCGCCACAAGGTCACCGTCTCGGCCATCGCCGGCTGCCTCGCCCTGGCCGGGTGGATCCTCGTCACCTTCGCCGCCCAGGGCCACGCGGTGGCCTCGGACAACTGGCTGCTCGCCATGGCCAGCGAGGTGGTCCACCTGGGCGCGATGGCTGCCTGGATCGGGGGACTCGTCGTCCTGGTCACCCGGGTGCTGGTGCCCGGAGTCGTGGCGTCCGGACAAGGGGTCATCCTGACCCGGTGGTCCCGCGTCGCCGTGTGGGCCGTGGCTGCGCTGGTCCTGACCGGGACCTACCAGGCGGTCCGCGAGATCGGCAGCGTCGAGCGGCTGCTGCACTCGTCGTACGGCCAGTTGCTGTTGGTCAAGCTGGCGATCGTCGCGGTGCTGCTCGGCTTCGGCAACCTCGGGCGGATGTGGGTCAACCGGCGCTTCGCGATGACGGTGGTGCATGCCTACAGCGTCAAGGATCCGGCCCCGGACCAGCACCCGGACGAGCACCCGAACAAGAACAAGAGCAAACAGCCGAACAAGAACGCGACCAGGAAGCCAACGAAGGCGCCGATCGAGGCTCCGACCGAGGGCCCGGCCGCGAAGCGGGCCAAGAACCGGGCCAGGAAGGCGCCTCCAGACCTGCGCGGCCTGCGTCGCTCCGTGGCGGTCGAGGCCGGCCTCGCGGTGGTGGTGCTGGGCGTGACGGCCGTGTTGGTGGGCACCACCCCCGGCCGTACGTCGCGGGCGGCTGCCGCTGCGCCGCCACCTGCCGGGCCCGTCTCGGCCGCCACCACGCTGCCCGGCGGCACCAAGCTGGAGATCAGCGTCAGTGCCACGCGGGTCGTCACGCTGCGCCTACGCGACTCCGGTGGTGCCCCGGTCGACCCGCTAGAGGTCACGGTCACCGCGTCCCTGGCCCAACGGCAGATCCAGCGACTGCCGGTCCTCGTCGCGTCGGTCGGCCCCGGGGTCTACCGGGCGACTCAGGACCCGCTGCCGTTCACCGGCACCTGGCGGTTCACCGTCACGGCCCGGACCTCCGACATCGACTCGGGTGTCGCGAGCGTGACCATGCGGGTCGGCTAGCCCGCCCGCACGGCGATCAGGCGCCGTCGACGGCGATCCGGGTGATCCGAACTCCTGTGCGACTATCCCACGGACCGCCGCCTTCCGAGCTGTTGCGCAAGCAACGACGCGCACACGGCGTCCGGCTAAACATCAAGGTCATCCACCCGTCCATCTGCCCCTACCGACGCCACCCGACCGAAGGGCTCACCGCAATGGCAAAGGTCATCTCGACGCTGTTCATCTCGGCCGACGGCGTCGCCGAGATCGACCCCGATTGGCACTTCCCGTACTTCGACGAGAGCATGGGCCGCGCCGTCGGCGATGACTACGACACGTCCGACGTGCTGCTCGTCGGCCGCGAGACCTATGACAGCTTCGCCGGAGCGTGGCCCGACCGAGAGGCGGCGTCCGGTGAGGACGCACCGTTCGCCAAGCAACTCGGGGACATGCGCAAGGTGGTCGTCTCGCGCCAGCCGCTTGAGTTCTCCTGGCGCAACTCCGAACTGCTCAAGGGCGACCTGGTCGAGGCCGTTGCGCAACTCAAGGGCGATGCGGGGATCGGAGGCATCCTCATTCCCGGCTCGATCTCCGTGGTGCAACAGCTGCTCGCCGCGGGGCTGGTCGACGAACTCCGCCTCCTGGTGCATCCGGTGGTGGCACGCAAGGGCCGGCGGCTGTTCGACGAGGGCGCCGCGCCGGTCCACCTGAAGATGCTGGCGACCGAGGCGTTCTTGACGGGCGTTATCCGCGTGATCTACGCGCCGACCGAGGCGCCCGCCAAGGTCGCCGACGACGAGGTCAGTGTCGAGAAGCGCTGACCCGCTCCGCTCACCAGGTGAAGGGCCACCGTAGGCCCGGCCCACGACACCAAGGGACCAGGAGACCACCATGCCGAAGTACCTCCTCCTCAAGCACTACCGCGGCGGCCCGGAGCCGCACCGTCCCGTGCCCCCGATGGACCAGTGGGCCCCCGAGGACGGGGAGGCGCACATGGCCTTCCTCAACCACGTCAGCGAGTTGCTCGAAAGGAACGGAGAGTACGTCGACGCGCAAGCGCTCACTCCGGCGCGCGACTGGGTGCGCTACGGCGGCCCGGACGCCGCGCCCGTCACCACCGACGGCCCGCTGCCCGAGACCAGCGATCTCGTGGCGGGCTGGTACATGATCGACGTCGAGTCGCACGGGCGTGCGGTCGAGCTCGCGGCCTACGTCTCCTCCGAGCCCGGCCCGGGCGGGGAGCCGCTGTATGAGTGGATCGACGTCCGGGAGGTCATGTCCGGGGCGCCCTCGGACGACTGACCCGACGTGTTCGACCCTCGCGCCCGCCTCCCAGGTGGCGCTGACCCTGCGCGCCGTTGGCGGCCTCACCACCGGGGAGATCGCGGACGCCTTCTACGTGCCGGAGGCGACGATGGCGCAGCGGATCAGCCGGGCCAAGCGCGCCCTGGCCGCTACCAGGTCGAGGCTGCTATCGCCGCCCTGCACGATGACGCGGCACCCGCCGAGGAGACCGATTGGCCGCAGATCCTCGCCCGGTCCGACGACCTGATCACCCTCACTGACGACCCGGTGCACCAGACCCCCCCGCTGTGCTGGGCCGCGCGGTCGCGGTCGGCCACGTCCTCGGCTGCCGAACACCTCCGACACCACCCGACACGACCCGACACCCCCTGAACGGGGTGCCCGTCATCGGCGGGCCCGCGACGCAGCTATTCTCGGTCCGCCACGCCGAACTCCAGCCGTCACAACGAGAAGTCGTTCGTCGCGCCGGGTTAGAGCGCCTGTCGTGACGCCTCAAGACCACCGAAGTCACCGGGACCACGTCGCCGAAATGATGTGGCCCGGGTCCCGTCAGGTCAGGACAAGCCGGGGGCCAAAGGCCCTGCCCGGCAGGGGGCTGCACTTTCATCCTGGGGGGGCACACGTAGCGGCGACGCGGGAATTTCCCGGTGGGGGTCTACGTGACGATGGGAGTCGGTTCAATGTCCGAAAGAACTTCAGGCGAGAGCGGCGTTTCCCGACGGTCGATCTTGAGGTGGGGGGCCGCCGGCGGTGCCGGCGCCGCGGTGGTCGTCGCACAAGGGCTGGGCGGCCCGATCCTGGCCCGCAAGGGCCTGCTCTCCGCCGACGGCGCGTTCGCGGCCACGTCGCAAGCTCTGGCCGATGTGTTCTACATCGAGACCTACCCGACGAGTCCGCTGATCCTCTCACCGTTCACCGACCCACTGCCCGTCCCGAAGGCGTTGGCCCCGGTGCCGAAGTCGGAGTTCAGCGCGTGGAAGAACCCGCCCGGCCCCGGACGCGGCCAGCAGAGCTCGCTGCGCAACCAGCAGCATCAGATCTGGCCCAGCCAGATCCGCTATCCGGACCCGATCGTCTACAAGATCGACTTGCAGGTAGGTCAGCATGCCTTCACCACCTCGCAGGTGATGCCGATCGACAAGGCGGGCCGACCGACGGCCTCGTTCGACGCGTCCGGCCAGACCTTCCCCGCGGGCACAGCGCGGACGCTGCCGGCGAGCACGATCTACGGCTTCAACGGCACCTTCCCCGGGCCGATGATCAACGCCGAGTACGGCAAGCCGGCGTTGGTCCGCTTCGAGAACCACCTGGATGAGAACCCGCTCAACCTCGATCGGCAGGACTTCGGCGCCCCGGACTTGTCCTTCCTGACCCACCTGCACAACGGTCACACCGCGCCCGAGAGCGACGGAAACCCGCACTACACGATGAATTTCGGGCCCAAGCACCAGGGCTACCTGCCGGGCATGTCCGTGGACAACCTGTACCTGAACTGGCCGGCGGGTAGCGACGACCGGGAGAAGCAGAGCTTCTTCTGGTTCCACGACCACCGGATGGACCACACCGGCGCCAACGTCTACAAGGGCATGGTCGGGCTCTATCCCATCTACGACCCGAAGAACGGCCTGGACATGGGCGACGAGACAAAGGGACTGCGGCTGCCCGGCGTGCGCACCAACAACCCCAACGGGTCCTTCGACGTCGCCTACGACATCCCGCTGGCCTTCTACGACACCCGGCTGGAGGACGGGGTCACGACGCACAAGGACATGCACGACGGGGAGTTCCCCGAAGCCGGCAACCCGAGGACGCACCCCGAGTGGTGGGGCAAGACGTTCTACAAGCACTTCCCCAACCACGGCTTCGTCGGCGACATCTTCACCGTCAACGGCACCGCGTCCCCGGTGCTGCACGTGAAGCGGCGCAAGTATCGCTTCCGGTTCCTGGACGCCTCGCTCGCGCGGATCTATGACTTCAAGCTGATGAGTTCCACGCAGGGCCCGAAGTCCTCGGTGTCCCTGGGCTACAAGGATGACGAACTCCAAGGGCAATACCGCATCCCCGACGGCCAGCAGTGCATGAACTTCACCCAGATCGCCAACGACGGCGGGCTGCTGCCGTTCCCGATCGTGCGGGACCACTTCGAGTTGTGGCCGGCCAAGCGCCGTGAGGTCATCATCGACTTCACGAAGTACCAGGACGGCACCCCGACCACCGCCGGCGACGAGATCTACCTCACCGACGTCATGAAGATGCCCGACGGGCGGATGTGGACCAACTCGATCCGCGGCAAGAGCGTCGACCCCGACTACAAGGTTCCGGTCCTGAAGTTCGTGATCGACGCCGGCGCCGTGGCCGACGACAGCGTGATCCCGACCGGCCTGATGCGTCCGCTCCCGCCGCTGCCCAGCAACTGGTCCACCATGCTGGATGATCGCAAGATCTTCGAGGTGGAGCGCGGCAGTGCGGGTGGCGAACTGGAGTGGCTGGTGAACCACGAGGTCTTCGACCCGGCGACGGTGGCGACGAGCATGAAGAACAAGGCCGGCAAGACGCCGCTGGCCCGGCAGAAGAAGAACAGCTTCGCCCTGTGGGAGATCCGCAACGGCGGCGGCGGCTGGGTGCACCCGTTCCACCTGCACATGGAGGAGCACCGCACCGTCATGCGCAACGGCGTGGACGTGACGCGCGGTGACCCGTCCCATCCCGAGGACGTCGGGCGCGAAGACCTCGTGGCACTTGACCCCGGTGAGTCGGTGATCCTGTACCGCGGGTTCCGGGACTTCGTCGGGCCCTATGTGGCCCACTGCCACAACCTGGCCCACGAGGACCACGCCATGATGTTCGGCTGGGAGATCACCCCGTAGGGGCTCTGTCACTCGTCGCGAGCCCCACGGCTCCCCTCCCCACGGCAAACCGGCTCGGTGCCTGCCCACACCCGACGCCAGGCCGAAGTCACGACTCGTGGCTTCGGGCTGGGCAGTCGGGCTGGGCAGGCACCGGCCCTCACCAGAGAATGACCGAGGTCACCATGTCCATCAGCTCCATGTCCACCACCACCGAGCCCGCCACCACCGAGCCCGCCACCACCGACCCCGCCACCACCACCGACCGCACCGCCGTCGACCCCACCCCGGACCCACCCGGAGCCCCCACCAGCCCAGGCCGGCTCGCCGTCCCGTGGTGGACGGTGCTCTCGCTGGGCGTCGTGCTGGCCTACGGAGACGGGTTCTGGATGGTCTCCCTGCGGGGTGCCGTCGGCGCGATCGAGCGCACCCGGGGGCCGTTCGCAAGCTGGCTCCTGGAGTCCACCCTGCTCCTGCCGATCTTCGTCTTCACCGTGCTCGCCGCGCTCACGCTGGCAATGCGCTGGTTCGGGCCGGACCTGCGCAAGCCGAGGGCGGTTGCGGCGACGGGGCTGCTGGTCGTTGCGGCCGGCACCATCGCCGGCCTCGCCGCGATCGTGGCCAGCTCGGCGTACGACTACCACCTGCAGTCCAGCCAGCCGATGAGCAACATGGCGTCGATGGGCTCGATGGCACATGACCAGCAGAAGACGCTCGCACTGCACGTCCACGCGGTGACCTACATCAGCGGCTGGCTGCTGCTCACCAACATCGTGCTCGTCGCCTGGGTGGTGGCGATGCGGGGCGGCCGACTGCGGGTCAGCATCACCAAGCCACAGCATCAGGATCCGACGTCCGCCCCCGTCGGGGGGCTCATGGCCTCAGCCCACGTCCGGGCGCTCATGGCCGTGGCGCTGGTCGCCGTCACCGCAATCGGAATTGCCGGGATCAGGATGAGCTGAGGACCCGCTTCGCTGCGCAGGATGGTCGGGTCG
>JBBRHF010000043.1:0-25175 GCA_038223055.1 Actinomycetes bacterium | reverse complement strand
CTCCTCCAGCCCCGCCGCCCACGCCGCCACCTCAGCCACATCCAGATCATCAACCACACCAGCAAGATCGCGACAATCATCCCAAGATCGAAGGCGACACGCCGAAGTAGATCAAAATATGTGCGGCTGTAGTACTAGGGCCGAGCACTCGAATGGTGCGCCCCGGCGACGTCATGTGTCGGCCAATCCGAGTCGACGCTTGGCGTGGCTCCCGTAGCCGATACGTCGGAAGGACGCGTAGCCCGGTCTGCGGTGTCTTCGGGCGCCGCTGAGTCCTCGTTCGGACGAAACTCGATGAGGTCTCCCGGTTGGCAGTCCAGTGCTGCGCAGATGGCCTCGAGCGTGGTGAAGCGGATCGCGCGGGCCTTGCCGGTCTTCAGGTTGCTGAGGTTGGCCATGGTGATGCCCACGTGGTCGCTGAGTTCGGTGAGGCGCATCTTGCGCCGGGCCAGCATGACGTCGAGGTTGACGATGATCGACATGGCTCAGACCGTGAGTTCGTTGTCCTGGCGGAGTTCGAGCGCCGCGGCGAACAACCGCTCGAGCAGGGCGACCAGCGTGTAGAGGAACAAGCTGACGACCTCGGCGGCGAACCAGAGAAGGAACATCGATGCCTTCTGCTGCCCCATGGCGACCCAGACGGCGACCCAGACACCCACGAGGCCGACCAGGAGGTAGGCGGCGGTGATCCCGACGAGCACCTTGAGCCGCCGCAACAGCCGCACGGTTCGGGTTGAGAACTCCTCGCCTTCGTCGACGACGCCAAGAAGGTCGAACACGACCTTGACGGCCACAACAATCGGGACGAGGCCGACGAGCACCGCGACGTACATGGGCAACCGCAGGTGCGCCACCTCCGGATAGACCGCTGCGAGGTCCAGGCTGACGATGTAGATCAGGCCGCTCGCCAGGGCTAGGCAGACCAGGAGCATCACGAGCAGGACTCGAAGGAGTCTTGCCTCTCGCATCATGGTCGAATGCTACCCCTAGTTTTATCGAAAAACAGCAACTATTTGCCGTATTAGATGATGGGCGACCATCGATCCACAGATGTGAGGTCAGGGGCGCACGCGGGTGATCACTCGGCCCGGGGGTCCGGCCCGGGTCAGGACGTCGGCGAAGGTGGTGAAGGCCGCGGTTACCCCGACACCGAGGCGCCCGGCGAGGTGGTCGTATGCGGAGCCCACCGAAGTCGCACGCGCAGCGGTCGGTGCCGGTGCCTGCGCTCCTGCAGGAGCGGTTGGCAGAGCAACTTGGCGGGCGCACTCGTGACGATCTGGTGTTCACCGCACCCCGGGCGGTCCGCTGTGGCTGAGCAATTTCCGGCAGCGGGCCTTCGACCCGGCGGCGCGTGCCGCCGGGCTCGACGGGCTGGTGCCGCACGAGCTGCGCCACACCGCGGCCAGCCTGGCCATCGCTTCGGGCGCGTCGGTGAAAGCCGTGCAGAAAATGCTCGGTCACGCCTCCGCGGCGATGACGTTGGACATCTACGGGTGTTCGGCGACGAGCTGGATGCGGTCGCAGCGCGCCTCGACGCGGCCCACGCGAAAGCTGCTGGGGACTTTTTGCGGACTAGTGGCGGTCCAGACGTCATTTCGATCACCCCTGAGAGGGGCTAATACAGCCCCTGACCTGCGGCTATGCGGGGCGCGCCCGGCAGGGATCGAACCTGCGACCGGCGGATTAGAAGTCCGCTGCTCTATCCGCTGAGCTACGGGCGCCCGGTGCCGAGGGTAGTGCGCCGGCCGCTGGGCCGGAGAGCGACAGCAAACCACGAACCGGGTACGACGATGCGCGCCAAAGCCACGAATGGCCCCCTGGTGAGACAGGATTGCACCGTGACCACCGGCCCCGACGTGCAGCCGCTGCTCGCCGCCCTCGAGCGGCTGGGCGCGCACGTCGTCGACGTGCGGCTGCCGCTGCAGACCGGCGACGCCGACGCGGCACGGATCATGCGCCGGGCGATACACGACCAGCTCGAGGACTACGTCTTGCCGAGGCTGCGGCGGATCGAGGCTCCGCTGCTCGCCGTCGTCGGCGGGCCCACCGGCGCCGGCAAGTCGACCCTGGTCAACTCCCTGGTCGGCACCAGGATCAGCGCCGCGGGGGTGATCCGCCCGACCACCCGCTCGGCTGTCCTGGCTCACCACCCCACCGACGCCCCGTGGTTCGAGGATCGGCGCATCCTGCCGGGGTTGGAGCGTTCGTCGCGCAGCGACACCGACCCCTCGACCCTGAAGCTCGTGAGCAGCGAGGCGATCCCGGCAGGGCTCGCGATCCTGGATGCTCCCGACATCGACTCGGTGGTCACGGCCAACCGCGAACTCGCGACCCAGCTGCTGGCCGCCGCGGACATGTGGCTTTTCGTTACGACGGCGGCCCGCTATGCCGACGCCGTGCCGTGGGAGTTCCTGCGCACCGCAGTCACGCGGGGCACGGCGGTGGCCGTCGTCCTCAACCGGGTGCCGCCGGAGGCCCTCGTCGACGTACGGGCACATCTGGCCACCATGCTCTCCGAGCAGGGGCTGGGTTCGGCGCCGCTGTTCGTCGTGCCCGAGACCACCACCCACGATGGGCTGCTGGCGCCCGACGAGGTCACGTCGGTGCAAAAGTGGCTGCGCACCCTGGCTGCCGATGCGCCTTCGAGGGCCGCCGTTGTCAAGCACACCCTCGACGGGGCGATCAGCTCGTTGGCCGTGCGCGTGTTCGAGCTCGCCGCCTCCGCCGACGCGCAGTCCGACGCCTCCGAGCGGCTGCGCCGCGACGTGGAATCCGCCTATGACCAGGCGTTGCGACGGGTCGATGACGCGAGCGGCGACGGGTCGCTGCTCCGCGGCGAAGTCCTCGCGCGGTGGCAGGAGTTCGTGGGCACTGGCGAGTTCATGCGGTCCCTGGAGTCGAAGGTCGGCCGGCTGCGCGACCGCGTGGGCGCGGCGGTGCGCGGCAAGCCGCAGCCCGGCAAGGACCTCGCGGTCGCGCTCGAGACCGGCGTGGAGGCGTTGGTGCGCGCCGCCGCCGACGACGCGGCTGAGCGGGTGGGTTCGTCCTGGCATGCGGACACCGCGGGCGCGGCGCTGTTGGGCGAGGACGACCTCGGGCACAGCTCGAGCGAGCTCGCTGGTGCCACCACCAGGGCCGTGCGCGAATGGCAGGGATTCGTTCTCGACCTGGTGCGCCAGCAGGGGGAGGGCAAGCGTGCCACCGCCCGTTACCTCGCGTTCGGGGTCAACGGGATGGGTCTGATGGCGATGATCGTTGTGTTCGCCCACACGGGAGGCCTGGTCGCCGGGGAACTTGCGGTGGCCGGGGGTGCGTCCGCCCTGAGCCAGAAGATCCTGGAGGCCGTGCTCGGCGACCAGGCCGTGCGCACCCTGGCGACGACGGCGAAGTCGGACCTGCACCGGCGGGTCGCCGAGTTGCTCGAGAGCGAGCGCCGGCGCTTCCTCGACCGGCTCGAGGCGCAACCGGTCGCCCCCGACGCGGGTGCGGGCTTGCGGGCCCTCGTCCAGGACGTGGAGGACGCCAGGTGATCGCGCGGTTGCGCGGCCGGCACCGCCGGTCCGACCTGCCCTCGATGCTCACCGGTCTGGACGAGGCGTTGGCCGCGCTCGAGGGTCGCGCCGATCCGGCCGAGCTCGCTGCGGCCCAGGCCGTGACGGCACGAGCGGGGGAGCGGCTGCGACTCTCCGGCGAGCACACCGTGGTCGCCCTGGCCGGGGCGACAGGCAGCGGGAAATCCTCGCTGTTCAACGCACTCGTCGGCGGGGAGGTCTCCCCGGTCGGCGTGCGACGGCCCACCACGTCGCGGGCACACGCCTGCGTGTGGGGAGCCGAAAACGCCGCCCCGCTGGTTCAGTGGCTCGGCGTCCCGCGCAAGCAGACGACGTGGCCCCACGGCGGGACCGACGAGCACCGCCACGTGGGCCAGCAGGACCTGGACGGGCTGGTCCTGCTCGACCTGCCCGACCACGACTCGACCGCCGCGGATCACCGCCTCGAGGTCGATCGCCTTGTCCGGATGGTCGACCTGCTGGTGTGGGTGGTGGACCCGCAGAAGTACGCCGACGCGGCGCTCCACGAGCGCTACCTGCGTCCGCTGTCTGGTCACGACGCGGTGACCGTCGTGGTGCTCAACCAGGTCGACACGCTTTCCCCAGACGCCGTCAATCAGTGCGTCGCCGACCTGCGCCGGCTGATCGATGACGACGGCCTTCGCCGGGCCGTGCTGCTGACCACCTCCGCGCGCACCGGCGCCGGGCTGGACGGGCTGGTCGCCGTCCTTGCCGAGGCCGTCCGGGGGCGCCGCGCCCGCAACGACCGGCTGGTTGCCGACGTCGAGGCCGCCGCCGCCGTTCTGTCCGACGGCGTCGGCGCGAACACCCGCGACGAGGTTGGTGCTGCCGAGCGCGCCCAGCTGGTGGAGGCCCTGGCGGGCGCGGCCGGGGTGAGCGTCATCGGTTCGGCGGTCGAGCAATCGTGGAACCTGCAGGCGGCCGGCAGGATGGGCTGGCCGCCGACCCGCTGGCTGCGCCGCATGCGGCCGGACCCGCTACGGCGCCTGCACCTACGGCCCAGCGACCGTGGTGAGGTCCGCAGCATGGTGCGGTCCTCCGTGCCGGAGCCCACGCCGGTCCAGCAGGCGCAGGTCCAGACCGCGGTCCGGCGGGTGTCGGGTTCGGTGGCCGATGACCTGCCGCGGCCGTGGCGCGACGCCGTACGCCGTGCTGCTGGGGGGTCGTCCGCGGATCTGCGGGATGCGCTGGATGCCTCAGTCGTCGGCGCGGACCTCGGCGCGGACCGCCGACCAGCCTGGTGGCGCCTCGGAGGCTTGCTGCAGTGGCTGCTCGTCGTCGCCGCACTGGTGGGGGCGTCGTGGTTGCTGCTGCTGGCTTTCGGGGCCTACCTGCGGCTGCCGGACCCGCCGACCCCCGACGTCGGCGGGATCGCCGTGCCGACCTTGCTGCTGGTCGGCGGGGTCGTCCTGGGGTGGTTGTTGTCGGCGGTGGGGCGGGCGATGGCGCGCACCGGAGCGCGGCTGCGCAGGCGGCGCGCCGAGTCCCGACTCCGCGACTCGATCGGTGCGGTTGCGCAACGGCTGGTGATCGGACCGGTGGAGGCCGAGCTGGCTCGGCACGCCACCGCCGTGCGCGGCCTGGATCGGGCCCGCACCGGCTGACCAGGACGAGCCACAGCCGACCTGGCGGTTGCCAGCCTTCGCCTGCGCGGGGGAACGATCCACAGGCCGCCCACCCCCTCCGCTGTCCACAGATCCTTCTGCCGGACTGTCGGGAGCGTCGCTGCCCAGTCACCGTAGAAGCCACGACGCGACCAGATGGCGCGATGCAGACCGAGGAGGAAGATGTGAACGAGACATTCGTGACCGTGGTGGGCAACGTGGCGGCCGAGCCCAAGATGCGGGTCACCAGTGGGGGAGCGCGGGTGACGAGCTTCCGGATGGCGGTGAACGAGCGCAAGTTCAACAAGTCCCTGGACCGATGGAGGGACGGCGACACGATCTGGTTGACCGTGACGAGCTGGCGGGCCCTCGCCGAAAACGTCTTCGAGTCGGTCCTCAAGGGACAGCAGGTCGTGGTCCATGGTCGGCTGCGGGTGAACAGCTACGACGACAAGGAAGGCCAGCAACGGACCACCGTCGAGATCGATGCCACGGCGGTCGGGCATGACCTGTCCCGCGGCACCACCCAGTTGACGAAGATGAGCTTCGGCCCGAGTGCCGAGCGACAGATCGCGAACGAGCTCGCGGCCGAGTCCGCGGACGAGCTTGCAGCCCAGCTCGCGGCCGAGTTCGGCGAGCAGGTCGGCGGTCGAGGCGGGGAAGCCGTCGCTGGTCGGCCGTTGGCCACCGTGGGCGATACCGACGGTCGGGAGCACGCCGCGTCCGATGGCCCAGACGGCTATGGCGGGGGGTGGGACGACGCCGGTCCGGGCGATCCGGACCTCCGCGATGGCAGCGCCGCCTGAGGCGGCCACGAGACGGACCGCGCTCGGGTCGGTCACCCCCACCCCCCGGGGCCGCCGATGCGGGCGCGGTCGCCTCGGCCACCTAGGCTGGAGACCATGGCGGAGTACATCTACAGCATGCGCAAGGCCCGCAAGGCCCACGGCGACAAGGTCATTCTCGACGACGTGACCCTGGCCTTCCTGCCCGGCGCGAAGATCGGGGTTCTCGGCCCGAACGGCGCCGGCAAGTCCACCGTTCTGCGGATCATGGCCGGTCTGGACCAGCCGTCCAACGGTGACGCCCTGCTCTCCCCGGGCTACTCGGTCGGCATCCTCGAGCAGGAGCCGCACCTCAACGAGGACAAGGACGTCCTCGGCAACGTCGAGGAGGGCGTGGCTGACACGAAGGCCCTGCTGGAGCGCTATGACGCGATCGGCGCGGAGATGGCCGAGCCCGACGCCGACTTCGATGCCCTGGGCACCGAGATGGCCAAACTCCAGGACGCCATCGATCACCGCAACGCGTGGGATCTCGACTCCCAGCTCGAGCAGGCGATGGACGCCCTGCGCTGTCCGCCGCCCGACGCCGACGTGTCCGTCCTGTCCGGCGGAGAGCGTCGCCGGGTCGCGTTGTGCAAGCTGTTGCTGGCCCAACCCGACCTGCTGCTGCTCGATGAGCCCACCAACCATCTCGATGCCGAGAGCGTGCAGTGGCTCGAGTCCCACCTGGAAAACTACGCCGGGACGGTGGTCGCGGTCACCCACGACCGCTACTTCCTGGACAACGTGGCGCAGTGGATCCTCGAGCTGGACCGCGGTCGGGCCTATCCCTACGAAGGCAACTACTCCACCTATCTCGAGACCAAGCAGACCCGGCTCAAGGTCGAAGGCCAGAAAGACGTCAAGCGCGCCAAGCGGCTCAAGGACGAGCTGGAATGGGTGCGGTCCAACGCGAAGGGCCGGCAGGCCAAGAGCAAGGCCCGGCTCGAGCGCTACGAGGAGATGGCCGCCGAGGCCGACAAGACCCGCAAGCTGGACTTCGAAGAGATCCAGATCCCGCCGGGTCCTCGTCTGGGCAGCGTCGTCATCGAAACCGACAAGCTGAGCAAGGGTTTCGGGGACCGGCTGCTTATCGACGACCTGTCCTTCTCCTTGCCCCGCAACGGCATCGTCGGCATCATCGGTCCAAACGGCACCGGAAAGACGACGCTGTTCAAGATGCTGATCGGGGAGCAGGAGGCCGACGCCGGTTCGATCAAGATCGGCGAGACGGTTCGGATCTCCTACGTCGACCAGAACAGGGGTGGCCTGGACCCCAAGAAGACGCTGTGGGAGATCGTGTCCGACGGGCTGGACTACATCAACGTCGGTCACGTCGAGATGCCCTCCCGAGCCTACGTCTCGGCCTTCGGCTTCAAGGGCCCGGATCAGCAGAAGCCGGCCGGAGTTCTGTCCGGCGGTGAACGCAACCGGCTCAACCTCGCGCTCACCCTCAAGCAGGGAGGAAACCTCCTGCTGCTCGACGAGCCGACCAACGACCTCGACGTCGAGACCCTGTCCTCGTTGGAAAATGCGCTGCTCGAGTTCCCCGGCTGCGCGGTGGTCGTGTCCCACGACCGGTGGTTCCTCGACCGCGTTGCGACCCACATCCTGGCCTACGAGGGCGACTCCCGGTGGTACTGGTTCGAGGGCAACTTTGAGTCCTACGAGCGCAACAAGGTCGAGCGCCTGGGTGCGGATGCAGCCCGACCGCACCGTGCGACGTACCGCAAGCTCACTCGCGGTTGACCGGCGGCGTCATGACGTCCGCCGGCGACGGAACCCCGCAGCTCGGCCACCGGCGCCATCGCTACCGATGCTCGATGCGCTGGTCGGACATGGATGCCTACGGCCACGTCAACAACGTCGTCTACCTGACCTACCTCGAAGAGGCCAGGGTGGACATGCTGTTCGCCCAAGGTCCGCAGATGGGGTCGCGGGCGTTGTCCGACGGCGTGGTCGTGGCCAGGCACGAGATCGACTACAAGCGACCGCTGATCTACCACCCCCGAGGCGTCGAGATCGCCCTGTGGTGCGGGTCGATCAAGGCTGCGTCGTACGAGATCCGCTACGAGGTGCACGACGAGACGGCCGTCTTCGCCACGGCAGCCTCCGTGCTCGTGCCGTTCGACCTGACCGCGGAGCGACCCCGGCGCGTGTCGCCGGAGGAGCGGGCCTTCCTCGAGCGCTATCTCGAGCCGCCGAGCTGACCGGCTGTCTTGATCTGTAGTCGTGATCGGTAGTCCTGATGTGCAGGATCGTCCTGATCTGCAGGCGGAGAAACTCTCGTCCCAGTCAAGTCTGCGAACAATGCTGGATTCCGGGCGAGACGGCTGAAAGGCCCGGTTCATGGCCACTTCACGAACACAGCGGCCCGCCGGCACGGGGGCACGGCGACCGAGCTGGATGCGTTCGGCATCGAGGCTCCCCAGGTCCTGGTGGGCACGCTCGCCGGCACGGTGGTCTCCCCGGTGCTCGCGCTGGTCTCCCTTTCCATCTGATGGGTGGTCGCGGTCGCGCTGTTCGGCGTCCAGGCGCTGACCTTTCTGCACACAACGGTCCGCGGCAAGCTGCGGGTGTGGGACGGGCTGCTCGGTCGCCTGGGCCTGGTCGGAGACGACGGCGTGGCCGAGCGGGTTGAGTTGCACACCGCGGTTATCCTCCCTGCCGTTCCCGGTCGCCTCCTTCGACGTGGTCGCCAACGCTCTGGCCGGCCACAACATCCCTGACTGGGCCGGGCGGCGCGACGCACGAGGCCTACCGCGTGCTCCGGCCCGGCGGCAAACTGCTCGTGGTGGACATCCGGCATGCCAAGGACTACGCGACGTACCTGCGCGAGGTGGGGGCTGGCGACGTCTCGGTCAAGGGTCTGGGGCCGCGGTACTGGTACGGCGGCCTGTGAGTCGCGGCGAGCGCCGTCAGCGCCACCCGCTCCTGAGCCGCCCCACAGGCGCGGTCAGGACGCGGGCTGGTCGGCGCGACTGCCCACCGGTCCGAGCGCAGCCGTGACCCGGCGACTGCCCGCGACCGACTGCCAGCTGATCGCCCAGGTCGGCTGCAAACCAGGTTCCACTCGCGGGTCCGGTCGGCTGGTCGTGGGGACCGGGGTCAGGTAGTAGTCGGCCTGGACCCGATCGGGGGTGACGTCGATGACGGTGTAGCCGTGACCGACGCCGTCGAGGTACTTGACCCAAGGGTTGGTCGCGGCCACCGCGCTGGTCGCGGCCCGGGTCGCGGCGACGACGACCTCGGCCGGCTGGCCCGGTAGCGACGTGGAGGCGATCTCGTAAAAGCCGTCGGAGGTGACCGACGGGCACACGAACTCGACCCCGACGGGCTGATAGCCGGCCCCGGCTCCCCGGGTCGAGGGCAGGTCGATCGCCCACGACGAGTGGATGTCACCGGTGAGAACCACCGTTCCGGCTCCAGCGGCGGGCAACCCCGCCAGGTGAGCGAGCAGGTCGGTCTGGTCGGCCTGGTAGCCGTCCCACTGGTCGGAGTTGAGCAGGGTGAGGTTGGCCGGGGCACCGAGCACGCTCCCGGGCCAGCCGATGGGAGCGACCATGACCTGATTGCCGACGAGGTGCCAGGCGCGGCCGCCGTCGGCCACGCCGTCCTTGAGCCAGCGAAGCTGCTCTGGTTCGGGGAGGTGTCGCGACGGAGCGGCGAGCGCGGCATCGATGGACGGAACGCCCGACGGGATGAACCCGCCGCCCCGGGTGGTGAATCCCGGTACGTCGATCTGCGCGGCCCGGTTCTGCCGGGTCTCCATGACCGAGAGATCACCCAGTGAGCCGAAGGTGAAGCGCTTGAAGAAGCGGGTGCCCTGATGCGGGACGACTCGTTGCTCGGGCAGCCGGAACGGCATCCACTCGAGGTAGGCCTGATAGGCCTGGCGGCGTCGGGCCAGAAAGGCACCCTCCACTCCCGGCGTGTGGTTCTCCGCCCCATCGCGCCACGCGTTGTTGGCCACCTCATGGTCGTCGAAGATCGTGATCCACGGGTGCGCCCGGTGGGCCAGCGCCAGGTCCGGGTCGGCCTTGTGCAGCGCGTGCCGCAGTCGGTAGCCACGCAGGTCGATCGTCTCCGTGGCGGGGATCCCGTCCCTCGTCCCAACCAGCGAGGATGGGCCGTAGCGGTCTGCGCCGTTGCCGTACTCGTAGATGTAGTCGCCGACGTGGAGCACGAAGTCCAGATCGTCGCGCTCGCCGATGCTGCGATAGGCCGTGAAGAAACCGCCGGTGAAGTTGCTGCAGGACACCAGGGCCATGCGCAGCGCGAAAATCGTCCCGTCGACGTCGGGGGACGTCTGAGTTCGACCCACCGGACTCGTCTGGCCCTGCGCCCGAAACCGGTACCAGTAGCGCGTGTAGGGAGAAAGCCCCTGTACGTCGACCTTCACGGTGTGATCCCGTTCCGCGCTGGTCCGCACCCGCCCGCGCGCCACCACCCGCCGGAAGTGCTCGTCCCGAGCGAGTTCCCAGCGCACCTCGAGCGGGCGGCCGTGCCCACTGCCGGGTGTGGCGAGCGGCTCGCCGTGGCGGCTGGGCGGTGTCGCCCGGGTCCACAGCACGAGCGAAGAGCCCGTCGGGTCGCCGCTGGCCACGCCGTAACCGAAGATCCCATCTCGGGTCGGCGCCTCGGCGGCCGCGACGTCGAAGCCCCGGACGGGCACGAGGGCGGTCGCGGCACCTAACGCGGCCCCCTTGAGCAGGTTGCGACGGCTGAGCGCGGGAGCAGGTGAGGTCATGGCCTGAACCTTGCCACGGCGTGGATGAACAGCACCAGGCACCGCGGCCAACAATCCCACCTGCCCCCACGCTCCCGCCCCACGCGCCCCCGTCCACCATGTGAGATCGCCACGCCTTGCGGCGCGAACAGCGGCCGGCATAGGCGTCGACGCCTTGTCCGGCTACTTTTCGCCTCGGTAGGCACGCAGAACCTCACCTGACGGTCGGCAACAACTCGCCTGACGAGCTGATCGGACTGCCGGCTCAGACACGGGCAGGCGATGCGGAGCTCAGACGTCGACCCCGGTCATCCGGAAGAACCACAGCGACGACGTCAGCCAGGCGGCTACCAAGAGGGGTGAAGATCAGTCCGCCGAAGACCGGCAGCGCCCAGCCAGGCAGCCGGCGCATCTTGAGCGAGAGCATCTTGGCGACGAAGGCACCGTAGAACGTGCACCCCAGCATCGAGTGCGCCGTCGTGCGGTGTCGAAGGTCGAGAAGCCCAGCGACCACAGGCAGTGGAACGCGGCCGGCAGGGTCAGCAGCACGGCGACGCTGCCGGAGGACCGGTGCAGCACCGAGACCCAGCCTGGCGTCTTGCCACTGCCGAGCTTGCCGAAGATCCGCAGCTCGGTGCCCAGCTGGACCAGCCCCAGAGCCGCGGCTATGGCGTCAGCCACACCTTCATCGTGATGACGCTGGAGCAACCGAACATCGTGACCGAGCGCCCCGTCGGAGAGTGCGCCCCGCCATAGGCTCCCAGCGCGACGGAGACGGCCGAGCCGACGAGCAGGGGCACGACGATCCGGGCGCCGGGGGACTTGCGGGTGGCCGCGCTGCTGGACACCGAGGTGGTCATGGTGACGACTGTCGTCCAGCCGGCTGTCCGATCCGGGCCTTCGGGTCGAAGTGCACCTCAAGCGTGTCGAAGCCTCGCAACCTCGGTCGGCCGCATAGACGTCAGCCGACCTCGGTCGGCTGCATAGACGTCAGCTGACCGGGGCCCGACCGCGATCCGAACTCGAGTGTCGCCGCGGCTCGGGGATCGCGTCGTGTGGGGGCACCCGCAGCGGCTTGGCGGCCCAGGACGGCAGCCACCAGTTCCACTTGCCGAACAGGGACACCAAGGCCGGCACCAGCAACGCCCGGACCACGGTGGCGTCGAGCAGGATGCCGATGCCCAAAGCGGACGCGAACACCTTGATGTCGGTGCCGGGCGACGCGGCCAGCGCCACGAAGGACAGGAACAGGATCATTGCGGCGCCGGTGACCAGGCGCCCGGTGCGGGCGAGGCCCTCGACGACGGCCGCGTTGGTGTCGCCGGTGCTGTCATATGCCTCCCGCATCCGGGCCAGGATGAACACCTCGTAGTCCATCGACAGGCCGAACAGGAACGCGAAGATCAGCACGGGTAACCAGAAGGTCACCGCCCCGGTCTCGCGGATGTTGAAGATGGCCTGCGACCCGTGGCCCTCCTGCCAGAACAACACCGTCGCGCCGAACGTGGCGGCCACCGACACGACGTTGAGCGCCACCGCCTTCAGCGGCAGCAGGATCGACCGGAAGGTGCGCACGAGCAGCAGGAAGGTCACCAGCGCGATCAGCCCCAGGGAGTAGGGGAACTTCTTGTAGACCGCGTTGATGTAGTCGTTGACGGTTGCGCCGGCCCCGGCCACACCGACGACGCCCGGCAGGTCGGACACCGCGGCGCTGACTCGCTCGGCGACCTTCGCCTTGTCCGAGTCGACCGTCTCCTCGGTCGGGATCACCGCCACCATGGCGGATCCGCCCTTGCGCCACTGCGCGGTGTCCGGCGCGAAGGCCGCGCTCACGCCGTCAACCTTCGCTGCGGCCCGGACCACCGCGTCGGCAGAACCAGCAGAACCGGCGGAACCAACCGGCCGGACCAGCACCTCCAGGGGTGACACGACCCCGGCCGGCACCCCGCCCTTCGTGAGTGTCTGCAGGCTGTCGTAGGCGCGCCCGCCGCTGGCGAGGGAACTCGTCTGGGCCTGCCCGATCTTGATGCCGAACACCGGAACGATCAGCGCGGCGAGGATCGCCAGGGCCAGACCCGCTGCCACCCACCGATGCCGCACGACGAGGCGGGCCCAGGCCGACCACGTCCGCGAGGCGCGCCCCTCGTGCCGCACGCGCGGCCAGTCGACCCTGGGGCCGATGCCGCCCAGCAGCGCCGGGAGCAGTGTGAGGATCACCGTCGTGCTCACGACCGGGATGAGCATGCCGCCGATGCCCATGCTGCGCAGCAGGGGCACCGGGATCACCAGCAGCGCGCACAGGCTGATGGCGACGGTCCCGGCGCTGGCCACGACGGCGTGGCCGGCGGTCGCCATGGCCACGACCACGGCGTCGTGGTTGTCCCGGCCGTGGGCGCGTTCCTCGCGCCAGCGGTTGACGATGAGCAAGGAGTAGTCGACGGCGACTCCCAGCCCGATCAGGGCGATGAGGAACTGCACCACGAAACTTATGTCGGTGAGGTAGGTGGCGAGCAGCACGATCGTGAACGTCGTGAGGATCGACACGGCGGCGATGGCCAGCGGGAGCAACGCCAGGAAAGACGCGAACACGAAGACCAAGACAGCGAGCGCGCCGAGCCCGCCGAAGAGGGTCTCGGTGAGCAGGCTCGGTGCCTCAGGGTCATCGGTGCCCTGGGCGAGCACGTTGTAGCCAGTGATCCGCCAGTCGAAACCGGTGTCCTTGGTGGCCGCCGCGAGCACCGGGCGCAGCGCGAAGTCGGGGCCCTTCTGGTCGAAACTGGTGAACGCAGCCGGGTAGATCAGGGCGTAGGTCGTGCGCCCGTCCTTGGTGACGAAGATCGGGTTCTTGGTCTGGCTGAAGGTGACGATCCGGGTTGTCGGCACCGTGTTCTGGATCTTGGTGAAGACGGCGTCGATCTTGGCCTGCTGCGCCGCCACAGTCGTCCCGGCCGGGACGGTGACGACGGGGATGTAGGGCTGGTTGGACCCGCCGTTGCCGTATTCGGCCAGGATCTGCTTCTCGGTCTGGTAGCCCGGCTGGCCCGGCAGCGAAAAGTCGAGGCTGAGCCGCTCGGTGGTGCGCCCGGCCGCCCAACCTCCCACGACGAGGCTGACCAGCCAGAACAGGATCACCCAGCGGCGGTGTCGCAACACGAACTCGGTCAACCTGCTCATCACGGGCACTCCGGGGAAAATCGGCACGGGCATTGCTCGGTCGGCGCAGCGGTCCGGCCTACACCTTCCTGCGACGCTAGGGCCGACCTCCGACAGAGTCCATCGAATAGCCGAGATCGACCCAGAAATCGGTGTTAACTCGGGGTGAACCCCGAGGCCCCTGAGTCGTTTTGGCCTAGTTAGTGCGGATCCAGACGGCGGTGTCGACGGGCAGTCGACCGTCCTCGGTGAGTGGTCCCGACGAGAGCAGCATCTCGTCGTGCGGGGGCAGCGCGACGGGCTCGGCCCCGAGGTTGACGGCGCAGACCAGGCCGCGCCCTCGCTCGTACATCAGGGTTTCCGCGGGGCCGGCCAGCCAGCGCAGGCCATCGCCGCGCAACGCAGGGTCGTCTCGGCGGATGGCCAGCGCGCGCCGGTACAGCGCGAGCATGGACGTCGGGTCCGCGGACTGGGCCTGCACCGACAGGCCGGACCAGGCTGCCGGCTGCGGCAGCCAGGAGCCACCCGCACCGAAGCCGTACGACGGGCCGTCGACCGTCCACGGGATCGGCACCCGGCACCCGTCGCGCCCGCGCACGGTATGCCCCGACCGCAGCCAGGTCGGGTCGGCGAGCACCGACTCGGGCAGGTCGGTGACCTCGGGCAGGCCAAGCTCCTCCCCCTGATAGACGTAGGCCGATCCCGGCAGGGACATCGTGAGCAGCGCGGCGGTCCGAGCCCGCCGCCGGCCGAGCTCACCGTCGCCGTAGCGCGTCACATGCCGTTGTACGTCGTGGTTGGACAGCACCCACGTGGTCGTCGCGTCCACCTCGGCGGTGGCCATGAGCGAGGACGTGATGACCTCGCGCAGCGCCGTCGCGGACCAGTCGGCCTTGAGGTAGTCGAAGTTGAACGCCTGGTGCAACTCGTCGGGGCGGACGTACATCGCCATCCGCTCGGGGGGGCTCACCCACGCCTCGGCGACGCCGATGCGGTCCTCGCCGTAGGTGTCCAGCAGCGCCCGCCACTCGCGGTAGACCTCGTGCACCGCGTCTCGGTCCCAGTGCGCATGGTTGGGGTGCACGTCGGCGCCCAGCAGGCGGTTCTCCGCGCTGATGCCAAGATCGGGGAAGGCCTGGTCCTTGACCAGACCGTGGGCGACATCGATGCGGAAACCGTCGACACCCCGGTCCAGCCAGAACGCGAGCACCGAGAGGAACTCCTCGTGCACCTCCCGGTTGTCCCAGTTGAGGTCGGGCTGCTCGGGCGCGAACAGGTGGAGGTACCACTGGCCGTCCGGGACTCGGGTCCACGCCGTCCCACCGAACACCGACGCCCAGTCTGTCGGCGGTTGGGCACCGTCCGGGCCGCGCCCGTCCTGGAAAACGTAGCGGCGGCGCTCGGGGCTGCCGGGCGCGGCCTCGAGCGCGGCCTGGAACCAGACGTGCCGAAAGGAGGTGTGGTTGGGCACCAGGTCGACGAGCAGTCGCAGCCCCAGCTCGTGTGCCCGCGCGATGAGCGCCTGCGCGTCGGCCAGCTTGCCGAAGAGCGGGTCGATGTCGCGGTAGTCGGCCACGTCGTAGCCGCCGTCGGCCATCGGGGAGGGGTAGAACGGCGTGATCCAGATGGCGTCGATGCCCAGGTCGCGCAGGTAGGGCAGCCGGGACGCGATGCCGGACAGGTCGCCGACGCCGTCGCCGTCTCCGTCGGCGAAGCTGCGGATGTAGATCTGGTAGATGACGGCGTCTCGCCACCAGCCGCGGGCATGGTGGTGGCGCGGGACTACGTCGAGGGCAGACGGTGTCTCGGTGCTCATCGGGCGCTCGGTCCAGGTTGGGGCTCGTCGGGGGTGTTGACCATGCTCGCTGCGGCCATCACGAGGTAGTCCCACAGCAGCGTCGCCGCGTCCTCGGGCAGTTCGAGGGTGTCCAGCGCCGCGCGCATGTGGTGCAGCCAGGCGTCGTGCTCGGGGCTGCTGATCCGAAACGGGGCATGCCGCATCCGTAGCCGCGGATGACCGCGCTGCTCGGAGTAGGTGCGCGGGCCGCCCCAGTACTGCTCGAGGAACATCAGCAGCCGATGCTCGGCGCCGGACAGGTCGGCCTCGGGATAGAGCGGGCGCAGCACCGGGTCCTGCGCCACACCGGCGTAGAAGCGGCGGACCAGTCGGGAAAAGGTCTCCGCACCGCCGACTGCCGCGTAGAAGGTGGGCGCCTCCGCCGGGGTATCCATGGGGTCAATCGTGTCAGACCGGCCCCGAGAAACCCGCGCTGGGATCTGCCGGCACCGGCACCCGGATGCCCTCGCGGTCTAACGCCACCGTGATCCGCTCGAGCAGTTCCCGCCGGACGTCGACGTCGTGGTGGGGCGTGCATTTCACGGTCACTCGGACCGTCACCGACGCGCCGGTCATCGGCTCGAGGGGGGCGACGGTGGGCGCCAAGAGAATGTCCCCGCTCCACGCCTCGTCCTGGTCCAAAGCGAGGGCGGTGGCCCGGATCAGCTCCTGCACCTTCGCGATGTCCTCACTGGAGTCCACCGCGACATCCACGACTCCGGTGGACCAGCCCTGACTGTGGTTGCCGACCCGCAGGATCTCGCCGTTGCGCACGTACCACACGACGCCGGTGCCGTCGCGCAGCCGGGTTACCCGCAGGCTGACCTCCTCCACCGTGCCCAACGCGTCGCCCGTGTCGATGACGTCGCCGACGCCGTACTGGTCCTCGAGGATCATGAAGATGCCCGACAAGAAGTCCCGCACCAGGCTCTGCGCCCCGAACCCGAGGGCGACGCCGGCGACGCCGGCGCTCGCGAGCAGCGGCCCGATGGGGATGCCGAGCTCGTCCAGCACGGTGACGAACGCCGTGCCGAAGATGACGAACGAGGCGATGCTGCGCAGCACCGAACCGATCGTCTCGGCCCGCTGGCGGCGTCGTTCGGAGCCGAGCAGCCCGCTGGCCTCAATCACCACGCGACTCCGGCGGCGTTCCGCGAGCCGCTCGCGCAACCGTGACTCGACGGTCCTGGCCACGATCCGGGCGATCGCCCGGTGGGTCAGCCACCGGACCACGAAGGCGCCGATGGCGACGCCCACGATGCGCAGTGGCGCACCGAGCGCGTAGGTGATGACCGCGTTCATGCGCCCCCGGCGCCGGCCTCGGGGAGGTCCAGGCCCGTCCACCGGGCGCTGAACGCCAGCATCTCGACGCTCAGCGCGATGGTGCGGCTCAACGCGCGGGCGCCGTGGCCGACGTTCTTCTCCCGGCGCAGCAAGACCGGGCGGTCACCGATCGTGGCGTGCTGCAGGGCGGCGCACATCTTGCGCGCGTGCATCGGGTCGACCCGGGTGTCGCTGTCGAACACGGTGAACAGGGTTGCGGGGTAGTCGATGCCATCGCTCACGTGGTGGTAGGGCGAGTAGGACAGCAACCAGTCCAGCTCGGTCGGATCGTCGGCCGAGCCGTACTCGTCGGACCAGGTCTGGCCCAGCCCGAATCGCTCGTAGCGAACCATGTCCAGCAGCGGCGCCGAGCACACGACCGCCGCGTAAAGCTCGGGCCGCTGGGTCAGCGCCGCCCCGACCAGCAGGCCGCCGTTGGACCCCCCGGAGATGGACAGCTGGGACGGGCTGGTCCACCCGTCGGCGATCAGCCGCTCGGCGGAGGCGTGAAAGTCCTCGAACACGTGGTGCTTGTGCTGACGCATGCCGTCGCGGTGCCACTGCTCGCCTTCCTCCGAGCCGCCGCGCAGGTTGGCGACGGCGTAGATCCCGCCGGCCTCGACCCAGGCGAGCACGCCCGCGGAGAACCCCGGCGTGAGGGGGACACCGAAACCGCCGTAGCCGTAGAGCACCGCGGGACGCGGCCGGTCGGGATCCGTGGCCGGGGCGAGCACCACCATCCGCACGGTGGTCCCGTCCGAGGACGGGTAGGCGATCTGGCGGGCGTGCACCTCGGGCACCTCGACCGTGCCCGGGGCGCTTGCCCACAGGGTGGACTGCCCGGTCATCGCGTCGTAGCGGTAGACGGCCGAGGGCGTGACGTGGTCGGTATAGCCGATCCACACCTCGTGGCCACCCTCGGGGCGCTCGGACAGCCCCGCGACCGTGCCCAGCCCGGGCAGCGGCACCGCGCCGGCGCGGTCGCCGGTGGCGAGGTCGTGGACGGTGACCTCGCTGATGGCGTGGCGGGTCCAGGCGCACAGCAGCACCGGGTTGGTGAGCTCGGTGCCGTCCAGCACGGCATAACCCTCCAGCACCGCCTCGTCGTCCTCCGGGACCAGGTCGGTCCACCCGTCGTACGCCGGCGCCTGCGGCGAGCACACCGCGAGCCGTCCGCGGGGGGCGTCGCGGTCGGTGAACACATAGACCCGCCCGTCGCGGCCCACGTGCAGCGAGGTGCTCGCGTCCACGTCCTGCTGGACGATGACCAGCCGCGGTGCCTCCGGTTCGGACGTGGACAGGTCGGCGAGCCAGAGGTCGTTGCGCGGCGCGGTCCCGGCCGACGCACTGATGGTGAGCCAGCGCCCGTCCATCGAGACGCTGACGCCGTAGTAGTTCGTCTTGTCCTGCCCGGCACCGAACACGAGGACGTCCTGCTCCGGGTCGGATCCGAGCCGGTGCAGCCACACCCTGCGGTGGTACTGCTCCTCGCCGGCAGGCACCAGGTCCGGCGCCAGCCGGCGGACGTAGTAGAACGCCTCGCCACCGGGCAACCAGGCGACCGGCGTATAGCGGGTGCGGTCGATCGGCCCCTCGACCCGCTCGCCGGTGGCGACGTCGAGGATCGAGAGCTCGGACTCCTCGGTGCCGCCGGCAGAGAACTGGTGGGCCAGCAGGTCGCCCTCCTTGGAGGGCTGCCAGCCGTCCAGGGTGGTGGTGCCCGACGGGTCGAGAACCATCGGATCCAGCAGCACCCGCTCGGTTTTGCTGCCGGGGTCCACGGTGAGCAGGACAGCGTGCTCCTGCTCCGCCGTACGTCGCATGAAGAACTGCCGTTCACCGCGCCAGGACGGAGCGCCCACGGCGCCGGCGCCGAGCAGGTCGGTCAGCCGGGTGCGCAGGTGTTCGCGGCCGGGCAGGTCCTGCAACTGACCGTCGTACAGGGCGTCCTGGGCGTCGGACCACGTCTGAGTCCGCGGGTCCGCGGAGTCCTCGAGCCAGCGGTAGGGATCGGGAACCGGCCGGCCGTGCAGGGCCTCGACGGGCCCGGTGCGGGGTGTGTCGGGGTAGGCGGGGCGAGTCATGGCCGTCACCCTATGCAGACCGCGCGGGTCTCCCGCGCTCTGCGGTGGCTCACCGGGGAGGGGTCGGACGCGGTGCCGGGTAGCCGCAGGGGGGTCGCTCGGGTGACACTGGTCACAGCCGACCCGGCACGAGCCACGTGCCGGGCTCTTGCTGGGAGGCGCATGTGGGCCACGCTTTGGTGCTCAACGCGACGTACGAGCCGCTGTCCGTCGTGCCTGATCGTCGTGCGCTCCTGCTGGTCCTCATGCACAAGGCTGTCGCGCTCGAGGACTCCGACATCGTCGTGCACAGCGCGACGCTGGCGATCGCGGCACCCTCGGTTGTGCGGCTCGCGCGCTATGTGAAGGTCCCCTACCGGGGTCCCGTCCCGTTGACCCGCCGGGCGGTGTTCGCCCGAGACGGTGGCGCCTGCGTCTACTGCGGCGGCCCGGCGACGAGCATCGACCACGTGGTGCCGCGCAGCCGGGGCGGTCGCCACGAGTGGAGCAACGTCGTGTCCGCGTGCCGTCGATGCAACCACGTCAAAGCCGACCGCGCGGTCGCCGAGCTCGGCTGGCGGCTGAAACTGCCGCAGGAACCGACCGGTACGGCGTGGCGCATCCTCGGGACCGGCCGGGCCGACCCACGGTGGGCGCCCTACCTCGGCCCGCACGAGATCGAGGTGGACGCGGCGTCGGCGTGACCTACGCCCGATGACACAATCTGGCGCCATGACGGGCAGCCGCGACGCCGACGACGGGCCCGAGACCAGACCTGCTCCCGAGCTGGCCGAGCTGGCCGAGCTCAGCGGGGTGTCGACCGAGTTCTGGGACTGGCGCGGCCGGCACCGGGCGCCGTCGGCCGCGACCGTCATCGCCGTACTCCGTGCGCTCGGCGTCGACGCCTCGAGCCCGGCGGCGACTGCGGTCGCGCTGGCCGACCGGCGCGACGCGTCCTGGCGGCAGACGCTGCCGGCCTGCGTCGTCGCCCGCGAGGGGCAGCCGCTGCCCATCCGGGTGCACGTGCCGCACGGCCACGCCGTGGAGGTCTGGGTGGTGACCGAGGCCGGCGAGCGATGGCAACTCGCCCAGCTGGATCGCTACGTCGACCCGCGGCCGGTCGACGGCGCTCTCGTCGGGGAGGCCACGTTCGAGTGCCCCGGCGACATCCCGCTGGGCTGGCACGTTCTGATGGCCCGAGTGGGTGCCGGCGACGCGACCACCCAGGCGAGCGCGACGCTGGTGATGACTCCGGCCTATGTCGGGTTTCCCCCCTCGATGGACGGGGGTGGACCGGTGTGGGGATTCATGACCCAGCTGTACTCCGTGCGGTCACGCCAGTCCTGGGGACACGGCGACCTCGCCGACCTCGGGGAGCTGGCCCGCTGGAGCGGCGAACTCGGGGCGGGATTCGTCCTGGTCAACCCGCTGCACGCCGCCTCCCCCGTGGCCCCGATCGAGCCGTCCCCCTACCTGCCGGTGACCCGGCGCTTCATCAGCCCGCTGTACCTGCGGGTCGAGGCGGTCCCCGAGGTGGCCGAGCTGGGGCCGGCCGATCGCGCGCAGATCGATGCCCTCTCCCGGCAGGCAAGCTCGGCCAACGCAACCGACGCACTGCTCGACCGCGACGCGGTGTGGGCGGCGAAGCGGTCCGCCCTCGAGAAGCTGCACGCGGTGCCGCGCGGCGCCGCTCGCCAGGGCGCCTACGACACATTCCGCGAGCGGGAGGGTCAGGGGCTGGTGGACTTCGCCACCTGGTGCGCCCTAGGCGAGACGCACGGCCCGAACTGGCGGGAGTGGCCGGACGAGCTGCAGCGGGCGCACGGCCCGGAAGTCTCGGCCGCGCGGTCCGAGCTGGCCCCACGGGTCGACTTCTTCTGCTGGCTGCAGTGGCTCGCCGACGAGCAACTCGAGGCAGCCCAGGGCAGGGCGGTCGGGGCAGGCATGCCGCTGGGGATCGTGCATGACCTGGCGGTCGGCGTGCACCGGAACGGCGCCGACACGTGGGCTCTGGGCGACGTACTCGCGCAGGGTGTGACCGTCGGTGCCCCGCCAGACGCGTTCAACCAGCAAGGTCAGGACTGGTCTCAGCCGCCGTGGCGACCGGACCGGCTCGCCGCCGCGGGATACGCGCCCTATCGAGATCTGCTGCGGACGATCCTTCGTCATGCCGGCGGGATCCGGGTGGACCACGTGATGGGGTTGTTCCGGCTCTGGTGGGTGCCGGAAGGCTCGTCGCCGGTCCACGGCACCTACGTCCGGTTCGACCGCGAGGCGATGGTCGGCATCCTCGCCCTGGAGGCGCGGCGAGCGGGAGCCCTGGTCATCGGCGAGGATCTCGGCACCGTCGAGCCGGGAGTGCGCGACTTTCTCAGCGAGCGCGGCATCCTCGGCACCTCGATCCTGTGGTTTGAACGTGACGGGCAGGGCCGGCCGCTGCCCCCGCAACGGTGGCGCGAGCTGTGCCTGGCTAGCGTCACGACGCACGACCTGCCACCCACCGCCGGTTACCTCGCCGGCGAGCACGTCCGGATCCGGGACGAGCTCGGCCTGCTGACCCGATCGGTCGAGGAGGAGCGCCGCGTCGACGCAGAGGACCGCGAGGCCTGGCTCGACGTGCTCCGCGAGCACCGGCTGCTCGGTGAGCACCCGACCGAGCAGGACACCATCGAGGCGCTGCACCGCCTGCTGCGCCTGACGCCGAGCCGGCTGCGCGGGGTGGCCCTGACCGATGCCGTGGGTGACCGGCGGGCGATGAACCAGCCCGGCACCGACCGTGCTTACCCCAACTGGCGGCTGCCGCTGGCCGACGGCACCGGCCGCCCCGTGCTGCTCGAGGAACTCAAGGGATCGGCGCGCGCGCATGCGTTGGCGCGTGTGTTCAACGAGTGAGCCGCCCGCAGGTCGACGTAGGACCGGTTGGGCGCGGCGATTCGCGCCATCCGGCCGGTCTTCGTGCGCTCCAACTGCCGTAGTACGGTTTGGCCCGTGAAACCCCGCAGTGTCCTGCGCCTGCTCGCCGCAACCGCGACGACCGGGTTCGTCCTCCTCCTGTCCGCGTCGCCCGTGTGGGCTGCCAACCGCGACGACGGCGACGCGTCCGGGCCAGGCCTCAGCGTCGTGCAGACCGTGCTGATCTTCGTCGTGACCCCGGCCGCTTTGTTCGGCGTGATCGCGCTGCTGGCCGTCGCCCCGTCGCTTGCTCGCCGGCCGCGCTACCGGCCGGGCCTGTCGTGGTGGGCCGAGCCGGTGTGGTTCCACGGCCCCGCCGGAGCCGACGCCGAAGCCGCTGCCGCCGGTGCGGCCCCGGACCGGTCCGCTGCCGCCCCGACCACTGACGGGGGTGGCACCAGTGCCCGCTGGTGAGGCCTTCAGCGAGCGCCAGGGCGCCGACATCGAGCGGGTCATCAAGCTGGCCCGAGCGCAGTCGGCCCTGCCCGTCTCGGTCTATGTCGGCACCCTCGAGGCCGACCCCCGGGCGCACGCGCTGCGCCTGCACGGGGCGCTCGGGCCGGGCGCCGTGGAGACGGTCCTCGTGGCCGTCGACCCTGGCGCGCGGCGGCTGGAGATCGTGACCGGCTCGGGGCTGCACCATCGCCTGGACGACCGCTCGACCGGGCTGGCCGCAATCGCGATGACCTCCGCGTTCCAGGCCGGGGATCTGTCCGGCGGGATTGTCAGCGGCATCCTCGCGCTGGCCGAACATGCCCAGACCACCAAGTCGCTGCACACGGGCCGCTAGCGCTAGCGCTAGCGCTAGCCGCCGGACGTCACCGCACCTGGCCCAGCACCTGGTCCAGGTGCGGCCTAGCCGGCGGCGGCGTCGACCTGCTGGGCGCGCAGCGCCCGCACGACGCCGTCGCGAGCCTCCACCACGAGCCGTCGCAGCGCCGATGGTGCGCTCGCATTCCCGGCGAGCCAGGCGTCGGCAGCCTCGACGGTCGAGGGCTCTGCCAGCAGTGTCGGGAAGAGCCCGACGACGATGGTTTGGGCGGTCTCGTTGGTGCGCTCCCGCCAGACCCGGGTCAGCGCCGCGAAGTAGGGCGCCACGAACGGCCGCAGCAGTTCCTCCTGCCCCGGTGCGACGAAGCTGCCGATGGTTGCCGTCTGGATGGCGTTGGGCAGTTCGTCGCTGTCCACCACCGACGCCCACGAAGTCTGCTTGGCCTCCGGGCGTGGCCGCACCGCCAGCGCGGCAGCCGCCTGGCGACGGCCGGTGGCCGTGTCGTCGCGGCTCTGCTCGGCCGCGATCTCCCTGTCCTCGGCCTTCCCGCCGCGGACGAGGTGGTGCAGCAGGTGCCAGCGCATGTCGGTGTCGATGGTGACGCCCTCGATGCTCGTCGAGGCGTCGAACAACGCCCGCACGACGGCCAACTGTTCGTCGGTGCAGGCCAGAGCGGCGAACGCCCGCACGAGCTGGAGCTGGGAGTCGCTGCCCGGGATCGCCTGGCGCAGCAGCCGCTCGACCCCGTCGGCCAGCTGCCCGCGGACGGCCCTGCGGCGGCTCGGATCGACGTACAGGGCAACGCTCGAGTCGGCCTGGCGCAGCAGGGTCCGGGTGACCGAGCTGTCGGACTCGCGACCGACCCCCCCGAGCACCAACCGCACGTAGTCCCTGGCTGCCATCTCGCCGTCGCGGGTCATGTCCCACGCCGCAGACCAGCACAGCGACCGGGGCAGGCTGTCGGCGAACTCGCCGATGGCATCCGTGAGGGTCGCGAGCGAGCGTGGATCGAGTCGGATCTTGGCGTAGGCCAGGTCGTCGTCGTTGAGCAGCACCAGGTCGGGCTGCCGCTCTCCGACGAGGTCGGCGACCTCGGTGCGCTCGCCGGTGATGTCCAGCTCGGTGCGGTGACGGCGGACGAGCCGGCCATCCTCCCGGTCGTAGAGCGCGACCGCCAGCCGGTGGGATCGCAGGGTCGGCCACTGTTCGGGCGCCTCCTGGCGCACGGCGAACGAGCTGAACCGTCCCTCGTCATCCACCGTGAACTCGGGGCGCAGAGTGTTGACCCCCGCGGTCTCCAGCCACTGCGCCGACCAGGTCTTGAGGTCGCGTCCCGAGGTCTCCTCGAGCTTGCCGAGCAGGTCGGCGAGGGTGGTGTTGCCCCAGGCGTAGGTCCGGAAGTAGGCGCGGATGCCCTCGAAGAACTGGTCCTGGCCCACCCAGGCAACCAGCTGTTTGAGGACGGAGGCGCCCTTGGCGTAGGTGATGCCGTCGAAGTTGACCTCCACGTCCTCCAGGTCGTTGATCTCCGCGGCGATCGGGTGGGTCGAGGGCAACTGATCCTGCCGGTAGGCCCATGTCTTCTCGGTGTTGGCGAAGGTCGTCCAGCTTCCGGTCCACTGGGTGGCCTCGGCGGCCGCGACCGTGCTCGCGTACTCGGCGAACGACTCGTTGAGCCACAAATCGTTCCACCAGGTCATCGTGACGAGGTCGCCGAACCACATGTGTGCCATCTCGTGCAGCACCGTGACGGCGCGCCGTTCGTAGGACGCCTGTGGCACCCGCGAGCGGAACACGTAGTCCTCGTGGTGGGTGACGCAGCCGGCGTTCTCCATCGCGCCCGCGTTGAACTCGGGCACGAACAGCTGGTCGTACTTCTCGAAAGGGTAGGGCACGGCGAACACGTGCTCGAAGAACTCGAACCCCTGGCGGGTCTCGTGGAACACGACGTCGGCGTCGAGGTGCTCGGCGAGAGACGCGCGGCAATAGAGCGACAGCGGGATCACCCGGTCCCCCGACCGGTAGTCGCTGTCGACGCGGGCGTAGCCCCCCGCGATCAGCGCCGTGATGTACGACGAGATGCGCGGGGTCGGTGCGAACACCCAGCGGGCGACGCCCTCGCGGACCGGCTCGGCCGCCGGGGTGGGCGAGTTGGAGATGACCTGCCACGCGGCGGGAGCCGTCACCGTGAAGGCGAAGGTGGCCTTGAGGTCGGGCTGGTCGAACACGGTGTAGACCCGCCGCGAGTCGGCCACCTCGAACTGGCTGTAGAGGTAGACCTGGTCGTCGACGGGGTCGACGAAGCGGTGCAGACCTTCACCGGTGTTCATGTAGCGGCAGTCGGCC
>JBBRHF010000042.1:0-25185 GCA_038223055.1 Actinomycetes bacterium | reverse complement strand
ACTCCGGTCGCCGCCAGGCCCGCCGGCGCCAACGCGGGAAGGACCCCGCCGATGCCGCAGCACAGGACGAGCACGCCGGTGAGCGCCGCGTCGAGGAAGCGCCGCGCGTGACCGACGGCCACCGCCGGCCGGGTGGCCTGTTCGAGCCCGTCGGGGGTGAAGAACATCCGCGACGCCGCCGCGCCGAACTTGTGCCGGCCCCTGGCTCGCAGCCGAGACTGGGTCAGGGCGGCGTTGACCAGGGGCGCGTTGTGCCCGTTCGCGCGAAGCTCGGCCCCGATCCGCAGCGCCGAGCCCTCGTCGTACGGCGGGAGGCTCTCCAGCAGGCGCCGGCCGGCGGGGGTGAGCAGGGCCCGGAACTCGGTCACGTCCTCGGGGTCCACGTTGGGCAGTGTCCCCCAGTGCTGCACTGCATTGTCGCAGTGCTGGGCACTGCAGTGTCGCAGTTCTGGCGCGTGTCGCAGTGCTGGCGCGCAGTGTCCCAGTGCTGGCACGCAGTCTCCCGTGCTGGCACTCGGGTTGACCGAGTGCTAAGAACGGCCTAGATTCGGGTTGGCACTCTCGACCCGAGGGTGCCAACCCAGCGTGACCGGCCCGAGGTCGATCGCGACGGGCAGCTCGCCCGAAAGGGCAGGCAAGTGGACGTGGCGCACCGACCCCCGCGACGGCGGAGCGCATGCGTCTCTTTGCCCAGCAGCTCGTGAAGTTCCAGTGCGAGAGGGAGTCAGAAACGTGACGACGGCCACCAAGGTTGCCATCAAGCCGCTCGAGGACCGCATCGTGGTCCAGCCGTCCGACGCCGAGCAGACCACCGCGTCGGGCCTCGTGATCCCGGACACCGCCAAGGAGAAGCCCCAGGAGGGCAAGGTCCTGGCAGTGGGCCCGGGCCGTTTCGAGGACGGAGCACGCGTGCCGCTGGACGTCAGCGTCGGCGACACCGTGATCTACAGCAAATACGGCGGCACCGAAGTCAAGTACAACGGCGAGGAATATCTCGTCCTCTCGGCCCGCGACGTCCTTGCGGTCATCGAGAAGTAGGCACCACCCAGCAGGTAGTCAGGCAAGGCATTGCGCTAGACGGCATTGCGCTAGATCACCCGCCCCGGGCGGCCCGGCACGTGATTCGTCCGGCCACCCGGGGCGTTGTGCATCCGGGTGCGTCCAGCCGCCGTGCCGTCCGGCTCCCCACGAGTTGTCATCGAAAGGACAACGACCAAAGACATGGCTAAGACTCTTCAGTTCGACGACATGGCGCGACGCGCGCTCGAGCGCGGCGTGGACAAGCTCGCCAACACCGTCAAGGTGACGCTTGGCCCGCGAGGCCGCAACGTCGTGATCGACAAGAAGTACGGCGCGCCGACCATCACCAACGACGGCGTCACGATCGCTCGCGAGATCGAGCTCGACGACCCGTACGAGAACCTCGGCGCTCAGCTCGCCAAGGAGGTGGCGACCAAGACCAACGACGTCGCCGGTGACGGCACCACCACTGCCACGGTCCTGGCGCAGTCGATGGTGCACGAAGGCATGCGCAACATCGCAGCCGGCGCCTCGCCGTCCGGGCTCAAGCGCGGCATCGACGCCGCCGTCACGGCGATCATCGCGCGCCTCGTCGAGGGCGCCCGTGAGGTCGAGACCAAGGAGGAGATCGCGCACGTGGCGACCATCTCCGCGCAGGACCGCGCCATCGGCGAGCTCATCGCCGAGGCGATGGACAAGGTCGGCAAGGACGGCGTCATCACCGTCGAAGAGGCCAGCACGATGGGCCTCGAGCTCGACTTCACCGAGGGCATGCAGTTCGACAAGGGATACATCTCGCCCTACATGGTCACCGACCAGGAGCGCATGGAGGCCGTCGTCGAAGACGCCTACGTGCTCATCAACCAGGGCAAGATCAGCTCGGTTGCTGACCTGCTGCCGCTGCTGGAGAAGGTCGTGCAGTCCGGCAAGCCGCTGATCGTCATCGCCGAGGACGTCGACGGCGAGGCCCTCTCGACCCTGGTGGTCAACAAGATCCGCGGCCTGTTCACCGGAGTGGCCGTCAAGGCACCCGGTTTCGGTGACCGTCGCAAGGCGATGCTGCAGGACATCGCCGTCCTCACCGGCGCCCAGGTCGTGAGCCCCGAGGTGGGCCTCAAGCTGGACCAGGTCGGCCTCGAGGTGCTCGGTACTGCCCGGCGCATCGTGGTCACCAAGGACGACACCACGATCGTCGACGGCGGCGGCGAGAAGTCCGACGTCGAGGACCGCATCCGCCAGATCCGCAACGAGATCGAGAACAGCGACTCCGACTGGGACAAGGAGAAACTGCAGGAGCGCCTCGCCAAGCTCGCCGGTGGCGTCTGCGTCATCAGTGTCGGGGCGGCGACAGAGGTGGAGCTCAAGGAGAAGAAGCACCGCCTCGAGGACGCCATCTCGGCGACCCGCGCGGCCATCGAGGAGGGCATCGTCGCCGGTGGCGGCTCGGCCCTCGTCCACGCCGTCGCGGCACTGGATGGCGACCTCGGGCTCACCGGAGACGAGGCGACCGGTGTCTCGATCGTGCGCAAGGCTGCCGATGAGCCGCTGCGTTGGATCGCGGAGAACGCCGGCCACGAGGGCTACGTCGTGGTCAACCATGTGCGGGAGAACGGCGCCGGCAAGAACCTCAGCGCCGGCTTCAACGCGGCGACCGAGGAATATGGCGACCTGATCGCGCAGGGCGTGCTCGACCCGGTCAAGGTCACCCGTTCGGCGCTGCAGAACGCCGCGTCGATCGCGAGCATGGTGCTCTCGACCGACACCCTCGTGGTGGAGAAGAAGGAAGAGGAGCCCGGGACCCAGGGCTCCGGCGGCGGCCACGGCCACTCGCACTGATGTTCGGTTCCGTCAGCTAGCGTCGATCTAGCAGTTACCGCGTTCGATGGCCCGGTTCCCCGATGGGGAGCCGGGCCGTCGTGGGTTTGAGCCGGCAAGCTCGCGACCTGAACAATCGCGACCGGCATGCTCGCGACCGGCACAATCGAGCCCATGGCGGATGATCTCGTGGCCGGCCTGGACGCGGGCCGCGGTCTCCGGCTGACCCGGATTCTTTGAGTTGCGGCTTTGGGTCGCGGCTAGGCCTCACGAAGCGACTCAGTCGTGCCGATGCATCCGGTGAGCGCCGGGACAGACCCGGCCGGGAAGGTGTCGGCGCGCCATGGTGGTCCGATCCGCAGTCCACGACCCGAGCGCCACGGCTCCGGCGTCCCCGTGATCACCGTCCTGGTCTGCGACGACTCCGCGCTGGCCCGGGCGGCGCTGTGCCGTGCCTTGGGCGCGGTCCCGGGCGTCGACCGGGTCTGCATGGCCGCCTCGGGTGAGGAGGCCGTGCGGCGCTGGAGCGCCGAGCAGCCCGACCTGGCCCTCATCGACGTACGGATGCCGGGCATCGGCGGCGTCGAGGCGGTGCGCCGCATCCTGGCGGGCGCCCCGCACGCCGAGGTGATCATGACGACCACCGCGGACGACGCGGAAGGCGTCGCCCAGGGCGTGGATGCGGGCGCCCGCGGCTACCTCGTGAAGGACGCCTCCCGCGAGGAGCTCACCGCGCTGGTGACGCAGGCCTTGTCCGACGCGTCCGCGCGCGGCACCGGACCGAGAGCACGCCGGCCTGCGGCAGCGGGGGGTCCCGCACTCACCGAGCGTGAGCTGCAGGTCCTTCGCGGGATGAGCCGTGGTCGTAGCAACAGCGAGATTGGCCGGGAGCTGTACCTGTCCGAGGACACCGTCAAGACGCACGCCCGGCGGATCTTTCGCAAGCTCGGGGCGGCCGATCGGGCCCAGGCCGTGGCACTCGGCTTCCGCGGTGGGCTGGTTCACTGACGGGTCGGCGCTGTGCGTTGGTCGGGGCACGCCGATAACATGGGGCCTTCCCCACCATCGCGCGAAGGGCTGTCGGCGACCCATATGGATGCTCCGGAGACGTTCGCCCCCCTCGGCCTCACCTTCGACGACGTCCTGCTCCTGCCGGCCGCGTCCGATGTCGTGCCCAGCGAGGTGGACACCGGCGCCCGGTTCACCCGCAACATCACCCTTCGGGTGCCGCTCGCGTCCTCGGCGATGGACACCGTCACCGAGACCCGGATGGCCATCGCGATGGCCCGTCAGGGCGGGGTCGGCGTCTTGCACCGCAACCTGTCCATCCAGGCCCAGGCCGAGCAGGTCGACCTGGTCAAGCGGTCCGAGGCCGGCATGGTCACGCACCCGGTGACGGTGGGGCCGGACGCGACGCTGGCCCAGGTCGAGGGGCTGTGCGGACGCTTCCGCGTCAGTGGCCTGCCCGTCGTCGACGCCGAGGGCCTGCTGCTCGGCATCGTGACCAACCGCGACCTGAGATTCGAGACCTCCCGCACCCGGCTCGTGCGCGACGTGATGACCCGCCTACCGCTGGTCACCGGGCCCGTCGGCATCAGCGGAGACCAGGCCATGGCGCTGCTGGGCAAGCACAAGATCGAGAAGTTGCCGCTCGTCGACGACGCCGGCCGCCTGCGCGGGCTGATCACCGTCAAGGACTTCGCCAAGACCGAGCAGTTCCCGCACGCCACCAAGGACTCCCGGGGGCGGCTCATCGTGGGGGCCGCGGTCGGAGTCGGCGACGAGAGCTTCGACCGGGCCAAGGCCCTGGTCGACGCCGGGGTCGACGTGCTGGTGGTTGACACCGCCCACGGGCACTCCCGGGCGGTGATCGACATGGTGGCCAAGTGCAAGGCCAACTTCAGCATCGACGTGGTCGGTGGCAACATTGCCACCCGCGAGGGCGCCCAGGCCCTGATCGATGCCGGAGCCGACGGCATCAAAGTGGGGGTGGGCCCGGGCTCGATCTGTACGACGAGGGTGGTGGCCGGGGTCGGGGTGCCCCAGGTGAGCGCGATCCACGAGGCCGCCAAGGCCGCTAAGGCCGCATGGGTGCCGGTCATCGCGGACGGCGGCTTGCAATACTCCGGTGACATCGCCAAGGCCATTGTCGCCGGCGCCGACACGGTGATGCTGGGGTCCCTGCTCGCGGGCTGCGAGGAGTCACCCGGCGAGCTGATCTTCATCAACGGCAAGCAGTTCAAGTCCTACCGCGGCATGGGCTCGCTCGGGGCGATGCAGTCACGGGGCTCGACCCGGTCCTACTCCCGGGACCGCTATTTCCAGGACGACGTGCTGTCCGACGACAAGCTCATCCCGGAGGGCGTGGAGGGAGAGGTCCCCTATCGCGGCCCGCTCGCCGCCGTCGCCCACCAGCTCGTGGGTGGCCTGCGCGCCGCGATGGGCTACGCAGGCACCGCGACGCTGGCCGAGCTCGGGGAGCGTGGGCGGTTCGTGCGGATCACGACGGCTGGGCTCAAGGAGAGCCACCCCCACGACGTACGCATGACGGTTGAGGCGCCCAACTACCATTCCCGCTGACTGCCCGGCTGCATGTTCTAAGGAGTGGTGTGACCGAGATCGAGATCGGCAAGGGCAAACGGGGTCGGATGGCCTACTCCTTCGACGACATCGCGATCGTCCCGAGCCGGCGGACCCGTGACCCGCAGGAGGTCTCCGTCGCCTGGCAGATCGACGCATACCGCTTCGAGATCCCGGTCCTCGCGGCCCCGATGGATTCCGTCGTCTCGCCCGCTACCGCCATCACGATCGGTCGGCTGGGTGGTCTCGGCGTGCTCGACCTCGAGGGCCTGTGGACCCGCTATGACGACCCGGAGCCGCTGCTCGCCGAGATCGCCGCCCTCGACGACGCGGCCGCGACCGGGCGCATGCAGCAGATCTATGCCGAACCGATCCGGCCGCAGCTCGTGACCGAGCGCATCCAGACGATCAGGGACTCCGGGGTCACCGTCGCCGCCGCGCTGTCCCCCCAGCGCACCGCCCAGCTATGGAAGACCGTCGTCGACGCCGGGGTGGACCTGTTCGTCATCCGCGGCACGACGGTGTCCGCCGAACACGTCTCCGGGCGCACCGAACCGTTGAACCTCAAGCAGTTCATCTACGAGCTCGACGTTCCGGTCATCGTGGGCGGCTGCGCGACCTACCAGGCGGCGCTGCACCTGATGCGCACCGGCGCGGCCGGAGTGCTCGTGGGGTTCGGCGGCGGGGCCTCGCACACGACCCGCTCGGTCCTCGGCGTCTCGGTGCCGATGGCGTCCGCGGTCGCCGACGTGCACGCCGCGCGGCGCGACTACCTCGACGAGTCGGGCGGCCGATACGTGCACGTCATCGCCGACGGCGGGGTGGGCCGCTCCGGCGATCTGTCCAAGGCCGTCGCCTGCGGAGCCGACGCCGTCATGATGGGCTCGCCGCTCGCCCGCGCGACCGAGGCGCCCGGTCGTGGGTTTCACTGGGGCTCGGAGGCCCACCACGGCGAGCTGCCGCGTGGCGAGCGGGTCCGGGTCGGCAGCGTCGGGTCGATCGAGCAGATCCTGCTCGGACCTTCGTCTGTGTCTGACGGCTCGATGAACATGGTCGGGGCGCTGCGCCGGGCGATGGCGACGACCGGCTACTCCGACCTGAAGGAATTCCAGCGGGTCGAGGTCATTGTCGCACGCTGAGCGGCCCCGACGGACGAGCCGGATCTGCACACCAACACACAGGTCATGACTTCGCCAACATCTGGCCAGGAGCGCTTCGCACCTATTGACCTCTATGACCGCACGGGCCACGCTGCGACAGCGGGCCCCGTCCGGGCAGGTTCGTTCAACGATGGTCGGGCGCGCCGGTCCGGGCGCCCGGATCCGAGGAGCAGGCATGCACCGAAGGACGTTCAGCGGGCCGGGTCTCGCCGGAGCCGGCACCGCCCTGGTCGTCACCGCGCTGCTGCTCCCCGCGCTGGTGGTAGCAGCACTGGGCTCGCCCGCCGTTGCGGCCGGCCGGCCCGGAGCGGCGCCCTCGGCGCCCACCGCCCCCGCGCCCTCGTCGCCCACAGCCCCAGGCGCCGCGCACGACCGCAGGGCTGACGCCCGGGCGCATGCGAGCGCCGCCCTTGCCGCGCACGCGGGCCGGTTCCGCGCCGGCCACGACGATCGGTTCACGACTCGCGGAGCACCCGTCCTGGACTCGTCCGGGACCGCCCACGTCCGGTTCGAACGCACCTACCGCACGTTGCCGGTGCTCGGCGGTGACGTGGTCGTTCACCTAGACCGTAGCGGTGCTCTCGATGGCCAGTCGCTGTCCCTCCAGCGGCCGGTGACGGTTGCCACGACCGCCGCGGTCACCCAGGTGCAGGCGACCCAGACCGCCGCCGGCCGCCTCAAGGGTCGGATCGAGTCGGTCTCTGCACGCAGGGTCGTCGACGCTGTCGGCTCCTCGCCCGCACTCGCCTGGGAGGTCACCGTCCGCGGGGTCCGCGCCGACCAGACACCGAGCGTGCTGCACGTGATCGTCGACGCCGCGACGGGCGTCGTCCGACGGAGCGCCGACGAGGTCAAGGAGGGCACCGGCGCGAGCATCTATTCCGGCGCCGTCGCCATCTCGACCTCGGGCACCCCGGGCAGCTTCTCGATGCGCGACCCGACCCGCGGAAACAACAACACCACCGACCTGCGGGGCGCCACGGCAGGCACCGGCACCGTCTTCACCGACGCCGACGACGCGTGGGGCAGCGGCACGACCGCCGACCGCGCCTCGGCCGGAGTCGACGCCCACTACGGCGCCCAGCTCACCTTCGACTACTACAAGAACGTGTTGGGCCGCAACGGGATCTTCAACAACGGAACCGGCGTTCGTTCCCGGGTCCACTACGGCAACGCCTACGTCAATGCGTTCTGGGACGGCACCCAGATGACCTACGGCGACGGTGCCGGAAACGCCAGGCCGCTCACCGAGATTGACGTCGCCGGCCACGAGATGACCCACGGGGTCACCGAGAACACCGCCAACCTCATCTACTCCGGGGAGTCCGGCGGCCTCAACGAGGCGATCAGCGACATCTTCGGCACAGCGGTGGAGTTCTTCGCCAACAACGCCAACGACGTCGGCGACTACCTCATCGGCGAGAAGATCAACATCAACGGCAACGGCACCCCGCTTCGCTACCTGGACCGCCCGAGCCGGGACGGCAGGTCGAGAGACTGCTGGACCAGCACCCTCGGCGGCCTCGACCCGCACAACTCCTCCGGCCCCGCGAACCACGTGTTCTATCTCATGTCCGAGGGCAGCGGCGCCAAGACGGTCAACGGGGTGGCCTACAACTCGCCGACGTGCAACGGCTCCGGAGTCGCCGCCATCGGCCGCGATGCCGCCGCCAAGATCTGGTACCGCGCACTCAGCGTCTACATGACCTCAGGCACGACCTACGCCGGTGCCCGCCAGGCCGCCGTCAACGCGGCCAGGGACCTCTTCGGCGCGGCCAGCACCCAGTGCGCCGGCGTCGAGCAGGCGTTCAGCGCCATCAGCGTCCCCGGCGCGGCCTGCGGCGCGACTCCGCCACCCCCGCCCCCCGCCGGCGGAAACCTGGTGGCCAACCCCGGCTTCGAGTCCGCAGCGACGGCGTGGACCCAGACGGCGGGCGTCGTGAGCAACGACGCCATCCGGGCGCACACCGGCGCCTGGCTCGGCTGGCTCGACGGCTACGGCGCGGCGCACACCGACTCGCTGGCGCAGGCGGTGTCCATCCCGGCCGCGACCAGCGCCACGCTCACCTTCTGGCTGCGGGCGGCGAGCAGCGAGACGACCACCACGTCGGCGTTCGACACGCTCAAGGTGCAGGTGGTCAGCGGCGCTACGACCACGACGCTGGTGACCTTCTCCAACCTCGACCGTGCCGGCGCCTACGCGCAGAAGACCCTCAACCTCACGCCGTACGTCGGGAAGACCGTCACCCTCAAGGTGGTCGGGGTGGAGGACGCCTCCCTCGCGACCAGCTTCTTCCTCGACGACCTCTCGATCACGACGGGCTGACCCGACAGCTGGCGAAGACCGCGGCCGCGGCCTCGATCAGGTCGGGGCGCCGAGCGCGCGCAGCCGAGTCAGCGCCGCTGCCTCGACCCGGCAGGTCGACGCGGGACCCGACCGCCGGGTGAGGGTGGCCGTGCCGTCGGAGGCGACCCGGAGAGTGTCGTGGAATCCGGCGATCCCTCCCGTGCGGGTGAGGACCAGCGCCGCGGCCCTGGTCGTGCTGGGCGCAGGACCAGGCGAGCCCGCCGCGGCCCCGCAGCCGGCGAGCACGAGGGTGGCGACCGGCAGGGCCGCTATCGCCGCGAGGGCGACGCCGGCGCAACGGGCGCGGCCGAGGCGGATCGGGAGCAACACCTTGGTCACGGTAGGCGCACCTGTCCCTTCATATGACGTTCTTTCCCCCGTCGTGTCGACGCCGCGACCCGGCCCGCCAGGGTGCCTTTCATGGTCATCGGCGGTGGCCGGCCGGCGAGAGTCGACGGTGCCGAGCGCGCTGCCGAAGGAGGACGGCGTGCGTGTCATCACTCGCCCGCTCGGAGCAGCCACGGCGGCCCTGTTCGCCCCGCTCACCATGCTGACCACCCTGTCCATCCCGGCGCCCGCGACGGCCACGACGGTCGCAGCCGGCCGTCACGTCGCCCGATCAGACGCTGGGACGGGCTCCCTGGTTCATCCCGTCGTCATCGCCCACCGGGGGGCCAGCGGCTACCGCCCCGAGCACACCCTCGCCGCCTACACGCTGGCGATCCGGATGGGCGCGGACTACATCGAGCCCGACCTGGTGTCCACCAAGGACGGTGTCCTGGTGGCGCGCCACGAGAACGAGATCTCGGGCACCACCGACGTCGCGACCCATCCCGAGTTTGCGGGGCGCAAGGCGACCAAGACCGTCGACGGGGTGAGCATCACCGGATGGTTCACCGAGGACTTCACCCTCGCGGAGCTCGACACGCTGCGCGCCAAGGAGCGCATCCCGGCCGTGCGGCCCGCCAACACGGCGTACGACGGGCGGTTCCGGGTCCCGACCTTCCAACAAGTCATCGACCTGGCCACGCGCTGGAGCCGGCGCACGGGGCGGACCATCGGGATCTATCCCGAGACCAAGCACCCGACCTATTTCGACTCGATCGGGCTCTCGCTGGAGGAGCCGCTGGTGCGCGCACTGCGCCGCAACGGCCTGGACCGCAAGGACGCCCCGGTCTTCGTGCAGTCCTTCGAGGTGGGCAACCTGATGGAGCTGTCTCGGCTGATCGAGGCGCCGATCGTGCAGCTGCTGGACGCGACCGGCGCGCCCTACGACCTGGTCGCGGCCGGTGACCGGCGGACCTACGCCGACCTCGCGACACCACGCGGGCTGCGGGGCATCTCGCGCTACGCCGACGCGGTCGGCGTGAACAAGAACCTGATCGTGCCTCGGCAGGCCGACGGCTCGCTGGCGGCCCCGTCCCGGCTCGTGATCGACGCGCACCGGCGGGGGCTGCTTGTGCACTCCTGGACCTTCCGGCGCGAGAACACTTTCCTGCCCAACGACTTCCGCATCGGCGCCGAACCGGTTGCGATCGGTGACCTGGCGGGCGAGGTGGCGCTGTTCCTGCGGCTGGGCGTGGACGGCGTATTCAGCGACAATCCCGATGTCGCCGTCGCCGCTCGCGACGCGGTGCTCGCCGGGACGCCTCGGAACCTGCGCCGGACGCGGGACCGCGCATCTTGACCATGGTGGCCCGTTGTGGACTAGGTTGACGCCAGCGGTGCGAGGGGACCCAGGCCTCTCGCACCGACGAGCGTTCCAGGGAGGCGCGACATGTCCGAGGACACTCGGCCGCAGGAGACCGTTGATCTTCCATCCGGGTCGGTGCGGGAACCCTCCCTCACCGCCGAGCTTGCCGCCGAGTTCTTCGGCACGATGATCCTGATCCTGTTCGGTGTCGGTGTGGTGGCGCAGGTCGTCGCTGGCGGGATCGGCAACCACGACAGCATCGCCTGGGCCTGGGGCCTGGGCGTCACCATGGGCATCTACGTCGCCGGCCGCATCAGCGGCGCGCACCTCAACCCCGCCGTCACGCTCGCACTGGCCTGCTTCCTGGACTTCCCGTGGCGCAAGGTCCTTCCCTACTCCGTCGCCCAGACCGCGGGCGCGTTCATCGCCGCGCTGTTGGTGCGGTGGAACTACACCGAGGTCATCGGCAAGTTCGACCCGGGCCACACGATCAAGAGTCAGGGCATCTTCTCCACCCTGCCCGGAAACGGCTCGTTGCCGGTCAGTGACCTGGGCGGGCTGCGCGACCAGATCATCGGCACGGCCATCCTCCTCTTCATGATCTTCGCGATCACCGACGCTCGCAACACGGCGCCGCTGGCCAATCTCACGCCCTTCATCGTCGGGCTGGTCATCGTGGTCATCGGGATGGCGTGGGGCACCAACGCCGGCTATGCCATCAACCCGGCCCGCGACTTCGGGCCACGGCTGGCCGCGTTCTTCACCGGTTACGGGGGAACCTGGCGGGATCAATACGGCGACCTGTACTTTTGGGTGCCTATCGTCGGCCCGTTGATCGGGGGGGTCATCGGCGGAGGGCTGTACAAGTACGGCATCACTCCGTTCCTGCCCCCGGCGGATGACGCCGCGGACGAGAAAGTCACTGCCTGACCTCGCGGGTTGACCATCGACCCACCGGCATCGACCCTTCAGGAGGAGCAATGGCGGATTTCGTAGGTGCCATCGACCAGGGCACCACCAGTTCCCGGTTCATGGTCTTCGACCACGGCGGCAACGAGGTGAGCAAGCACCAGCTGGAGCACGAGCAGATCCTGCCGAAGGCCGGCTGGGTGGAGCACAACCCAGTGGAGATCTGGGAGCGGACCAGCTCCGTCGTGCAGACCGCGTTGAACAGCGCGAAGCTGCAGCCCAGCGACCTGGCCGCGCTCGGGATCACCAACCAGCGCGAGACGGCCGTGGTCTGGAACAAGAAGACCGGCCGTCCCTACTACAACGCCATCGTCTGGCAGGACACCCGCACCGACCGGATCGCCAGTGCCCTGGACCGGGACGGCCGCGGGGCCATCATCCGGGAGAAGGCCGGGCTGCCCCCCGCCACCTACTTCTCCGGCGGCAAGATCCAGTGGATCCTGGAGAACGTCCCCGGAGCCCGTGAGGACGCCGAGAACGGCGACGCCCTGTTCGGAAACACCGACTCGTGGGTGCTGTGGAACCTCACCGGCGGTCCTCGCGGCGGGGTGCACATCACCGACGTCACCAACGCCAGCCGCACCATGCTGATGAACCTCGAGACCTTGGACTGGGACGACGAGCTGCTCGGCTTCTTCAACCTGCCGCGCGTGATGCTGCCCGAGATCCGGCCGTCCTCGGACCCGAATGGCTACGGCGAGACGTCCGAGTCGTTGGCCTACGGCGGGATCCGCCTGACCGGTGACCTCGGCGACCAGCAGGCGGCCATGTTCGGTCAGGTCTGCTTCGCGCCGGGCGAGGCCAAGAACACCTACGGCACCGGCAACTTCATGCTGTTGAACACCGGCACCGAGCTGGTCCGGAGCAAGAACGGCCTGCTCACGACCGTGTGCTACCAGTTCGGCACCGAGGCCCCCGTCTATGCCCTGGAGGGGTCCATCGCGGTGACCGGGTCGGCCGTGCAGTGGCTGCGCGACCAGCTCGGCATCATCTCGGGCGCCTACGAGGTCGAGGGCCTGGCCCGCGAGGTGCCGGACAACGGCGGCATCTACTTCGTGCCCGCCTTCTCCGGCCTGTTCGCCCCCTACTGGCGCAGCGACGCGCGCGGCGCCATCGTCGGCCTGAGCCGCTTCAACACCAACGCCCACATCGCCCGCGCCACGCTGGAGGCGATCTGCTACCAGAGCCGCGACGTGTCCGAGGCGATGGAGGCCGACTCTGGGGTGCACCTGGAGGTGCTCAAGGTGGACGGTGGCGTCACCGCCAACAACCTGTGCATGCAGATGCAGGCCGACATCATCGGGGTCCCGGTGAGCCGGCCGGTGGTCGCCGAGACGACGGCGCTCGGTGCGGCCTACGCCGCGGGCCTCGCGGTGGGCTTCTGGGCGAACACCGACGAGCTCCGGGAAAACTGGAACGAGTCCCGCCGCTGGACCCCGGAGTGGTCCGACGAGCAGCGCGCGGTGGGCTACGCCGGCTGGAAGAAAGCCGTCGAGCGCACCCTGGACTGGGTCGAGGTCGACTGATCGTGGTCCTGAGTCCAGAGGGGCGAGCCGAAGCACTGAACCGGCTCGCCACTGAAGAGATGGATGTCCTGGTCATCGGGGGCGGGGTCGTCGGCGCGGGATCCGCGCTCGACGCCGCCACCCGAGGGCTCAAGGTGGGCCTGGTCGAGGCCCGCGACTACGCCTCCGGCACGTCCAGCCGCTCGACCAAGCTGTTCCACGGCGGCCTGCGCTATCTCGAGCAGTTCAACTTCGCCCTCGTGTTCGAGGCGTTGCGGGAGCGCTCGCTGGTGCTGAACACGTTGTGCCCGCACCTGGCCCGCCCGGTGCCGTTCATCTACCCGCTGAGCAAGCCCATCGACCGTGCCTATGTGGGCATGGGCATCGGGGTCTACGACGTGATGGGGGCCGGGCGCGGCGTGCCCGGCCACCACCGGCACATGAGCCGCAAGAAGACCTTCGAGTCGTTCCCGTCCGGGGACCGCACAGCGATCCGGGGCGCGATCCGGTTCTACGAGGGCCAGGTGGACGACGCCAGGCACACCATGATGCTGACCCGTACGGCGGCCAACTTCGGTGCCCTGTGTGCCAACAGCACCCGCGTCGTCGGCTTCCTGCGCGCGGACGACCGGGTCGTCGGGGTCCGCGCCAAGGATCTGGAAAGTGGACGCGAATTCGAGATCCGGGCCGCCCAGGTGATCAACGCCGCTGGCGTCTGGACCGACGAGATCCAGGAGATGGTCGGCGGCCGGGGCCAGTTCCAGGTGCGGGCGTCCAAGGGTGTCCACCTGGTGATCCCGCGCAACCGGATCAACTCCGCGACCGGTGTCATCACCCGCACCGAGAAGAGTCTGCTGTTCATCGTCCCGTGGGGGAGCCACTGGATCATCGGGACGACCGACACCGACTGGTCCCTGGACCTGGCCCATCCCGCGGCCAGCCAGACCGACATCGACTACCTGCTGGGCCACGCCAACACCCTGCTGGCCGACCCGCTCACGCGCGAGGATGTCGTCGGTGTCTATGCCGGGCTGCGGCCGCTGCTGGCCGGGGAGTCGGAGTCGACCAGCAAGCTGACCCGCGAGCACGGCGTCTCCAGTCCGGTCCGGGGACTGACGGTCATCGCCGGCGGCAAGTACACGACGTACCGTGTGATGGCCAAGGACGCCGTGGACGCCGCGGTGCACAACATGGAGCGCCGGATCCCGGCCTCGTGCACCGAACGGGTCCCGCTGGTCGGCGCGGACGGCTACGTCGGCGCCTGGAACTCCCGCCAGCTCACCGCATCCCGGGTCGGGCTGCACGTGACCATGATCGAGCACCTGCTGGGCCGCTACGGCACGATCATGTCGGAGTTGCTCGACCTGATCGCGGACCGGCCCGAGCTGGGTCAGCCGTTGGCCGGCGCCCCCGAATATCTGCGGGTCGAGGCCTACTACGCCGCGAGCCACGAGGGTGCCCAGCACCTGGAGGACGTGCTCACCCGGCGCACCCGGATCTCGATCGAAGTGCCGGACCGTGGGATCGAGGCGGCCCGTGACGTGGCCGACCTGATCGCCCCCGTCCTGGGATGGAGCGAGTCGGACATCGCCCGCGAGCTCGAGCACTACGATGCGCGGGTCGCCGCGGAGCGCGAGTCGCAGCACCAGCCCGACGACCAGACCGCCGACGCCGCCCGGCTCGGCGCAGCGGATGTGCGCCTCGGCGCCTGATCGGCTTCGCCAGAGCCCGGCCGCATTCCGTTGGTCGGCGAGCCGTCACTCGGCGAGCCGTCACTCGGCGAGCCAGCGGTCCCTAACTCGCGATGATGTCCGCCCGCCGCTTGGAGGTCAGCAGATCGGCTGCGCCAAGACTCATCGCCCCATAGAGCCGGTATGGGTCGACGCCATTAGCGCGCAGCAGCGGCTCGGCCCGCTGGGAGACACTGCCCTTCACGCCGAACCAGGCCAGGAGCCCTTGGGTCGTAAGGCCGGACCAGTAGGCGCTGACGGTTCCGTTCGCCCGGCAAATCACCCAGGCAACGGCAGCTGCACCTCTTATCGGTGCTGCCTTTCGGCGGAAGGCTGCGGGGTCTCCCAATGCCGCTCGGCGCAGGAACCGCCGCATGGCGGTGCGGTGCTCGACATCGAGGAGTTCGTCGGCACACCGGTCACAGGCGTCGAGCATCTCCTGGACCACGGGCCTGATGTCCTCGGCGATGCCGGCCCACGCGAAGGGCTCCTCCGGCAACGGACCGTCGGCCAGGTTCTGCAGCTGGAGCCGGCCGCCGACATCGGCATCGAGGCCTTCGAGCATGATCTCGCCGGGTGCTCAGGGCGGCGCACTCCTCCGCGGCCCGGGCGGCGAGCATGCCGGCGAGGAGCGCGGCCGGATCTGGTGACCGGGCCGAGCGAATCGCCTCCTGGTAGTCGGGCTCGCAGTCATCGACCGCGGCGAGCGTCTCCTCCGTCAGCGCCGCGCGGATGCCCTTCCCGTCGTGGCAGTAGCGGATGTAGGCACGCAGCAGGTCGGGCAGCCTCGCGAGAAACGACGGCTCGGCGACGACCTTGCGGGGGAACCAGTCTTCCAGCAGCATCGCCACGGTCACCGGGCTCCAGCGAAACGGATCGCCAGTCGCGTAGCCGGTGCCGAACCACAGCACGCTTTCCAGCAGGCTGCGCTCGTCGTCGCGATCGAAGGGGACACCGAAGGCCGACGCGAAGAAGGCATCGGCGATGCCAGCCATCTCCTGGTCTGACCACTCTTTGGCCTCGGCTGCGATGCCGCCCGGCGGTAGCAGGCGCAGCATCCACTCCACCAACGGCCTGGACATCGGCCAACTCTCGGACTCGAGCGGCGGGTAGAGCCGTGAGCCGTGGTCGATCGCGCGCTCCATCACGGCGCGCGCGCCTGCGCCGTCAGTGCGGGTCAGTGACTGGTCGGGGCCGTCGATGGTGGAGCCGAGCTTCAGCGCCATATCGTCAACCCGTTCAGAGACCACGAACGCGTCCTTGACGACCCCGCCAAGGTTGTGATCGACGTAGACCAGCGCCGACAGCGAGTGGCCCGAGGGCAGCGTGACTCCGAAGAGATAGTCGTCGCCGTCTCCCAGCACGTGGGTCAGGAACCAGACGTCGGGCTCGATCCGAGCCTGGTGGAGCCCGGTGAGCCAGGCTGGCAGCGGGTGCCTCCGGGCCGCGAGCTCACGACCGATCCGAGCCGCTAGCACCTCGTCGGTCACCATCGCCCGCAACGCTGTCAAGGTTGCGGTCGTCTCCGTGAACGACGTGGCGACGAACGTCTCCACGAGTTCAGCCAAGCTCGTCCTGTGCTCATCACCGGCGAACGGGTCGCGGATTCGTGAGTCGGTGATCTCGAGGAATCCGCTGACGACCGCCAACAGGTCGAGCGGATCATCTGACCGCAGCCCTCGGCGCAGCCCTGGAACAACTGCTGGTCCTCCACCTGGTCACCGCCCTGCGGCTCACGCGTGGGCCCGGAGATCGCAGGGCGCCGCGGCGGCTGGCGCCCACGGCCACGCTTCTTCTTCGCCACGCAAGCAAGCCTATGCGGAGGGGAAGGTCTGTATCGAGGAGTTGCACGACGGTGGACGTACCCTGACGCTCATGTCCGCCACGCTGGTCTCACCCCTGGAACCCGACCTCGTCGTCCGGTTGGGTGCCGGGGTCACCGCAAGCCCGACCGGCGGCAGGGTGACCACGATCGCGCCGTTCACCGGTGCGGTCCTCGCCGAGTTGCCGCTGTCGACGGTGGCCGATGTTGCGGCGGCGTTCGACGTGGCGCGCGCGACCCAGCGGTCCTGGGCGCGGACCCCCGCCGCCGACCGGGCCCGCGTCGCGCTGCGGTTCCACGACCTGGTGCTGGACCGCCAGAGCGAGGTGCTCGACCTTGTGCAGCGGGAGACGGGCAAGGCCCGCAAGCACGCGTTCGAGGAGGTCGCCGACGTGGCGATCGTGGCCCGGCACTACGGCCGCACTGCGGCCCGGACGCTGCGCGCCCGGCGACGTACCGGCGTGTTCCCGGTCGCCACCCGGGTCGACGAGTTGCGCCACCCCAAGGGGGTTGTCGGCATCATCTCGCCATGGAACTACCCGTTGACCCTGTCGGTCAGCGACGCCATCCCGGCCCTGCTCGCCGGCAACGGCGTGGTCCTCAAACCCGACACCCAGACGGCGCTGACCGCGTTATGGGCCAAGGCGTTGCTGGTCGAGGCGGGGCTGCCTGAGGGACTGTGGCAGGTGGTGCTGGGCGACGGGCCGACGTTGGGGCCGGCGATCGTGGCGTATGCCGACCACGTCATGTTCACCGGCTCCACCAGGGTCGGCCGCGAGATCGCCGAGGTGGCCGGGCGCCGGCTGATCGGCTGCTCGCTCGAGCTCGGCGGCAAGAACGCCATGCTGGTGCTCGACGACGCCCCGCTGGAGCGGGCCGCCGAGGCTGCGGTGCGCGCGTCGTTCTCCTCCGCAGGTCAGTTGTGCATCTCGATGGAACGCTTGCTCGTCGCCGACCGGGTCTACGAGGCGTTCCTCACCCGCTTCCTCGCGCGGGTGCGCTCGATGCGGCTCGGCGCCGGGCTGGACTTTCACGCCGACATGGGCTCGCTGGTGTCGGCGCGCCAGTTGGAGACGGTGACCCGCCACGTCGAGGATGCCCGCTCCCGCGGCGCGACCGTGATCGCCGGCGGCCAGGCCCGACCCGACATTGGTCCGCTGTTCTATGAGCCGACCGTGCTGACCGGTGTGGTGCCGGGCATGGCTTGCTACGCACAGGAGACGTTCGGACCGGTCGTCGCGGTGTCGCGCGTCGCCGACGACGACGTGGCGGTACGCCGCGCCAACGACTCGACGTACGGGCTCAACGCTGCGGTCTGGACGGCCGATCTGTCCCGAGGCCGGCGGGTGGCCGCGCGCATCGAGGCGGGCACCGTGAACGTCAACGAGGCCTACGGCGCCGCCTGGGGCAGCGTCGCGGCGCCGATGGGCGGCATGAAGGACAGCGGCATCGGCCGGCGCCACGGCGAGGAGGGCATCCTCACATTCACCGAGTGTCAGACCATTGCCACGCAACGCTTTCTCGGGTTCGGCGCGCCCCGACACCTGTCCGACGAGAGGTGGGCGGCGACGCTCACCGGGGCGTTGCGCGCGATGAAGTGGCTGGGGGTGCGCTGAGCGCCGGCGACTGCGTGAGAGAGTCGGCGCGGTGAGATGGCATGCGAGCGACATCCCCGACCTGCGCGGCGTCCGGGCGGTGGTAACGGGTGCCAACTCGGGCCTCGGCTTCCACACGGCGCTCGAGCTGGCCCGCCACGGCGCCGCGGTCGTCGTGGCCGCTCGCGACGAGGTCAAGGGCGCCAACGCCGTACTCCGAATCCGTGCCGACACCCCCGGCGCCGAGGTGCAGCCGGGCCGCCTCGACCTGGCCGACCTCGCCTCCGTGCGCGGGTTCGCCGCCGCACAGGCCGGGCGACCCCTGGACCTGCTGGTCAACAACGCCGGGGTGATGGCTACGCCTGCGCGCGAGACCGTCGACGGCTTCGAGCTGCAGATGGGGACCAACCACCTCGGTCACTTTGCCCTCACCGGCCTGCTGCTGCCCGGCCTGCTGGCGCGTCCCGGCGCGCGGGTAGTCACCGTCAGCAGCGCCGCCCACTGGATGGGCCGGATGGACTTCTCCGACTTGATGGGGCGGCGGCGCTACCAGCCGTGGACGGCCTACGCGCAGTCCAAGCTGGCCAACCTGCTGTTCATGCGCGAACTCGACCGCCGAGCCACGGCGGCGGGCGTCGCCCTGGTCAGCGTGGCGGCCCACCCCGGCTTCGCGGCGACCAACCTGCAGTCGACGGGCGCGCGGATGACCGGCAGCCACGGCAGCGCTGCGGCGATGGGAGTGTTCACCCGCATCGTCGGCCAGCGACCCGCCCTGGGTGCCCTGCCCCAGCTTTATGCGGCGACCGCGCCCGACGTCGGCGGCGGCGACTTCTTCGGCCCGCGCGGCCCGGCCGAGCAGCGTGGGTTGCCCAAGCGGGTGCGGATGAGCGCCCGCGCCCGCGACGGCGACGCCGCGACGACGTTGTGGGAGACGTCCGTGGACCTCACCGACGTACATTTCGAGGCTCTCGCCCCTCGGTCCTAGCCTCCGAGCCGCCCCGTCACCTCCGAGCACCCCCGTCACCTCCGAGCCGCCCCGTAACGTCCGAACAAGCGGAGTCTCTGCACTCCGCATGTTCGGACGCTGCGAGCAGGGCGAGGCAGTTCGGGCTAGAGAGCGTTCGCCGGGGCCGTATGTTCGGTCGAACCCTCGCGCCAGGACGTCCACAACGCCGCGTAGGCGCCGCCGGCCGCCATCAGCTGATCGTGCGAACCGAGCTCGCTGATCCGCCCGTCCTCGACGACGGCGACGCGGTCGGCGTCGTGGGCCGTGTGCAACCGGTGGGCGATCGCGACGACGGTGCGCCCGCGTAGCACCCGGGCCAACGACCGCTCCAGGTGTCGCGCGGCCCGCGGGTCGAGCAGCGAGGTCGCCTCGTCGAGGACCAGGGTGTGCGGGTCGGCCAGCACCAGCCGGGCCAGCGCGAGCTGCTGGGCCTGAGCCGGTGTGATCGGGTGGCCACCGGAGCCGAGCTCGGTCGCCAACCCCCGGGGCAGCCCGTCCGCCCAGCCCAGCGCCTCGACGGCGCCCAGCGCGGACCGCAGCTCGGCGTCGGTGGCACCCGGGCGGGCCAGCAGCAGGTTCTCGGCGAGCGTGCCGACGAAGACGTGATGCTCCTGGGTGACGAGCACGACGTGCCCGCGCAGCCGGTCCAGGGCCAGGTCGACCAGCGGCACGCCGCCGACGGTGACCGAGCCGGTCCGCGGCGGATGGACGCCCGCGAGGAGGCGGCCCAGCGTCGACTTGCCGGCGCCGGACGGGCCGACGACGGCGAGCCGCTCACCGGGCCGCAGGTCCAGGTCGACCCCGTGCACGACGTCGTGCCCCTGGCGGTAGGCGAACCGTACGCCGGTGGCGCCGATGCGCTCGTCGACCGGTGTCTGGGCGGTCGCTACCCGGTCGTCGGGCACCAGGCCGACGCCGAGGATCCGCGACAGCGCCGTCGCCCCGATCTGTACCTCGTCCAGCCAGGAGATCAGCCGGTCGACTGGGTCCGCGATTTGCACGGCGTACAGCGTCACCGCCGTCACCTGCGCGAGACTCGCGTGCCCGGCGGTGACCAGCCAGCCGCCCCACAGCAGGCTGGCCGCGACCGGCAGCGCGTAGGCCAGCTCGACTGTCGGGAACCACACCGAGCGCAGCCGAAGGGTGACGCGCTCGGCCGCATACGCCGCCGCGATCTCGCCCTCCATGCGCTCGATGCGCCGCTCCGACAGGCTCATCGCCTCGACCGTGCGGGCGCCCTCGACGGTCTCGGCGAGCGAGCCGTTGAAAGCCGCATAGCATTCCCGTTCGCGCAGGTATCCCGCCGGCGCGCGGTGAAGGTACCACGACGTGCCCACCGAGATCAGCGGAACGCCCGCCAGCATGGGCAGCGCGACAAGCGGCCCGGTGGCGAATGCCGCCACCACGGTCAGGGCCACGGTCACCAGGGCGACCAGCACCTCGGGTACGGCGAAGCGCACGGTGCGGGCCAGCGCCTCGACGTCGCCGGTGCTGCGGGTGACCAGGTCGCCGGTGCCGGCGCGTTCCACGGTTGACAGTGGCAGCGAGAGCACCCGGGCGAGAAATCCCTCGCGTAGCTCGGCGAACACCGTCTCGCCGAGCACGAAGGAGGACCGGCGGGCACCCCAGGTCAGCGCGGTCTGGGCGAGGATGGAGCCGGTCAGCAGCAGCGCCAGCCGGTCGATGTGCCCCGCCGTCGTGCCGTCGCGGACGCCTTGGACCATGGCGCCGAGCAGCCGCGGGCCGGCGACGGCGGCCCCCGCGGCTAGGGCGTTCATCGCGAGCATCCGGGTCAGCGGGCCGCAGTGGCGGGCAGCCAGCTCGCGGGCCTTGGCCCGGACCTGGGCGCCCGAGGCCACCGGCAGCAGGGATGACGGGCTGGTCGGGCCGGTCACAGGTCCTCCCCACGGGTCACGGTGTCGCGGTAGTTCTCGTTGCTGCGCAACAGGTCCCGGTGGGTTCCGGTGGCGACGACCCGGTCGTGCTCGACGTAGGCCACGACGTCGCAGCGGTCCAGCAGCAGCGGGCTGGCGCTGGTCACCACGGTCGTACGCTCGCGGCCCTCGCGTGCGCCGCGCAGCCGCCGCGCGACCACGGCCTCGGTGTGCGCATCCACCGCGCTGGTGGGCTCGACCAGGACCAGGATCTCGGGGTCGGCGAGCACAGCGCGGGCCAGCGCCAGCCGCTGGCGCTGGCCGCCGGAGAAGCTGCGACCGCCCTCATCGACGGTCGAGCCCAGCCCCTCGGGCAGCGCGTCGAGCACGTCCGCTGCGGCCGCAACGTGCAGCCCGGCGAGCAGGTCGCCATCCCCGCGGGTGCGGTCCCACGGGTCGAGCTCATCGCGCAGCACCCCCGTGAACAGCCGCGGCTCGGCCTCCGCGACGAGGATGCGCCGGCGGACGACGTCCACCGGCAGCCGTCGCAGCGGCGTGCCGCCGAGGGTCACGCCGCCGCCGCCTTCATCGCCGGCGTCGTATCCATCGCCTGCGTCGCCTTGATCGCCTGCGTCGCCTTTGTCGCCTGCGTCGCCTTTGTCGTCGGCCAGCCGGCCCAGGCGGTGCGCGATGGCCGCCGTCTGGTCCGGGTCCGAGGCGACCAGCCCGGTCAGCCGGCCCGGCGTCACGGTCAGTCCGGATCGGGCGTCGATGAGGACGGCGCCGGGGAGCGGGGTCGGCGCAGGGTCGGCCGGTTCGGCGATCTCCGGGACGGTCTCGAGGACGCCGATGATCCGCCGGGCGCCGACCAGCGACCGGGTGATCTTGTCCGCGGCTTCGATCGCGGTGCGGATCGGCAGCACCAGGAAGAAGGCGTAGCCGTAGAACGCCACGATGTCGCCGGGGGACAGGTGACCCTGCAGCGCCAGCCGGGCGCCGAGCCAGGTCACGACGACGAGGAAGACCCCGGGCAGCAGCACCTGTGCTGCGTCCAGGCTGGCCTGCAACCCGGCCACCCGCACCCCGGCTGCGCGCAACTCGCCCGACCTGGCGACGTAGCGGGCGAGAAACGCGGGCTCGCCGCCGATGCCGCCCAGCACCCGCAGGCCCGCGACGGTGTCGGCCCCGAGAGCGGTCAGCTTGCCGGCCACCTCCCGCTGGTGGCGCTGGCGGCGCTGCAATGGGCGCAGCAACGGGCCAAGGGCGATCAGCATCGCGGGGACGCCGACCAGCACGATGACCCCCAGCGGGGCCGATGTGCGCAGCAGCAACACAGCGACCACGATGTAGGAGACCAGCGCCCCGGCCAGCCGGGCGGAGATGTCGAAGGCACCCCCGATGTAGAGAGCGTCGTTGGTGGCCGCCGAGACGACCTCACCGGTCGGTAGTTTGGCGCGCACGGCGACCCCGACCTGCGCGCAGTGCCGCGCCAGAAGCTGCATCGAACGGAACGACGCGCGCAGCCAGTTGTCCACCGCGACCCGGTGGCGGGCCACGCCGGCGACCGCCTGGACCAGAGCCAGGGCGAGCACGACGAGCGACCAGCGCAGCGCTGCACCAAGGTCGTGCCCGGCGACCCCGGCGTCCAGGCCGCGCCCGATGGCGGCCGGCACCAGGGCCTGCGCCACCATCCACGCGATGCCGTAGACCGTGCCGACCGCGAGGGTGCGCCACTGCTGGGCGGCCGTGCGCAGCAGGAACCGGCCCGGGGACCGGAGATCCGGTCGGCCAGGGTCGCCGTAGGGGAGGTGGCGCACCTGCGTCACGGTACGTCGCGGGGTGCCCGGATTACACCGAGTTTCCCGCGCTGACCCAGTCCGCCGCACCGCCCTGCCCCTGGCGGAGCCGTAGCGTCCCGGTCCGCCGTAACGTCCGAACATGCGGAGTCCATGGGCCCCGCTTGTTCGGACGTTGTGTGGGGCGGCGCGGGGGGAGCGGGCGGCGCGGGGTGGCGAGTCGGGCGGGCGGCGAGTCGGGTCGGCTCCCTATACTCGGGGGCCTCACCGGCGTACGGCGGAGGGGTTGGCTTGACCGAGATCCCCGAGATCCGAGTTGGCGCGGACAGCAGCCACGGCAAGCCTGACTACGACACTGTGCTGGTCGTCGACTTCGGCGCGCAATATGCCCAGCTCATCGCGCGGCGGGTCCGTGAGGCGCGGGTCTACAGCGAGATCGTGCCGCACAGCATGCCGGTGGCCTCGATGCTGGCCAGGCGACCGGCGGCGATCATCCTGTCCGGTGGGCCGGCCTCGGTCTACGTCGATGGCGCGCCTGCCCTCGACCCGGCGCTGTTCGAGGGCGGCGTGGCGGTCTTCGGCATCTGCTACGGGTTCCAGGCGATGGCGCGGGCGCTCGGCGGCGAGGTGGCGCGCACCGGGCTGGCCGAGTTCGGCCGGACACCGCTGACGGTCACTGCGCCGGGCCGGTTGTTCCGCGGCCTGCCGCTGGAACAGCAGGTGTGGATGAGCCACGGAGATGCGGTGGCCGCAGCGCCGCCGGGTTTCGAGGTGACCGCGGTGACCGGCGGCGCGCCCGTTGCAGCGTTCGAGGACGTCGACCGGGGCCTGGCCGGCGTGCAGTTTCACCCGGAGGTGCTGCATACCGAGCACGGGCAGAAGGTGTTGGAGCACTTCCTGTTCGAGGTCGCCCGCGCGCGCCCGACCTGGACCACGACCAACGTCATCGACGAGCAGGTGGCCGCGATCAGGGCACAGGTGGGAGACAAGCGCCTCGTGTGCGGGCTCTCCGGCGGCGTGGATTCGGCGGTCGCGGCGGCCATCGTGGCGCGCGCGGTCGGCGACCAGCTCACCTGCGTGTTCGTCGACCACGGCCTGCTGCGCAAGGGAGAGGCCGAGCAGGTCGAGCACGACTACGTCGAGGCGACGGGGGTGAGGCTGGTCGTTGTCGACGCGCAGAAGCGGTTCCTGGAGGCGCTTTCTGGAGTCGTTGACCCGGAGGAGAAGCGCAAGATCATCGGCCGGGAGTTTATCCGCGTCTTCGAGGCGGCCGCACTCGATGTCGTCGCCGAGGCCGGTGCGCAGGGCGGGTCGGTCGACTTCCTCGTGCAGGGAACGCTCTATCCCGACGTCGTGGAGTCCGGCGGGGGCTCCGGCACGGCCACGATCAAGTCGCACCACAACGTCGGCGGGCTGCCCGCCGATTTGGCGTTCGCGTTGGTGGAGCCGCTGCGGGCGCTGTTCAAGGACGAGGTGCGGAAGGTGGGCCTCGAGCTGGGGCTGCCCGAGGCGATCGTGTGGCGGCAGCCTTTTCCGGGGCCGGGGTTGGGGATTCGCATTATCGGTGAGGTCACACAGGAGCGCCTCGACATCTTGCGTGAGGCCGACGCGATCGCCCGGGAGGAGCTCACCCGGGCTGGCCTGGACCGTGAGATCTGGCAGTGCCCTGTGGTGCTGCTGGGGGATGTGCGCTCGGTCGGCGTGCAAGGTGACGGGCGCACCTACGGCCACCCCGTGGTGCTGCGACCGGTGTCCTCGGAGGACGCGATGACCGCCGACTGGACCCGGGTGCCGTACGACGTGCTGGCGACGATCTCGACCCGCATCACCAACGAGGTGCGCGAGGTCAACCGGGTCGCCCTCGACGTCACCTCCAAGCCGCCGGGGACGATCGAGTGGGAGTAGGCCTGGTTACGACCAAGGTTACGACCGCTGATTCGGCAAGGTCATCAATGATCGTCCACATCCAGGTGACACCCATTCTCGGTGTGGAGGATGAGGCGGATCGTCGGGCCGTATGCGCCTTCGGCGAAGGTAACTGGATAGGTCTGCGCCGTCGGGCATGCGGAATTGGCCGGGGGCGCGAGGCCTCGGCTGCGGTGGGTCGGTGCTCAGGTGGCGGGGATCCAGGTGTGGCTGTCGGCGGCGTCGATGAGGACGCCGAGCATGTTCTGGCCGTGGCGGGTGGCGGTGGCGGTGTAGGAGCGGATCGCGGCGAACTCCTGGGCGCCGGTGAGGGTCCGCATGCAGCCGGAGACCTTGATGCGTAGTTT